>DUNQ01000125.1 GCA_012839325.1 Candidatus Cloacimonadota bacterium
CTGGGAGGGGTTGAGACATATTATTTCGTATTTCTTTTCCATTTTTTACTCCTCTGTGTAAATGACCTCCCGACCTGGGAGGGGTTGAGACTCTGAGGGAAATTTTTCCCAACTCTAGATTTAGAGAGTGTAAATGACCTCCCGACCTGGGAGGGGTTGAGACTTTTGGTGCCAGAGGAGAACATTAGTTCCTCTTCAGAGTGTAAATGACCTCCCGACCTGGGAGGGGTTGAGACACTCAGCAAGAGCCACCATAATTTTCTCCACTGCCTGGCGTGTGTAAATGACCTCCCGACCTGGGAGGGGTTGAGACCCTCGGAGAGGGTATTTAAACCCTCAAACTTTTTCAGTGTAAATGACCTCCCGACCTGGGAGGGGTTGAGACCCGAATATAGCGTTTTGTAGTTGCTCTCGCTTTCCCAGTGTAAATGACCTTTCATCTCCTGAAAGTTCATCGTTTCAAGGATGCAACATTGCCCGTATAAGATATAATAAGCTACACAATGGATGATCATTTTACTGTTAGGCTCTAACATACTTCTAATATTACACTTGCCCGCTTCTTCCCTATTGGACTATGGTGATGATGTGGTCATGATATGGTCATCGCCATGAGCACATCATGACCGCATCTATAGCTTAACCATATAAGGAGGGAGTGGGTATCTCATTGCTTAAGTCACATTTAGACAATACTTTCTAACTTACTTAGATCGTTTTGGTAACGTGTTTTCCCACCTCCTCACTAAAGATTCCCCTTGCCAAACCCCCTGACTCCATTAGTATATGAACAGATATTCATATATGGAGCAGAAATGAAAGAACAATGTTTATGTAAACTCATCTCCCCTGAGGAGATAGACAAGATTCAGAAAGACTTGCCGGATGCCGAGACCATATCCGATATGGCAGAATTCTTCAAAGTTTTTGGAGATAGCTCGCGTCTTACTTTGATATATTATCTCTCGCGTGCCGAGCTTTGCGTTGCAGATCTCGCAGCCCTTGCCGGCATGAGTCCCTCAGCGGTTTCCCATCAGCTTAAGACCTTGCGTCTAATGCGATTAGTAAAGAATCGCAAGGAAGGAACCGTGGTCTATTATTCCTTGGATGACTCCCACATAGACAGTCTCTTCAAAGACGCTCTGGAACACATTTTGGAGGAGAAATGACAGTCCGCGAATATAAGGTTCAAAATTTAGATTGCGCAAATTGCAGCGCTAAGATAGAGACCGAGATTTCAAATCTCGCTGAGGTGAGCAGTGTAAATCTCGACTTCATAAATCAGAAGCTCGTTGTGCAATATAAAGATGACGCTGCCAATGCTTTAGACATCCTTAATAAGATCGCTTCCGGCATTGAACCGGGAGTTAAAATACATGATTCAGATCACGAGATCAAAGAAGAAAAGTCCTACTATTCCTTTGTGATTTATGGCGGCTTGCTCCTTCTTTTGATCACCTATCTTTTGCCGGAAAGTTTCGCATTTCGCCCATGGTTATTCTGGCTTTCCTATCTGATGGTTTCCGGGCGCGTGCTTTATAACGCAGGGCGCGAAGTCTTTTCACGCCAACTCTTAGCAGAACATTTCCTGATGGGAATCGCCTCACTTGGAGCTATGTATTTAGGAGAATACACCGAAGCTGTTGCCGTGATTGCGCTATATGAATTGGGACACTATCTCGAGCATAAAGCCGTGAATCGCAGCCGTAAAACAGTTTCATCCATCATGAATCTCAAGCCGGAAGTAGCGCATCTAAAGACAGATAGCGGCCTGAAGGAGATAAAGCTGAATCAGGTGAAGCCCGGCGACATACTCGTTGTGCATCCCGGCGAACGCATCCCCGTTGACGGCCTGATTACAAAAGGCGAAACCAGCCTGGATACCTCCAGCGTGAGCGGTGAATCTGCGCCTCTCGCGGTTGCTGCGGGCAATGAGATCTATGCAGGCTGCCTCAATCACGAGGGGCTGATAGAGATGGAAGCCCTGCGTGGCGAAGCCGAGAGCATGGTGGCAAAGATTCTTGCGCTGATCGATAATGCTGCTTCGCGCAAATCCCGCCAAGAACGCTTTATCACACGCTTTGCCAGTATCTACACCCCTGTCGTTGTCGCAATGGCAGTGTTGGTTTTCCTCGTCCCCGTTATCATGGGATACAGTTCGCAAATATGGCTAAAACGCTCATTGATCTTCCTCATCGTGAGCTGTCCCTGCGCGCTGGTCATCTCCATTCCGCTCACATATTACATAGGGATAGGGATCGCTGCTAAGCGCGGCATCATCTTCAAAGGCAGCACCTTCCTCGATGGACTCAGGCAGGTAAAAAGCGTAGTTTTCGACAAAACCGGAACGCTCACCACCGGCGATCTCAGACTGGAAAAGCTCTATACATCAGATAATATCAGTGGTGACGAGCTCAGCCGCGCGCTCTATGAGAGTGAATTCGGCTCGCGCCACCCCTTCGCTATCGCTGTGAAAAACGCCATGGAATATGACTTTGATCTCACGAAGAGAACCCAGTATAATGAATTGCCCGGCAAGGGGATAATGATGGAATATGACGGCAAAGAATATCTCGCCGGAAGCTATGATTTCATCCTTGAGCGCGGTTTTAAGCAGCTTTTTGATACCGCCGAATACAGTGCCGTGCATGTGGTGAAAGATGGCGTCTATCTCGGTGCAGCCGCATTTGGAGACGATATCAAGCCAAAGATGAAAGAGAGTTTGTCCCATATGCGCAAGCTGGGCGTAGATAACATGTATCTGCTTTCCGGTGATAGAGATAAGAAGGCGGCAAGCGTATCCGAAGAGCTGGCTTTAGATGGATATAAAGCGGAGCTTTTGCCTCAGGATAAGCTGGTTGCGCTGGAAGAGATCATGCAGAAACATGATGGCATGACGGCTTATACGGGCGATGGAATGAACGACGCTCCCGTTCTGGCGCGCTCGGATATCGGGATCGCGATGGGCGGAATCGGCGCACAGGCTTCAATCGATAGTGCAGACATTGTTCTCATGAACGACAAAGCGGAACAATTAGCTCTCGCCTTTGAACTTTCTCGAAAAACAAATACTAAAATCTGGCAAAATATCTCGCTGGCTTTGGGCATCAAAATCTTGGTGATGGTGCTGGGAGTTGCAGGCGTGAGCGGGCTTTGGGAGGCAATCATCGCCGATGTGGGCGTCACTTTACTGGTGATCTTCAATAGCTTAAGACTCAATCGATTCCACAGTAAGCTTGACAAATATTAAGCTTCATAGTTTTTGGATAGTCAAATGAACAATATTGGAGAAAACATGCCGATAGTAATCACACTTCCCGATGGAAGCAAGAAAGAATACCCGGCTGCAATCAGCGCTTACGACGTTGCGCATGAGATCAGCCCGCGCCTCGCAAGTGCGGCTGTAGCAGCAGAAATAAACTCAAAACTCGTTGATATAAATACCATGATCACTGAAGATAGCGATCTGGTGATACATACTTTTAAGACCGATGCCGGACGCGAAATATATTGGCACAGCAGCGCGCATCTCATGGCTCAGGCGGTAAAACAGCTTTGGCCGGAGGTGCAGGTGACGATAGGTCCCGCAATCGAACAAGGCTTTTATTATGACTTTGATAGAGAGGAGGCTTTCAGCGATGAAGACCTGCTCAAGATAGAAGAACGCATGAAGGAGCTCAGCGCTCAGAAATTGCCCTATTCGCGTCAGGAACTCTCTAAAGAAGAGGCGATCAAGATCTTCGGCGATATGGGCGAGCATTACAAGATCGTAATCATCGAAGAAATCCCGGATGGAGACCCCATCAGCACCTACACTCAGGGTGATTTCATCGATCTCTGTCGCGGGCCGCATATCCCCCACACCGGTGTGATCAAAGCGGTGAAATTGCTGAGAAGCTCCGGCGCATATTGGCGCGGCGATGAAAGAAACAAGATGCTTAAACGCATATATGGCATCAGCTTCCCTTCAAATAAAGAGATGCGACAATACATGGAGTTCTTGGAAGAAGCGGCGAAGCGAGACCATCGCAAATTAGGTAGAGATTTAGAGCTCTTTTCCTTTGACGATGAGGTGGGTCCCGGTCTCGTGCTCTGGCATCCCAAAGGCGCAATGATACGCCATCTCATCGAGTCTTATTGGACAGATATGCATCTGCAAAATGGCTATGAATTGGTCTATACACCCCACGTGGGACGCAGCAAGCTCTGGGAAACCAGCGGCCATCTCGGCTTCTATGAAGAAAATATGTATGCCAAGATGGATGTGGAAGGTCAGGACTACTATCTCAAGCCGATGAACTGCCCCTTCCACCTCAGTATTTATAATGCTAAACATCACAGCTATCGTGAATTACCGGTGCGCATGGCGGAGCTGGGAACGGTCTATCGCTATGAACGCAGCGGGGTCTTGCACGGGCTGATGAGAGTGCGCGGCTTCACTCAGGATGATGCGCATATCATCTGCACGCCGGATCAGGTGAGCGATGAAGTGGAAAAGCTCATCGTCTTTGCGCTGGATATGCTCAAACACTTTGGATTCGAGGAGTTCCTCATCTATCTTTCTACAAAGCCGGAAGCTGCCGTGGGTAGCGATGAGGAGTGGGATATGGCAACACAGAGCCTGCGCGCATCGCTGAATAAGCTGGGCTTGGAATTCGACATGGATGAAGGCGGCGGCGCTTTCTATGGCCCCAAGATCGATATCAAGATCAAGGACGCCATCGGCAGAGCCTGGCAATGCACCACCATTCAGTTTGACTTCAACGAGCCGGAACGCTTTAATATGGAATACATTGGCGCGGATAACCAGGCGCATCGTCCCATCATGATTCATAGGGCAATCTTAGGCTCGGTGGAACGCTTCTTTGCCACGCTTTTAGAATATCACGGCGGGAATCTGCCGCTCTGGCTAATGCCCACTCAGATGATGATTTTGCCCATCACCGACGCGCAAATTGAATATGCAAAAGAGATTCAAGAGAGATTGCGCAAAGAAGGCTTGCGTTGTGAGATCGATGCACGTAATGAAAAGATTGGCTATAAGATACGCGAGGCTGAGCTGCAAAAGATACCCTTCATGAGCATCATCGGTAAAAAAGAGGCGGAAGAAGGACGCATCACGCTCAGACGCCATGGTGAAGGCGATCTCGGCGTAATGGACTTCGACGAAGCCATACAAAGAATCAAAGAAGAGTTATGACAATATTTGAAAAGATCAAAAGCGAACTGAATAAAGAGGCTAAGGCTATCTTGACCCTGATTGATCAGCTGGATCAAGCGCAGGTGGAACACGCTTTTGAACTGATGAAAAACTGCCGAGGGAAGGTGGTGCTTACCGGAATCGGCAAGGCGGGGATCATTGCGCGAAAGATCTCGGCAACTCTTGCCAGCACAGGCACTTCCTCCATCTTCTTGCATGCCGCGGAAGGCATTCATGGAGACCTCGGCATGCTCAGCAAAAAGGACGTGGTCTTGGCGGTTTCCAATAGCGGAAATACCAGCGAAATCCTCGCCATCATCCCCTTTATCAAGTTCATAGGCATCCCGCTGATCAGTATCACGGGAAATATCGATTCTCAGTTGGCAAAAGCCTCTGACGCCGTGCTTTGCACCAAGGTGGATAACAGCCTGGAGCCTCTGGGAATGGTGCCCACTGCGAGCACGACGGTTGCTCTCGCTTTGGGAGATGCTCTGGCGATCGCGCTTTTGGACGAGAAAGAGTTTTCACTCAAAGACTTTGCGCTCTTCCATCCCGGCGGGGCAATAGGCAAAAGGTTGCTTTTGCGCGTGCAGGATATCATGCACTCCGGAGACGAAATGCCGCGGGTCTATAAAGATACGCCCATGCAAGAGGCGATCCTGGAAATGACCGGGAAAAAGCTGGGCTGCACGCTCGTGATGGATGAGGATGAAAGCTGTCTCGGCATCATCACGGACGGGGATCTCAGAAGGCAATTGCAAGCTAAGGGAGTGGAGCTGATCAAGCTTCCGGCGAGCGATTGCATGACACCCAAGCCCAAGAATATCACCGCATCCGCTCTGGCTGTGGAAGCGCTCTCTCTCATGGAAAAGCACAGCATCACTGTTTTGCCCGTGCTTTGTGAAAAAGGCAAGGCTCAGGGCATCCTGCACATGCATGATCTCATCCGTGCGGGAGTGGTTTGAAGCCCGTTTTAGCATATTTTTCTTGACGAAAAGTTTAATATAAAAAGATTGCTATCTATCTGCATTATGCAGAGAAAGAATTGAAGGCTAAATTAGCTCAGATGGTAGAGCAACTGATTCGTAATCAGTAGGTCGGGGGTTCGAGTCCCCCATTTAGCTCCAGATATATGCCGAGCTCTAAAGATCGGCACAGCAATAAAAAAAGGTCTGTTCACGCAGACCTTTTTCATTTTCATACACTTTTTGCTTGACCTTATCCGCACTTATTTAGTATGACATATTCAGTGAGAAAGATTGCTGATTCATTAAATGGTGCCGATATCCGGTGTCTTGCATCTCTCTCAAGTGATTGATAATTAAGACAATGAGGTAATAGAAGTGACAAGATCAGAATTGATTTCCCAAATCAGTGCCCAAGCTAAACTTGCCCGAGCTGCGATTCTTAAGATGACCACCTTGGCAAAAAGCGGACATCCCGGTGGCTCGCTTTCCAGCATCGACGTCCTGCTTTCAATCTATAACACCATGAAACACGATCCCAAAGACCCCTTTTGGGAAGAGCGCGACTATATGGTGGTCTCAATCGGACACATCTCTCCGGCTGTATATTCTACTTTAAGTCTCATGGGTTATTTCCCGCTCGATGAATCAATTGCATATTTCCGTAAATATGGCAGCGTCTATGAAGGACACATAGAGCGTGAGGTTCCGGGTGTGGAGTGGACTACGGGCAATCTCGGTCAGGGGCTCTCCGCGGGTTGCGGCTTTGCGCTTTCTGCAAAGATCAAAGGTAAAGACAACCGCGTCTATGTCCATATGGGTGATGGCGAGCAACAGAAAGGACAGATCGGTGAGGCACGTCGCTTTGCCGCTAAATATAAACTCAATAACCTCACAGCTATCATAGATTATAATCAGCTACAGATTTCCGGCTCCATCCACGATGTGATGCCCCAAAGCCTTAGAAGAAGCTGGGAGGCAGACGGTTGGCAGGTTTTGGAAGTAAACGGACATGATATACCTCAAATTCTCGGCGCATTAGAAGAATCCGGCAAGGCGAAAAAGCCCACCATGATACTGGCTAAGAGCGTGATGGGCAAGGGCATCAGCTTCATGGAGAACAAGGAGCAATATCACGGTGCTGCCCTGAGCATGGAGCTCTGTCAGAAGGCTCTCGCTGAGCTCGGTGCAGAGGACGATTTCGCTAAGCTGCAAGCCAAAAGAGATGCTTTCGACGGCAAGCCCGAAGACCTCAGCCATCTCTTCCAAAAGAGTTTTGACCTCAAAGCAGGCGCTCCTATGCTCTATGAGAGCGATTCAGACTGTCGCAGCGCTTGGGGTAATGCGCTTTTAGACCTCGCAAAGCTGAATAAAGATTCTCAGACGCCTATCATCGCGCTGGATTGCGACCTCGCGGGAAGCGTCAAAACCGCTGATTTTGCCAAGGAATTCCCGGAGCATTTCTTCCAGTGTGGAATCATGGAGCATCACGCCATAGTAATGGGCGGAGCGCTCTCCACCACCGGCATGCAGACCTTCTGGGCGGGATTTGGCATGTTTGGCATCGATGAGACCTATAACATGCAGCGCCTCAATGATATAAACCATACAAATCTTAAGACCATGCTCACGCACGTTGGCATCGATGTGGGCGAAGATGGTAAAACTCACCAATGCATTGATTATATCGCTCTTGCGCGCAATCTTTTCAAGACGCGCATCATTTGCCCCGCAGATGCTAATCATGCCGATAGAATCGTTCGCTGGCTCATCGATAAGCCGGGGAATTATATCGTTGCAATGGGACGCTCCAAGCTTCCTATCATCAAAAAAGAGGATGGCAGCGTGTTTTATGATGAAGATTATGTCTTCGATTACGGTAAGGCGGATCTCGTCAGAAAAGGTGATAGCGGCACGGTCTTCGTGTGTGGAACGGCAAGCAATAACGCTGTGAATGCCATAGACTTGCTCGCCAAAGATGGTATCAATTTGCAGCTCTATGTGGTAGGATCACCTCTCATGCTTGAAGGCAATATCGTCAGCGAAGCCGCAAAAAAAGGCAGCATATTCGTGATTGAAGATCACAGCGTTCAGGGTGGATTGGGCGCGAGCGTCAAAGACAAGCTCGTTGAAAGTAAGATGAGTGCAGACTTCGTTCACTATGGAGTGCAGGAATATCCCGCTTCCGGGGCTTCTAAAGATCTCTACAAAGCTCACGGACTCGATGCAGATTCTTTGGCAAAAGCCATCAAGGATCACTTAAAGAAATAACATTACATGATAACAGTTAAAGCCGTGCGGGATAGTACCTTCTCTCCCGCTCGGCTTATGACTTGAAATGAATAAAGACTTCATCCGCCCTCTGATCATCGCTGTCCTGGCGGTGCTTTTTTCGGGCGTTTTGGCGTGGGTAATTCCTGAGCATCATAACCATCTCTTCACCATCCGTAAGATGCCGTGGCTTCCTGCATCTCCGGTGCAGTCAGCTGAGTTTGACGATATATTTGCCGAGGTGAAAAGCCTTAAGCATACTCAGGAAGAATTGCGCCCATTTTTGAAGAAGCTGGAAGCGCTCAAGCCTGTGTACGACAAGACTCCGGGCTCTTATGACCGCAATCTCAGGATAGCTTATTTCGGCGATTCCATCATCGAAGGCGATGTTATCACCGCGCCGCTGCGCTACTTTTTGCAAAGTCAATACGGCGGCAAAGGCATCGGATTCGTGCCCATTACATCCATCACTGCCGACTATAGAAAGACTGTCAAACACGAGTTTAGTCGCAATTGGGAAAGCATCTCGTTCATGACTTCTTCTCCTTCGCGAACCTCGCTGGGCATATCCGGCTTTACATTCATTCCCAGGCCTTATTATACTACCATCCGGAAGGTGGAAACTGCTGTTATAGATAGCGTTATCAGCCCTGTGGATAGCCTCAATACGACTGATAGCACTCATGTTGATACTGAGCAAGCTGAGACGACGGAAGTGCGAACTTATGTGAATTATGATCCTTGGGTTGAATATACCGCGGCGGATATTCCCGGCGGCATGGCGAATTTCGAGAGGATCAGGCTTTTCTACAGTAACGCCTCGCAAGACTCTTATTTCACTTGTGCTTACGATTCCGGCGAGCCTATCACATTCAGACTTTCCGCAGGCGACGGTTTGCAAACAATCAATATCAGCCCAGATAAGCCGGTTAAAAAGATAAAGCTCACCTTCTCCGCCGACGATCCTATGCACGTCTATGGCGTTTCTTTCGATGAAACTGAAGGCGTATATGTGGATAACTTCGCTGTGCGCGGCTATTCAGGGATGGATTTCAGGCGTATTTATGCCGATATCTTAGCTGAGTTTCAGAGGATTTTGGGCTATGATCTTGTCGTTTTACAGTATGGTGGAAACATCACGGATCCAAGTGTGACCAACTATCAGGGCTATAAAAGAAGGATGATCGGGGCGATTAAACACATCCAGAACTCTATGCCGGGTGTGCCCATACTCATTGTCGGCATGCACGATCGCAGCGTAAGGCTCGATACAGAGTATCAGACCTCGCCGGATATCCCGCTGCTCATTCGTGCTCAAAGCGAGATGGCATCTGAGACGGGAGCCGGTTTCTTCAATCTCTTTGAGGCCATGGGCGGCTATAACTCCATGCAAAATTATGTGAATCAAAACCCGCCTTTGGCTTCCACAGATTACACTCACTTCACGCGGCATGGCGGCGACAAGATTGCGTGGATGTTGATTGACTTTCTCTTTGGTAAGGGCTCCTCAAGTGCCACGTCGGAGGCAAAATGAGCGTGTATTTGGATCAAATCATGGCTTCACTGGCATACAATCCTCAAAGGCCGCTGCTCTTTAATAGCACCTTTTTCCTCTTTTTCTTTATCGCTATCTTGCTTGTTTATCCCTTGATTGCAGATCGCACTAAGCTTCGAGTTTGGTTCCTGCTCCTTGCGTCTTTATACTTCTATTTCAAGACCAGCGGGCTTTTTGTGATCCTGCTACTCATCACGGCAGTCATCAACTATCTCATTGGTTCAGCGATTTTTAAGACGCGCAGTAAAGGCGGGAAACGTGCATGGCTTACGCTTAGCATACTTTGGAATCTCGGCACTTTAGGCTACTTCAAATACACAAACTTCATCATTGAAACTATCAATCAGATCTCAGGAAGTTCGTGGCCTTTGATGGATATCTTCCTACCTGTGGGGATCAGCTTTTTCACCTTCCAAACTTGGAGCTATACCTTAGACATTTATTATGGTAAAATAGAGCCAACTAAGAGCTTTAGAGACTTTGCTTTCTTCGTGTCTTTCTTCCCTCAGCTGGTGGCAGGACCCATTGTCCGAGCGGGTTATTTCATACCTCAAATCCATAAAAAAGTAAGCTTGGATCAGGATACTATCGCTCGTGCACTCATCCTCATCTTTGCCGGACTCATCAAGAAGGGCGTGATAGCAGACTATCTTTCTATCAACTTTGTAGATAGAGTTTTCGAGAGTCCCATGCTCTTTTCCGGCGTGGAGAACCTCATCGCGGTCTATGCTTATGCGCTACAGATATATTGCGATTTTAGCGGCTATTCAGATATCGCTATCGGCATCGCGGCGCTCTTGGGCTTTGATCTGCCGATAAACTTTAATAGTCCCTACAAAGCCGCTACTATCACGGAATTCTGGCGTAGATGGCACATCTCGCTTTCTACGTGGCTCAGGGATTATCTTTACATTCCCCTCGGCGGCAATCGTAAAGGCAAGACAAGGCAGAGCTTGAACCTCCTGGCAACCATGCTTTTAGGCGGGCTCTGGCACGGCGCAAGCTGGAACTTTGTCTTTTGGGGCGGTTTACATGGAATTGGGCTCTTATTGGACAAGATCTGGCTAAGATTTAAGATGGCTAATAATCGTGTTGTCAAAGTCTTCACTACGTTTATCACCTTCAATTTTGTCTCGTTTAGTTGGATATTCTTCCGCAGCCGCAGCTTTGCCGATAGTTGGGTGATGATACAAAGGATCTTTGGCTCTTTCAATTTCTCAATCATGAAGCATTGGCTTGCCCAATATCAAATTATAGCTTTTCTCATTGTTTTGGGCTATCTTATGCATTGGACGCCTGAAGCGTGGAAAGGCAGCATGCAAAAGGCGATCAGACGCTCACCCATCATCGTCCAATCGTTGATGTTGGCAATAATTATATGGCTGCTCTTTCAGACCGGCTCGGCAGATATTCAGCCATTCATCTACTTTCAGTTTTAGGAGTTTTAAATGCGAAAGATTTCACCAAGTTTACAAGATTATCAGTGGGGTAGTAAGAGCTTTATACAAGAGCTTTTAAGCATAAACAATGCCGGTGTTTTGGCAGAAGCATGGTACGGGGCTCATCCTAAAGCGCCATCGCTTATAGACTCTACAAACCTACTTAATCTCATTGAAAAAGACCCACAATACTGGCTGGGATCGCCTGCTAAACAGATGCCCTTTTTGCTCAAGATATTGGCAGCAAATCAGGCGCTTTCTATACAGGTTCATCCTAATAAAGTGCAGGCAGAACAAGGCTTTGCAAAGGAAAATGAGAAAGGAATAGCGCTGAGCGACCCGCGTCGCAGCTTTCGCGATGATAATCATAAACCCGAGCTCATGATGGCACTCACAGACTTTTATGCGCTCTGCGGTTTTCGCGAATACGCCCAGATTGTGGATATATTCCGCGCTCTTAATCTCGGGCGACTCTTTACTTCTTTCGAGGCTTTTGCCGAAAAGCTCGATCCGCAAAGCTTTTCAGAGCTATACTTGCAGGTCATCCAATACCCTGATCCCAAAGAGCTTAACGATGCCTTGTTAAAGCTTCCTGAGAAGGGAGAATATGCCTACTTAATCACATGGGCGAAGAAGCTGAATGAGATATATCCCGGCGATCCTGCCATTATATCGCCGCTCTTGATGAACCTTATCAAGCTGCGCCCCTATGAGGCAATCTACCTCGATGCAGGCGTCATACACGCCTATCTGGAAGGCTCAGGAATCGAGATCATGGCATCCGGTGATAATGTCTTGCGTGCAGGGCTCACTTCAAAGCATATAGACATCCCAAAGCTATGTGAAATAATGACCTTTGCGCCATACATGCCTGATATTCAAACTGCTCCGCGCGACGATGATTATCTGCACGGCTATCAATCTGAAGCCAATGACTTTAAGCTCTATCATCTTAAGCTTAATAAAGAAGATAAAGCTTTGAATATCAAGGGAATCAAGATAGTCCTCTGTCTAAGTGGAGAGCTAAAACTCATCTCCGATAAAGATGAACTACTCCTATCGCGCGGCGAATCAGCTGTCATTTCAGCTTCCCGCACAGAGCTTAGTATCAGCGGCAAGGGAAGCGCCGTCTTAGCATCCCCCGGTCAATGAGCTTGATTATGCAAGTATCACCAAGCTTAGCATAACGTATAAACATCTACTATTATAGAAGATACTGCTAACATTAGAATGAATCTGAGAATATACTTGACGGATATTCACAAAATGCTTGTTTGATCGAAAGGAAATTTAATGGAGTTGATAGATGAGCAGAACCCCACGCGGTGAGAGATTAATCATTGCTTTAGTAGGCAAGAGAAACGCTGGTAAGTCCAGCCTGATCAATGCTTTCGTAGGTCAAGAGATCGCGATAGTATCAGAAGTTCCGGGAACCACGACAGACCCCGTTGCAAAACATTATGAACTATTACCCTTAGGCCCCGTCACCTTCTACGATACCGCCGGTGTTGACGATATCGGCGAGCTCGGCGCAAAAAGAGTGGCATCCACCAGCAAGGTTTTATATAGAACGGACGTAGTGCTTTTCGTGAGTGATGGAGCAAAGTTCCACCCTTCCGAAATCGAGATGATAAGCAAGATACAAGATATGAAGATCCCTATGCTAATGGTCTTTAATAAAGCAGACTTAGCACAAGCTCATGAAAGTAATATCAGCTACTGTAAAGAGCATAAAATCCCCTTTGTTCACATTTCCGCAAAAGATAAACAAGGCATAGATGAAGCCAAACATGCGCTGATAGATCTCAGCCCAAAGCCCGTCTCGCAGGATAGACAAATCTTGGGCGATATCATCAATGAAAAAGCACGCATCATCCTCGTTTGTCCGATAGATGCAGGCGCACCCAAGGGCAGACTTATTCTTCCGCAAGTTCAAACCATACGCGATATATTGGATACAAACGCCACAGCAATCGTCGTGAAAGATACAGAGCTCAATGATGCGTTGGATATGCTGAAAGATCCTCCCGATCTCGTTGTCACAGATTCTCAGATCGTCGGCGAAGTTGACAGAATCACGCCTGAAGGCATCCCCATGACCACATTCTCCATACTCTTTGCGCGCTATAAAGGCGAATTAGAGTTACTCTTAACAGGGATCAACGCGATTGATACGCTTAAAGATGGCGACAGGGTTCTCATCGCCGAAGCTTGCTCACATCACGCTCAGGAAGACGATATCGGGCGCGACAAGCTACCTCGCTGGATAAGAGAATACACCGGCAAAGAGCTTGATTTTGAGGTATATTCCGGGCATGACTTCCCTGAGAATCTTGAAGACTTTGCACTCAGCATTCACTGTGGAGGCTGCATGATCAACGCCGCCGAGATGAATAGACGCATACAAGAATGTCATCGCCGCGGTGTGCCGATCACGAACTATGGCCTCGTCATCTCGAAGGTGCAAGGCAGTTTCGACCGCGCAATCGCCCCATTATTGGAGAACAAACAATGAAATACCGCGTATCCGTCTTGCAATATCGTCCCGAGTTTCTTAAGAAAGAAGAGAACCTAAAGCGCGTAGTAGCAATGCTTGAGCCCATAGAGACCGATCTTGTAGTCTTGCCCGAACTTGCTTTTACGGGCTATCTTTTCGCCTCGTATGATGAGGTGGATTTAGTCGCAGAAGCTCCGCCGGAAGGACTGGTTTTCACCACTCTTCTTGATCTCAGCCACCAAAAGGACATGAGCATACTCTACGGCTTCCCCGAAAAGGCTGACGGAGTCTATTACAATAGCAGCGTTTTGATCAATCCTGACGGCAGCTTCCACGTCTATCGCAAGGTGCATCTTTACAATCGTGAAAAGCTCTGGTTTGAGCCCGGCGAAGAAGGCTTCAGCGTTCATATCGCCAAGGACGGAGTCAAGATCGGTCAGATGATTTGCTTTGATTGGAGCTTCCCGGAATCTGCGCGTAGCCTCTCACTAAAGGGCGCACAGATACTTTGCCATCCCTCAAATCTCGTGCTTCCTTGGGCACAAGAGGCAATGAAGACTCGCTCACTGGAAAACCGCGTATTTTCCATCACATCCAACCGCACAGGCACGGAAGAGAACGCCGGAATCAGCTACTATTTTACGGGAAAGAGCCAGATATTAGGTAAAACCGGTGAGATACTCAAGCGCCTAACAGATAATGAAGAAGCGGTTTACACTGTAGAGATCGATCCTGAAGAAGCCAATGATAAGACAATCTCCGGGAAGAACAACGCATTCGGCGATCGCCGCCCATCCATGTACTATCAGCCATGAACGAGAAGAAACTGCGCGCTAAGATAGACAAGCTTCTTGCAGACAAGAAGAAGCACGACGAGCTCTATTACAAAAACGCTGAGCCGGAAATCACCGACTTTGAGTATGATATGCTCGTGCGTGAATTGCAGGATCTTATTGCCCTGTTGCCCGAGACGGAGCGCGCTGCAGAGCTTCTCAAAGTGGGCGACGATCTTTCACAAGGCGCAAAGACCATCGCACATAAAGAGAGAATGATCAGCCTCGACAATGCTTACAGCCTCGAAGAACTTGAAAACTGGTGGAATAAGCTCAGCCTCGAACTCGGTTTCCGTCCTCCACTATGTTTAGAGCTTAAAATCGACGGATTCGGCATCAATCTCTTTTATAGTAATGGAAAGCTGCAATATGCCACAACCCGCGGTGATGGCAGGATTGGCGAGGATGTGACCCCTAATTTCAAGACCATTGCCGGAGTGCCACATCAAATTGATTATCAAGAAGATATAGAGATTCGCGGAGAGATATATTTGCCCATATCAGAGTTTATGAAGCTCAATGAAGAACGTGCCTCTCGCGAAGAAAAGCCTTTTGCAAATCCCCGCAATGCAGCAGCAGGCTCCATCAAACTGAAAGACCCATTAATGACCGCTCAGCGCCCCCTAAAGGTTCTTTTCTACACTTTAGGTGGAAGACCCGCAGAGATCCCGCCAAAGAGCCAGGAAGAGGTTCTAAACTGGCTTGAAAGCTTGGGCTTCCCCGTTGCAAAACAGCGCTGCGTGTGCGATGATTTCCAGCGCGCAAGCGAGTTCCTAAACGAGATGGAAGAACTGCGCTACAAGCTCGATTTTGAAATAGACGGAGTAGTTGCAAAGGTCAATGACAGCTCACTGCATACACGCATCGGCGAGACCGCAAAAAGCCCCAAATGGGCTGTGGCATATAAGTTTAAGCCGGAAGAAAAAGAGACAAAGCTTTTAGATGTGGAATATCAGGTGGGACGCACGGGCGCAGTGGTGCCGGTTGCCATCCTCGAACCCGTATATATCTCCGGTTCAACGGTTTCGCGCAGCACTTTACATAATTTTGACGAGATCAGAAGACTGGATTTGCACTATGATGATACGGTGCGACTCATCAAAAGCGGCGAAATCATCCCCAAGATCTTAGGTGTTGACACAAGCAAGCGCAAGACTGACGCAAGAGCAATAGAGCTTCCAACGCGTTGCCCCGTGTGCGACAGCCCGCTCATGCGCGAGGATGAAGGCGCAATCCACTATTGCAGCTCCTCCGAATGCCCGGCACAGCTTGCAAGACGCATAGAACACTTTGCCTCAAAGGAGGCCATGGACATCGTAGGACTCGGTCCCGCAAACGTTGCGCTCTTCTTAGAAGAAAGCATAATCTCCGGCATCAGCGACATATATGACATTGACTATGAAAGAGTTGCCTCGCTAAGCGGCATGGGCACAAGATCCGCAAACAACCTGCAAAGAGCCATAGAAGACTCCAAAAGCAGGAACTTTGATCGCGTGCTTTTCGCACTCGGCATCCGCAATATCGGCATAGTCACAGCCGGCAACCTCGCCAAACACTTCGGCAATATTGACGCCATCATAGAGGCAGACTTTGAAAGCCTCAGTCAAGTGCCCGATATTGGCGCAAAGATCGCCGAGATCATAATCAGCTATTTTGATAACCCCAAAAACCTCGAACTGATCGATGCTCTGCGCAGTCGCGGACTATCATTTAAATATGAATCCGAACAAGCCACCGACTTGCTTGAAGGCAAGAGCTTTCTCATCACCGGAACGCTACCGAATTATGGACGTAAAGAGATGCAAAGCCTAATCCAGAGCCACGGCGGAAGGATACTTAGCGGAGTATCCAAATCCTTAGACTACCTCGTTTTAGGCGAGAAGGCAGGCGGCAAACTCACTCAAGCTCAAAAGCTTGGAACAGTTCAGATAGTCTCCGAAGAAGAGCTCTTAAAACTCTTGGGTGAAGAACAGTGATCCTGAAAAGATACATACTCAAAGAGCATATCTCGCCATTCTTTATCTCGCTTTTGGTGGTGACTTTCGTCTTACTCATCGATCGCGTGATAGACCTGATTAACCTCATCATAGAAAAGCAATTACCCCTCGGCATAGTGATAAAAGTCTTCTCATTATCTTTGCCCTATATGCTCGCACTTTCCATCCCCATGGCGATCTTAGTCGCCACCATTCTCGCCTTTGGCAGGATGAGCGTGGACAGAGAAATTAACGCCATAAAATCAAGCGGCGTAAACATATATAGCTGCCTGACTTGGCTCATCACAGCCGCCGTTTTACTCACGGGACTCATGGTCTATTTCAATCACTGGTTTTTGCCAAATACAAACCACAAACTCAAGAACCTCATGCTCAAAATCGCCTACTATAAGCCGATGACCATCATAGAAGCAGGTGAATTTAACAACCTCATGGAATACACGGTCTGGTGCGGCGAAAACACTGATCAACAGCTAAAGCAGGTTCTCATCTACGACCGCAGTCAAAGCCGATATCCGCGCACCATTTTCGCCGAAAGCGGGCACGTCTCGCAGATGGACGGAGGCAGCGCCCTGAGGATTGTGCTGAATAACGGCGTGATGCACCAGCGCAATGAACAGGAGCCCGGCAAATACCAAAGCAGCAGCTTCGATGAATATGTGGTAAATATCCGCGACCTGGAAAGTAGCTTCGACCCCTTTGAGAGCGGCTTTCGCAGCGATAGAGAGATGACCTATCCCCAGATCAAAGAATCAATCATGGAAAGAACAAGTGAGATCGAGAAACTCAAGCTCGAAGTTATAGAGCTGGAAAACAGGCTAAAAGGCGCAGGACTAAGCACCTATATGCAATATGGCACCGAGGAAAACCGCCGCATTTACTCCATGCTAAATATCGCCCAAACCAGGATAGCAGAGCTGGAAGAGATCACCCAATCGCTCAAAGTAGAGTTCCACAAGAAGTTTGCCCTCTCCTTTGCCATCATCATCTTCATCATGATTGGCGTGCCTTTGGGACTAATGACGCGCACCAGCGGGATTGGCATGGCTTTCAGCGTATCCAGCATCATCTTTTTGATCTACTATGTCGCGCTAAATATGGGCGAACAATTGGCTGATCGCGGGCATATCAACCCCTTTATCTCCATGTGGCTCTCCAATTTCGTCTTCTTTATCATCGCCTGCTTCCTGATCTGGGGCTCAATCAAAGAAAAGAAACTACTCGATTTGCACATACTCATTTGGCGAATCAAAAACAGAAAGCTGGGCAAAACAGAAGTCCCTGATGAGGTAATCTACTGATGCGCCGCTTAGATCGCTATATCCTGCAAGAGTTTATCCGCACCTATCTCATAATCTTTTTCAGCTTTGCGGCAGTGTTCATCGTGATCGACGTAGTGGACAACCTGCCAAAATTGCTCAGAGCAGGCGCATCGGTCGATCTTGCAATCACTTACTACCTCCTGCGCATGCCCTATCTCGCCGTTCTCACCTCACCTGTGACCATTTTACTCACCGGCCTCTTTATGATGAACGGCCTCTCAAAACACAACGAATCGGTAGCCATAAGAGCCGCCGGTGTAAGCATCAAGCGTGCAATGCTTCCGCTTTTCTTTCTGGGACTACTGATCTCCATCCTCATCGCAGCCTTCGGCGAATATGTGCTTCCAAGGGCCGAAAGCTATCGCAATTATGTTTACAATGTAAAGATAAAAGGCGAACAACCCGAAGACCAGATGCTGAAATCTCGCATACACTATCGCGGTGATGACGACGACTTTTACTATTTTGGCTTTTTCGACGGCTATAAAAACGACCTACGCATAATAGAACTCACCCGTATAGACTTTGAAAACAACGAGATAAGCCATCATATCAGCGCCAATAGTGCTGTCTGGAAAGATGACAAATGGCTGCTTAAAGACTGTGAAATTCGCGAGTTTTCCTCTAAAGAACAGAGCAATTTCATTCAATATCCTCAAACCGATATTGAGATCTTAAACGTTGAACCCAACGACTTTATCCGTATCACAAAGAAGACTTTAGCACTGAACTTTATGGAGCTGAAAGAATACATAGGCAGACTAAAAAAGCTGGGCGAAGATGCCAGCAGTGAGATAGTCGATCTCCACATGAAAGTCTCCTTCCCGCTCACCAACCTCATCGTGATATTCTTCTTTATCCCGATAGCGACATCCAATATTCGCAGCAAAGGACGCGGCTGGGTTTTCATGCTGGGACTGGTGGTCTGCTTTGCTTATCTGATCATCGTAAAGCTAAGCCAGAGCCTCGGTTACAACGGCGTTATCCATCCCGTTGTGGCAGCTTGGGCACCAAATCTCATCTTCACCGTCATAGGATTGGTGTTCTTGCAAAAGGCGGAAATCTAAGGCTCACATGCAAGACACACTCAGGCTGATTAGCAGCTACCTGCCCCCAAAACGCCTATATTCAGCTGCTAAGATATATCTCGATTATAGACTATCACTACTTTTGAGGCGCAGCATCGTAAACGCTCACCCACCCGCTTTGATGATAGAGCCCACCAATATCTGTAACCTTTCCTGTCCCCTTTGCCCCAGCGGAAGCGGTGAACTGAAACGAGCTCGCGGCATGATGGACTTGCAACTCTTCAAAGACATCACGGATCAGGTTCACAAACACATAGGCATGTTCATCCTCTGGAATCAAGGCGAGCCTTACCTCAACCCCGCCTTTAATCAGATGGTAAGCTATGCATCATCAAAAGGCATATACACAATGACTTCCACCAATGGCAGCCTTGAGATGAATCCGGATGAGATCATAGATAGCGGACTTAATCGTATCATCTTTTCCCTCGACGGAACCAAAGCCGAAAGCTATGAGCAATACCGCATTGGCGGAGATTTTGAGCTTGTCAAACGCAATATCGCAGAACTTACTCGCGCCAAACGCAATAGAGCATCCAAGACCCCGCACATCGTATGGCAATTCATATTGATGAGTCATAATGAAGACGAGATAAAAGAAGCGCGAGAGATGGCAAAGCAACTCGGAGTAGATAAGCTGGAATTTAAGACAGTGCAAATCTATGACAAGGAGGACATTGCCTTCTTGCCGAGCAAACACCAATTCAGCCGATACAAACACAGCAAGGATAAATTTGAACTCAAGACCAAGCTGCTCAATCGCTGTCGCAGGCTTTGGACACAACCCGTGATCAATTGGGACGGAGAACTCGCCATTTGCTGCTATGACAAGGATCTCCTCTTCCCAATCGGCAACATACGTGATCACAGCTTCCTCTCGTTATGGAAGTCCGCCAAAATGAACAAGATCCGCCGCACAATACTCAGATCCCGAAAGGATATTGAGATATGCAGGAACTGCGGCGAAGGGATTGTACAGAAGATCAAGCTGCGCACATAGCTTTCCCCTCGATACAGCTTCGCCTAAGTGGCTTCCACATTCACTTTTGCCTTAATTTAACACTTTTTTTACACAACTATACACTTAATAAAAGAACTATAGACACAAGCACAGCGAACATTTTTAAGATCGACACACTCGCCCCTACTTTTATATAGGAGCCCAAAACCCAAAATTATGACCAAAAACGCGATTTATTTTTCAAATTGAAAATAGTCAGTTTTCAGAACAGCATCTAAAGGCATGAATAGCAGTTCGTTCCGATGAGGAATAAAAGTTGAAGATTTTTTAGAGTCAGAAAATGTTATGTAAACTTGTGGTTGATTTGCCCCAGAGGATTTGCATTATTTCTGCAAAAAAGCAGCATAAGACTCATAGCAAAGAAAAACCCATCTATTCAAAGAAATAAATCGCCCGAATAGGATCAAGCTTCGCCGCCTTAAATGCAGGATAGATACCCGACACAGCCCCAACGATAACGGCAAAGAGCAGCCCCACCAACACCCCGGCAATAGGAATCCCCATGCTCATCTTAATCACACTTCCTGCCAGCTTTATGAGCAATGAAGACAGCAGTATCCCCACCAATGCACCGGCAAGCGAAAGCATAAGCGACTCCACTATAAAGAAAAAGAATATATCCTTCTCGCTCGCGCCAATGCTCTTGCGCACACCAATCTCCAACATCCTTTCCTGTATAGATATGAGCAGCGTGGAAAACAGCCCTATCCCACCCACGATCAAAGAAATAGAGGCAATAGCAAAGAGCGTTATATTCCACTTCCCAAGGATCTTATCCATCTCCTCGGTGATGGTGAGCATCATGGCACCACTATCCCAAAACACGAAATTCGGATACATATTATGCCGCGAAAGCAGGATCTGCCTGGATTTATTCATCATATTATTATAGCTTTTTTCATCTTTTGACTGCAGATGAATGCTATGCAGCATCTTTTGACCCTGAAACCTGTAAGCACCATATTTGAGCGGCACATATATAGCCTGCAAGTCACTCTTACGCTCCCAGGAATTGAAGTTCATACCGCTGCCCTCTTTGTTCAGCGTATCTTCGCCTAAGATGCCCACGACCTTGAACCTATGCTCTCCTAAGATGACAGTCTCGCCCAAGACATTTCCCTCGGGAAGATATTCTTTAACATATTTCTCGCCGATCACCGCTACGGGCAAGCCCTGCTCTTCCTCCACTTTCGAGAAATATCTACCATCCTGAAGGCCATAACTTTTGCTAAAGAAAAAGTCGTTCCCGGTAGATTTGACCGTGATATACTTTTGCTCACCACCTACCAGCTGCAAAAGCTCGTTATTGATCATGCCGTAAATACTCTTATATTCCAGCTGATCCTTCAGCGCAATATAATCATCAAAGCTCAACGGTCTAACTAATTGCTCCCCACGCCTTTGGGTCTTGACAGCCGAGTGTGAATAGCTCCACCCGCCGCCCCCACTGGATGGATAGATCACAAGCATATTATTCCAGCCCATACTTTCCATATTTGTGCTGATCAATTCTTTGATAAGATAGACGCTGGAAAACATCGTAACGACAGCCATGATTCCGATAACTATCCCTATAGCTGTCAATATACTACGCATCTTGTGGGAGCTGATGCTGACCCACGCGCTGATGATTCCATCGCCTATGTGCATACGCTTTTTCCTATTCTAAGATATGTTTACATTTCGGGCACTCAATATAGTGTCCTCGCGTTTTGGTAAATCGTTCTTGCATATAGTGATTACCACAATTAGGACACTTTTGATTCACAGGCTTATAACTGGAAATCCACTTACAATCCGGATAGCGCGTGCAACTATAAAAAGTATTACCTCTTTTGTTTTTACGCACGGCAACATCGCCCTCTTTACACTCTGGGCATTTCATATCTATAGTCTTGGGACGCGCATACTTACACTTGGGATAACCCGTGCAAGCGATGAAGGTTCCGAATCTACCATTTTTCTCGATCAGATCTTTGCCGCACTGAGGACATTTCTCGTCCAAAACCTCCGGCACGATGACTACGATATTGCCATTAAGATCGCGCTTGAAGTTTTTACTATTTCGGCACTTAGGGTATGCAGAACAAGCGAGGAACTCTCCACTACGTCCGCGACGCACCACCATCTTTGCCTCGTTACACTTATCACAGATGATGTCCGTCTCCTCGGTCATAGCTTCTTTTTCCTTTTTCACATCCACCTTTCCGATGAGTAGATTCATGTCATCGTAATACTGCTTCAAGAGATTGTGCCACAACTGTTTGCCATACTCAACCTCATCCAATTTATCTTCCATTTCAGCAGTGAATTTCACATTGAAAAGCGAGTCGAATTTATCCACCAAAAACCTGTTCACATCCATGCCCAGAGGGGTAGGGATAAAGCTGCGTTTCTCGATGACGACATACTTGCGATTTCTGATGGTGCTGATGATGGAAGCATAAGTAGAAGGTCTGCCTATTCCCTTTGCTTCCAACTCTTTAATGAGCGCCGCTTCGGTGAATCGAGAGGGCGGCTTTGTAAAATGCTGAGTCTTTTTCGGCTTCATATATTCCAAAGTATCTGCCTTAGCATAATCTTGATGAATGGTCTCCCCAAGCGGGATATGAACATGCGGGTAGCACTTCATAAAGCCATCAAAGCTAATTTGATTGCCGGTTGCGGAAAACTCTGCTTCGCCCACTTCAATGCTTGCCTTGGTGACAAGCAACTTCGCAGCCGTCATTTGAGTGGCTACAAACCTCTGCCAAATAAGAGTATAGAGCCTTAATTGCTCTTTAGTAAGATAGGGCTCAAGGCTTTCGGGAGTTCTAAAAGGATCGGTGGGACGGATGGCTTCGTGAGCATCCTGCGCACTCTGTTTATTTTTATAAAAGCGCATGGAGCTATATACATATTCCTCACCAAAGCGCTCTTTGACCAGACTCTTACAGGCTGCGTTCGCTTCCGGAGTAACGCGCGTGCTATCCGTTCTCATATAAGTAATTAACCCCGTGCTTTCTCCGCCGAGCTCAACTCCTTCATAGAGCTGCTGCGCGATGCTCATGGTTCGCTGTGCCTGAAAAGAAAGCAGCTTTGAAGCCTCTTGCTGCAAGGTACTCGTAATGAAAGGCGCTTGCGGCTGAACATTGCGATTTGTTCTCTTGATTTCCTTTAGCAGCGCTTCTTTACCGGAGATTGCTTCCAATACGGCATCGGTATCTTCCTGACTTTCAAGCTTCTTTTTCTTACCCTGATATCTCTCTAAACTCGCCTTAAACTTAGGCAGATCATCGCGCCAAAATTCAGAATCAATATTCCAATATTCCTTTGGCACAAAAGCAGTTATCTCATCCTCTCGCTCACAGATCAGCCTGAGCGCAACGCTTTGCACACGCCCCGCAGAGAGATCTTTTGCTATTACTTTCCACAAAAGCGGCGAGATGCTATAGCCCACGATCCTATCCAGGATACGCCGAGCTTGTTGAGCGTCCACTTTCGCCATATCGATCTTCCCCGGATTTTTCAGGGATTCATCGATCGCTTTTTGAGTTATCTCATTAAAAACTATACGATATAGTTCTTTATTTTTGATATCTTTTTCCAGGATTTTGCTTAGGTGCCAGGCGATTGCCTCACCCTCGCGGTCATGGTCGCTTGCCAAGAATATCTTATCCGCACTCTTCGCGGCTTCTCTGAGCTCACTGATGACCTTCTTTTTCTTGCTATCTTCCACATATTCGGGTTCAAAATTATTCTCCACATCCACGCCCAAAGTCCGAGTAGGTAAATCCCGGATGTGCCCCATTGACGCCTTCACAACGAACTTATTTTTCAAAAACTTGCTGATTGTGCGAGCTTTTGCAGGTGATTCAACGATTATTAAATTCTTTGCCATTTACTTAGTTTTTCCTCACTATTCATATTGTCCACAACATCTTTTATATTTCTTTCCGCTACCGCATGGGCAGGGATCATTTCTTCCAACTTTTGGCGCGCTCGTGATGGGTCTTGCCTTGATTTCGGGCTCACCAAATTCCGGCGGCATCGTCGCAGAGCTTTGATACGCTTGCTTTTGAGCATTCAAGAAGCTATCGATCGCCTCATGAGTCATGCTCGCCCCCTGCAGGTGATCGCGCATGCTTTCCATCTGCTCTGCAGTGAAAAGGTAGGTGGTAAAGACCTTTTTGCAAACCTTATCTTGGATGCGCTCGATGAGACCTTCAAAGAGCAAGAAACTCTCTTTTTTATACTCGATGAGAGGATCTTTATTTGCATAACTGCGCAGATATACGCCTTCTTTGAGCAAGTCCATTTCGTGCAAATGATCGCGCCATTCATCGTCCACGACTTCCAAAAGCGCACGCCTTTCTATCTCACGCAGCATCTTGGAGCCCACGTGCTCTTCTCTTGCATTATAAGCATTTACGGCGATTTCTTGCGCCGTGTTATTTAGTAGTTCATGATTTTGGTGATCGCTTTCGAGATCGTCCATTTCTATCTTTATATTCAAAGTTTTAAAATAAGGTATCAGCCGCCCTATCTCCCATTCTTCGGGATAACGCGACATAGCGGTGATCTCTTCCACGCGGCGCGAGATCACATCGCTGATCATCTCAACTATCTCACCACGAAGATCATAGCCCTTAAGAACGCTGCGACGATAGCTATAGATCACCTCTCTTTGCTGATTCATCACCTCGTCATATTTGATCAGGTTTTTGCGAATCTCAAAGTTGTGTTCTTCCACTCTCGTCTGCGCTTTTTCCACAGCTTTGGTCATCATGGGATGCCTGATGGCCTCACCTTGCTGAAGCCCGATTCTCTGCATGAGCGGTGCCATTCTATCAGAACCGAAAAGCCTCATAAGATCATCTTCCAGCGAGAGATAGAAGCGCGATGTTCCGGGATCTCCCTGACGCCCGGCTCGTCCGCGCAGCTGTCTATCGATGCGTCTGCTTTCATGCCTTTCACTGCCGATTACGTGAAGACCGTCCAAAGGAAGACCATAGGGATTTTCCACCGTGCGAGTCTTGGTAAGCCCTTGATAGCTTTCACTTTCGGCAGTGACCACGCTCTCGCCCAGCTTAATATCAGTTCCTCTACCCGCCATATTTGTGGCGATGGTGACTGCGCCAGGAGCGCCGGCATTGGCCACTATCTCTGCCTCACGCTGGTGCTGACGCGCGTTCAATACATTATGCGGAATCTTGTGCCTTCTTAAAAGCCTGGAAAGCACTTCCGATACTTCAACGCTCACGGTTCCCACCAAAACAGGCTTCTTTTTCTCGTGCCAATAGATGATTTCATCGATTATCGCTTGATATTTCTCATTTTTTGTCAAATAGATCTCATCATCGTGATCAACGCGAGTAATCGGCACGTTTGTAGGAACCACCACGACATCGAGTTTATAGATTTCGGCAAATTCGGCATCCTCGGTGACAGCCGTCCCGGTCATGCCCGCCAATTTTTCAAACATTCTAAAATAGTTTTGCAGGGTAATGGTGGCAAAGGTCTGAGTTCCAGCCTCGATGGCCACATTCTCTTTGGCTTCCAAGGCCTGATGCAGCCCGTCTGAAAACCTGCGCCCCGGCATTTGACGTCCCGTAAATTCATCCACGATGATCACCTTGTTATCGATCACCACATATTCTTGATCGTTTTCAAAGAGGGTAAATGCCTTGAGTAATTGACTGATATTGTGGAGCTTCTCGCTCTTATCCATGAACTTGCCGGTAGCGATCTCTTTTTCTTGCAACCTCTTTTCATCGCTGAGATCTTCGCGTGCATCGATCTCGTCCAATATCTCGTCAAGAGTGTGTACCACAAAGAGATCCGGCTCTCTACGGGAGAGATATTCGCGCCCTTTTTCACACAAGTCAACGCTGTTTTGCTTTTCATCCACCACATATAGAAGGTTGTCGTCCAGCTCGTGCATCTTCTTATCTCTCAAGTAAATGCCTTCTGTGGTCTGCACCAATCTCTTTAGCGAAGGCTCTTGCATCATCTTTTGGAAAGCCTTGTTTTTCGGCGCACCGCGACTGATGAGCAGCAGATTATCCGCTAATCTCACTTCGCTGGCATTTGCGTTATCTTCATCGAGATCTTCACGCACTTCACCGAGATAGCGCGCAATCAAGCTATTTTGCCTCTGCACGAGAGATGCGATTTCAGGGCGTAATTCACGATAGAAGTTCTTATCCTGCGCAATGGGTCCACTGATGATGAGCGGGGTTCGCGCTTCGTCAATAAGAATGCTATCTACTTCGTCCACAATGCTATAGTAAAAGTCTCGCTGCACCAATTGTTCGGGACGGATAGCCATATTATCCCTGAGATAGTCAAAACCAAATTCGCTATTCATGCCATAGGTGACGTCCGCAAGATAAGCCTCTTGACGCTCGGCATGATTCATCCCCGTGGTGATGCAACCCACTTTGAGATCGTGGAAATTAAAGATGGGGCTCATCCACTCGGCGTCACGCGCTGCAAGATAATCGTTCACGGTAATCAGATGCGCACCGCGCCCTAAAAGTGAATTAAGAAATAGCGGCAAGGTTGCAACCAGCGTCTTACCCTCACCCGTTGCCATCTCGGCGATCTTGCCATCATGCAAAACCATTCCGCCTATCAGCTGAACATCGAAGGGAACCATGTTCCAACGCATCATCTGACCCCGCACTTCAAATTCCTGATCCAAGAGCCTTCTGCAGGTATCTTTAACGATTGCATACACTTCCGGCAAGTATTCGTCGAGGGTTTGTTTATTAAATTTCTTCAGCTCTTTACTTAGGCTATCTATATGATTATCTATGCGATTACGCTCCGCGTCTTCCGTGCTTTTGCGAAATTCATCTCTCGCCTCTTCAATCTCTTGCTCTTTGGGGCTCACCTTCTCGCGAATCTCATCTCTAATCTCCGAGATGCGCTCCCTGAGCTGATCGTCAGTATAGTCTGCAAGCCCGTCATAGATTGAATTTATCTCCGCAACGAGCGGTTGATATTTCTTCAGATCTGTGGTGGATTTATCTCCAAATATCTTTCTTAGTATTTTTTCGAGCATTTCTTTTCCTTGCCGGCGCGAGCTTGGATGATTTTCGATAAGGGACATCAGTCCGCACCAAGTATTTCCCCTTTGTCCAAATATTATAATACGCGAAATGTGTCAAATGATTTGCTGATTTCACCTTTTTATTTCCTGTGAAATTCTCGTTTTTCCCGCTTTGTTCAAGCCGCACCCCTATTGGGTTCTGGTGGTGATGTGGTCATGATATGCTCATGGGCATGACCACATCATAAGCAAAATATAGGCTGAATCCAATAGGGAAGAGGTGGTAAATCCCTCCGGTGCCCTCAAAATATCAAAAGAAAATGATGACGAAATTCACTGTAAATTAGGCGCTTATAAACGCCCTCAAAATAAAATTCCTTGCCAAAATATGCCACTTAAATACTTTGGCAACTTAAGACTAAGTTTAAGGAATAAAGAATATGGCAACAATGGCTGACATACGCAATGGAATGGTGATTGATCTCAAAGGCGAACTTTGGGAAGTGATCGAATTTTTGCATGTGAAGCCTGGCAAAGGTCCGGCTTTCATGCGTTCAAAACTCAAAAACCTGCGCAGCGATAAGGTGGTTGACTACACTTTTCGTGATAGCGATAACTTCGACGAAGTTCGCGTAGAGCGCACAAGGAAAGAGTATCTCTATCGCGACGGAGATTTCTTCGTTTTGATGGATTTGGAAAATTATGAGCAAATGAACGTGGAAGCCTCTACGATAGGCGAAAAAGAATTGCTCATGCGTGAAAACATGGAAGTAACCATTGCGATGACCCCTGATGGGGAGATCTTGGACGTGGAATTGCCTACCACGGTGATCATGAGCATTGCCGAATGTGAGCCGAATGTCAAAGGAAATACCGCTTCAGGCGGCAGCAAAGTTGCCTTCACCGAGAGCGGATTACGTATAATGGTGCCTTTTTTCATTGAAGAAGGCGATAAAATCAAAATCGATACGCGCACAAGCGTGTATATAGAAAGAGCATAATAAAGAGGATATAGACATGGCAAAAGTTAGAAGCTTTAGCGCAAAGGTCGCACACGAACTGTCCAGCGAAGGCAAAATGATTTGCCCTACTTGCAACACGGAAATCAGACGCGTGAAGATAGTCCAAAACCGTAAGACTGACGGAACTTGGCGTCCTGCTATCCACTTCACAAAGGTTTGCAAATGCAATGAAGCCGACGTGATGAGTGGTAAGATCGTCTGAAACAGACTAATCAGTGAACTGATTTAGCGTCCTGCTTAAGAGGTGGGACGCTTTTTTTGTGCTCAGCAAAAAGATTCGCTTGACAATTGCGAGGCGGGCAATATCTTGATTTGTAAAGTGACTTGATGGTGCTATTTTAGATAATAGGGAATTCAAAAACGAAGCGGCCTCCGCCACCGTATGCAGCATCCAGGGGATTTGTCCACTGTCTCTGTGTGAGATGGGAAGGGCAAGTCCAAGGCAAAAGCCACCCGCTGTGAGCCGGGAAACCTGCCAACAAGTGTTTTTGGGAAAACTCCGGAGTATTGAGCAGTCCCCAAAATGCAAGTTCATCTCAAGTCACATATCAAAAATGAGGTGAACCCGGTGAAACAGTCCAAAGCCGTATATCTGCTGATCCTTTCGCTCTTTATGAGCCTTACGCTTTTCGCGCAAAAAGGTGCCGAGCGTGCTATTTCTGCCACAATTGTGAATGAGGCGGGAGAGGCAATTGAAAAGGTGAGCATATACGATGGCAAAAGCGCAGTATTCAGCGATGAGAGAGGGTTTTTTAGTATCATCAGCGCTGCGGATTCACTGCATTTCAGCCGTTTGGGATATATTTCTATCACATTGCCTACTCAAGGCTTACCCTCAAAGATCACAATGGACATAAGTCCGCTAACTCTACCCACCATCCGCGTTCAAGGGGAGCATATCGGCTCAGTCTCGCGCATGCACCATTTTCGTCAGCTGGAAAAGCAGGAGAGCCAAAGCCTCAGAGACGGCTCGGAATTGCTTCTCACTCAAGCTTCTATATCCACTCAAAGCCTGCCTCTTAAAGGAGAATATCAAAATCTCTCGCTCTTAGGAAACCTGGCGCGGCACACCCTCGTGATGATAGATGGAGTGGCGCAAAGCAGTGCAGGGGAAGCATTTGACTTCAGCAAGATCCCCGCTTCGCAGATCAGCCGCATCGAGATCATTGAAGGCTCGTCTTCGGCATTGGGCGGCTCTTCGGCTATCGGCGGCATCATTAATATTATCACAAAAAAGCCGCAGTTTCAGAGCTTTGCCGAGCTGGAAGAGGGCATCGGCTCTTTCGGGCTGCATAGCAGACGCTATCATGTTGGTAATCACTTCAAGGGTTTGCAGATAGAGCTCGAATACTCCCACTTTGATACCGATAATAATTTCACTTACCATCCCACTTGGGCGCCTGATGAGCTCATGAAAAGAGAAAACAACCGCAAGGTGCAAGACGCATATCTTATCAAAGCTGTTTATAACCTAAAAAATCAGGAGATACAGGCATATCTGAATCACAGTATAGACCTTAGACAGCTGCCGGGACCCGTGAACTTTCCTGCGCTTTACGACCGCGCGCGGCAGGTGTCAAAATCCACGCAGGGCTACATCGCGCACAGCTATTTGGGCGAAAGCATAGAGAACGACACGCGCATCTGGTATAATCATGCAGACAGCAAATATGACAACCGTTCGTCGTCTAATCCCGTGGCGAGCGCTTATAATGATCAAAGTCAGAGCGAGAGCGGGATCTCGCAGGCTTTCAGCTTCAAAAAAGGCGACTTTCAGTATGAGTTTGGCGCCGAGCTGAAGAAGCTGGAATATGCTATGCAAAACCTGCTAAATAGTCAGGAAAGCAGTGCCACTCTGAATAGCTCAGCCTTCTTTGCGCGTTTGGGTCAGGATTTTGAGGGCGAAACTTGGCAAGGGGCAAATAGACTGGCGATCAGGCGAGATATTACTAAGGCGGAAAGCTTTGACAGTTGGAGACTTGAACATCGCACAAAGCTCTGGTATCCCTTGGAGATCGAGCTGGGAGCAAGCCTCGGCACCGCTTTTTCCATACCCTCACTCTATGATAGATTTTGGATAGGCGATAGTTTTGCGCAAGGGAATACCCAGCTAAAGAGCGAATCCGCCATTGGCTATAAGCTCTCTATAGGGATAAATCGCCCCTACTACAGCCTCGAAGGCAGCCTGCATCACAACGAGATTACAGACCTCATACAGTGGCGCCAAATTTACCTCTTTGGACCTATCTGGAAGCCCTTCAATATAGGCAAAGTGCGTATCAAGAATCAGCAGCTGAATCTTAATATCCTGCCGGAGCGAGACTATGGCGCTCACTTGGGGATTAGCTTTAGCCAAGCCATTGATATCTCACTAAATAAGGCGGGCGAACCCTCGGCGGTCTATGGTAAAACCTTGCCATACACCCCGGATTATACCGCAAATATCACGCTGAGATACAGCCCCGAAAATCACGGCGCCTACCTCATCTATAAGCATAATGGCAAACAATTTACCACCGCGGATAACCTCATCGGCACCTTACCCTCAACGGGGCTTTTGGATGGCAATCTCTATAAAGTATTCAAATTCAAGCCTTTTGATCTGCGGCTTGATTTCAAACTCTTAAATATCCTAAATCAGAGTTATGAAAGCTTTGCCCACGTTCCAAAGCCGGGAAGAAACTATCTCTTTAATATCAGCCTTAAAAGGGAGTGGTAGCGGTCTTTACGCCTCTTTAAGTGCGGCGTTTTCATTATAAATACCCTCGTTTCAATTAAAAGAATTGACAAATATTGCAAACAATGGAGCTTGACACAGTAGAGCTTTTCTTGTTTCGCTTGAAAAACTCTGCACTTTTGTAAATTAAGAATTTATAATGATTAAGGATATATTTTAATGCAAACATTCAAAACTATTATGCCTTATCTCAAAAAGAGTTATAGGCACATTCTCGGAGGCATCTTTGTTTTGATCTTGGTGGATATTGTTCAGCTCATCACGCCAAAGATCATGCAATATGCAATCGATAATATCCAGCAAAGATCAATCGATAACGTCGGTCTGATCAAGATTGCACTGATCATCATTGCGCTGGCTTTCGCGGTCATGATACTGCGATTCTTCTGGCGAATGTTGATCATCGGCAATTCGCATAGGATAGAAAAAGGGATGAGGCAGGATTTTTATGACCATCTGCTCAGCCTCTCGCAAAATTACTTTAATAAGAGTAAGATCGGCGACCTTATGGCATATGCTACCAACGACTTACACTCGGTGCGAATGCTATTTGGAATGGGGCTTATCGCGGCGATGGATATAGTTCTCATGACCGTTGCAAGCTTCTCTTTCATGGTCTCTATCGACTTCAAACTCACGCTTTTAGCCATCATTCCCATGCCTTTCCTCTCTATCACAATCACTTACTTCGGAAGAAAGATGCACAGGCGCTTTGCCAAGGTGCAGGCGGCTTTTGCCTCCATGAGCGGACGCATCCAGGAGAGCATCTCCGGCATTCGCATCATCAAGGCTTTCTCTCAGGAAAAAAGTGAATTGGAGAAAGTGGACGAAGTCTCAATGGAGTATGTAAATCAGAATATCTCCATGGCGAAGATTGCCGGTTTCTTCCATCCTTTCCAAGGCTTTGTGATCTCTTGCTCCATGATTATCACGCTGTATTTCGGCGGACGCGCCACCATTCGCGGAGACATCACCATAGGCGGCTTTATCGCCTTCTTCCAATATCTCGGAATGATGGTCTGGCCTATGATTGCCATCGGTTGGATAGTTGATATGTATCAGAGAGGAACAGCATCGCTGAAGCGCCTCAATAAGATATTTGATGCAGTGCCTGAGATCGACGATAGTCAGGCAAATCACAACATCACCAAGCTGGAAGGTAAGATAGATATCAAAGACCTCACCTTCCGTTATGAGGATGATCTGCCGCTTATTTTCAAAGACATCAGCGTTTGCATAGACAGTGGTAAGACCCTTGCCATCGTGGGCCCCACGGGTTGCGGCAAGACCTCGCTTATCGAGCTCATGGTTCGCATCTACAATCCGCCCAAAAACACCATCTTTATCGACGATTATGAACTCTATCGCATCCCGCTGAAGGTGCTCAGACGCGACATGGTTCTCGTTCCGCAGGATATCTTCCTCTTTAGCGAAACCATTGCAAATAACATCCGTCTCGGCAATCCCGATGCCACCATGGAAGAGGTTTACGAAGCGGCAAAGATAGCAAACGTCTATGAAGATATTATGGAATTTGACCATCAGTTTGAAACTGTGGTAGGAGAGCGCGGACTCACCCTTTCCGGCGGACAAAAACAGCGTGTGGCAATCGCCCGTGCGCTGCTTACAGATCCGCAGATACTCATCTTGGACGATGCCCTCTCGGCTGTGGATACCAAGACAGAGCGCCACATCCTCAGGCGCCTGATTGCCACTCGCGAGGGCAAGACCACCATCATCATTGCCCACCGTATATCTTCTATACAGCATGCGGATAAGATCATCGTATTAGACGACATGGTGATCAAAGAGCATGGCACACACGATTCGCTGATCAGAACCGGCGGCATCTATGCTGACTTGCACGAGAAACAGCGCATAAGAGCGCGCCTTGAAGATGAAGAGGAGGTGCAATCATGATGCGCGGCGGAGGCGGCGGCGGACGCGGAAGAGGATACGTCGATGACGACCTCAAAGGAAGAATTTACGACCGTAGATTGTATGGCAAGCTTGCCTACTATCTCAAACCATATCTCAAGTGGGTAATCATCTCATTCTTGGTGCTGATGCTGGTGACGGGCGCCGAGTTGGTAACCCCTCTTATTCAGCAAACAGCGATTGACGAGCATATAGTATCCGATAAGACCGTTGCGATATTCACCAGCGAGGCGGAGCACGACGACTTCGTAAACCGCCACAAGGTGGTCAAATATCAGGACTACTCTCACGACGGTACTTACTTCGTGGTCTTTGCTCCCAAAGAACGCAACAAGATAGATCAGCCCATCTTGATTGATCTTGAAGAGCGCGGCATTCTCAGCAAGATCCCCGTTCAGATCGTGCCGGATAACGAGAACAATCGCGAGATATTCTCCGAGAGATTCAGGCTGATCGAGAGCCCCGAGGACGAGATTAGCACATTAGACGGCTATTTCCTCATCGGCGGAAACAAGCTGGCGATCAACTTAGAAAAGCTCAACGAACTGGGCAGCAAAGAGAAGCTCACAGTGCGCAGCGATTCCTCACGCTCACTGTTCATGTTAGCGATGATATTCCTGCTGATTATCACGATACGCTTCATCTCAGGATACTTTCAGACTGTGATCACCACCGTCTTTTCCCAGAGAGCGATGAACGACCTCAGGCATGACGTATTTGCTCACTTGCAACGCATGCCCACCCAATATTTTGATAAGAACCCCGTAGGCAGGCTGGTGACGCGCGTGACGAACGACATCCGCGCCATAGACGAGATGCTTGCCAGCGGCGTGATCACAATAGTCCAAGACGTGATCCTCATTATCGCGATCGTCACTTTGATGATGGTGCTGGATTACAAACTTGCGCTCGTGAGCATGGCGATACTCCCCGTAGTTGTTTGGGTAATCGTCTATTTCCGTAAACGCACGCGCATCATCTATCGTGAAGTGCGTAAATATCTTGCCCAGCTGAATGCCACACTTGCCGAGCACATTTCAGGACAAAAGATCATCCAGCTTTTCAACCAATACAGCCAAAAGCGCGATGAATTTGCAGACATCAATCAGACCTACTTCCTCACCTCGATGAAGCAGCTCAGGCTCTTCGCCTTTTTCCGCCCCGTCATTCACGTATCATCCCAGATCGCGGCGGCAATCATCATCTGGTATGGCGGTGGTCAGATACTGCAAAACACCATCACCATCGGTCTTCTGATGGCTTTCACGCAATACATTCGCAGGCTTTTTGAGCCCATCAACGACTTCAGTGAGAAGATAAACGTATTGCAGGGCGCACTCGCCGGTGCAGAGCGCATCTTCGACCTCATGGACCTTGATCCCGAAGATTATAAAGACGAGCTGATGAGCGAGGTCAAGCTCACAGGCGAGATAGAATTTGAGAACGTGTGGATGGCTTACAACCCCGGTGAATGGGTGCTGAAAGACATCAGTTTCAAGATCCGCCCCGGTGAGAAGATAGCCCTCGTAGGACACACCGGCAGCGGCAAAACAACGATTGTGAACCTCATCTTAGGCATGTATCCCTACCAAAAAGGGCGCATACTGATAGACGGCAAAGAGCTTGATGAATATGCCCTCAGAGACATTCGCTCAAACGTTGGAATAGTACAGCAGGATGTATTTATCTTCAGCGGAGACATTGCCGAGAACATAGCTTTGAACAACAAAGACCTCACCTTGGAAGAGATCACCCAGATGGCGACTTATGTGAACGCAGACAAGTTCATCCGCCAATTGCCCCAGCAATATCACGAGCCTGTGATGGAGCGCGGCGCCACTCTTTCCACAGGGCAGAGACAGCTCATAGCTTTTGCCCGCGTATTGGCTTACGATCCCTCCATCTTCATCCTCGATGAAGCCACCAGCAATATCGATACCGAGACGGAGATACTCATCCAAGACGCGCTCGAGAAGCTGATACAAGAGCGAACTTCGATTATCATCGCACACAGACTATCCACGATCCAGCATGCCGACCGCATTATCGTGCTCCACAAAGGCAAGATAGTTGAGATAGGCTCACACTTCGATCTTTTGGATAGAAAAGGTTTATATTACGACCTTTACCGTTTGCAATACACTTAATCAACGCATGAATGCAAAATTATGATTGACAAAATGTTGAACTTAGATTTACTATGTAAAAAGACAAAACAGCGATCTATAGGAGGATCAATGAGAAAATATTGGTTATTTGTTTTGGCTGTCGTTTTCATGGCCACTCTCGGTGCAAGCCGGGTTGAACTGATTGCCTACGAAGAGACTTTCGATGGCGATATTTCAGAATGGCATCACTACGACGGAGCCGAAAGCCCGAACAACTGGCACATCCACGATTTTGGCGGAGCTCAAGGCGACGTATGGTGGATGGGAGATCCCGCACTCGCGTCAGGCGGACATCCCGGCGGATATTACAACCGTCAGTATCTCGTACTGGATACCCCTGCGCAGACTCTTACGGCAGCAAATGCCACACTTACTTTCAAAATGAGACTCGGTCTCGAAGATCCCGCCCCGCATGATGATTATGACGGCTGGGACTCTGCAAACGTTCGTCTTTCCACAGACGGAGGAACCACCTGGCAAGTAATACAGGGAACCCCTCCTTACCATTTCACAAGCTCTTATGCTTTTGGTAATATCCATGGTGAAGGTCTCGGCATCCCCGGTTGGGGCGGAATACACACGGACTGGATCAGCGCAAGCTTTGATCTCAGCAGCTATGTCGGCCAGAGCGTAAAGATTCGCTTTGCCTTTGGTTCAGACCCCGCTTACAATACCTCGGATAACCCTGCCCTCTTTGGATTCATGGTGGACGACATTTCTTTTGGCGGATACACAAACAATGGCGTTGACGATGGTCAAATGGTTGCCAGCAGCATGGTTCCCCTCGGCGGAGACCTCTGGCATCTCTCTCAAGAGGCCGATGCACCTTCCCAACCCTATGCAATGAAAAACCAAAACGCTCAAGGCACTTATAACCAAAATATGATGAACTATCTCGTCAGCCCCGTAATCACCCTTCCTTCAGCCGGTGAGATCAAAGCCGACTTTATGATCAAAGGTGATTTCCAAGACGCCGGAACATTTCCGGACACCGCATATTTTGGCTGGGAAATCTCTCCCGATGCCGGTTTGACTTGGAACGCAATGAGCAACCCCTATGCTGATCCCGATGGAACAAACTACGTCTATTCAGACGCTCCCGATTTTTGGGCTTCCATGGTGGAAAGCTATTCCTTGGATGGATACGTTACCGAATATGCCGGACAAGATGTGAGATTCCGCTGGTATTTCCAAAGCACCGGCCACCAACCTCAAGGAACGGGAATCATGATAGACAACTTCCGCATTTACAATGAGATCCATATCGCTGTCCCCTCAGATCTGACAGCAGACGTTGACGGCTCGAGCGTGGAACTCAATTGGACAGCAGCCGGCGGCGGCGGTGGCGGCGGCGAAGAAGGCTGGCTATCCTATGACAGTGGATTCAATGGCGGAAACGCAATCGGAACCAACAGTGAATCAGACTTTGACGTAGCAATAAAATGGGACTCCTATGGCGATGAAAACAGCATCTACCCCTATGTTGGCATGAATGTCACCAAGATCAAATTCTTCCCCAATGAGCCCCAGTGCGAATACTCGATTCGTCTCTACACCGGCGGCGGACTCCAAGTGGTATTTGACCAATTGGTTCCAAACGTCACAATAGGACAATGGAACGAGGTCACTCTGAATACTCCCTACACCATTCCTTCCGGAACGAACTTTGCAGCAGGATATCGCTGTGATACCATGACAGGACACCCTGCAGGAATAGACGATACACCTGCCGTAAACGGTTATGGAAACATGATCAAACTCGGAGGCTGGAGCTCTCTCTTAGACCTCGCCGACATTGATGGCAACTGGAACTTAGCCATGTATGTGGAAGATGCAAACGGCCGCGAATACGTGGTAAGCAACCTCCCCGTTGAAAACGAAAGCTATGCAAGCGCTCCCCTGCAGAAAGTGAAAACAAGATATGCAGAGCGCAACACTCCTAATTCCTACAACATCTATCGTGATGGAATCGCCATTGGCGAAGTGGAAGGAACTCAGACCACATTCACGGATCTGAACGTAGAAACCGGATTGCACAGCTACTATGTAACTGCAATATTTGACATCCACGAATCCGAACCTTCAAATACCGCTTATGCCTTCATTATCGGCGACGAATCAACCGTTTTAGCTCATGATGACGGAACTTCCGAAACAGACATCACTGTAGGTTCAAACCGTCAATTGGCAGTGAAGTTTGATACTCCGGATGAACGCAATGCAACCTTGCAGTATGCTGCAGTTTATATCCACACACTGAATACCTCGGCAATCATGCTTCGCGTATTTGAGGTAGGCCCCACAGGCATGCCCGGCGGACAACTTGCCCAGATCCAATACCCCGCTGCAAACGTGGCTCCCGGCTGGAACTACATCCCCTTCACCCAGCCTTTGACCATCACCGGCGGTGAGTTCTTCTTGGGAGTCCTGGAAGTACCCGGCGCATCTTTTATAGGCTTGGATACGGATAACAGCGGTCACGCTTACATCAATCCCGGTGGACAGTGGCAAGCTTACGACGAAGGCGAGATCATGATTCGCGCAATCGTTGAACTTGCTGTGGACAACCAGGATGAAGTGGCACCCGTGATTGTTCTGGATGCTACAAACTATCCTAACCCCTTCAACCCCCATACCACCATCGCTTACAGCGTTCCTGAAAGCGGTTTGACCTCGGTTAAGATCTATAACCTCAAAGGTCAGATGGTTAACACCTTGGTAAACAAGGAAATGGAAAGCGGAAATCACAGCATTGCTTGGAACGGATTAGACCACTCCGGCAAGGCTGTTTCCAGCGGAATCTATTTCCTCAAGGTTGAAAACAACGGTAAAGCAATAAGACGCAAAATCTTGCTCTCTAAATAAAGCAAGAATCTAATATAATAGATAAAATCATCCCCCGTCTCGAAAGAGGCGGGGGTATTTTATTTGGTGCAAAATAGGTGTTATATCTGACTAATACACCTCGATCGCGAGCAAAAACCTGATAACTTAGTGCTTCCTTATTAGATACAGCTTAGCTTCTGCCTATGATGTGGTCATGGTGATGACCATATCATGACCACATCATGAGCAGAATCCAATAAGGAAGAGGTGGAAATCAGCCTTGTGGGGTGCAAAAAAATGAGGCGAAAAGCTCTTTTACTCAAAATGAGCTTAGTATATGATATATAATAAGTAAGAGGGATTAATCACAGCTTTCCCGGCGTATTAATTTAATAAAATATAAAAATTTTCTTGACATTTTTAGGCAAGTTATTTCCTTGGCTCTTACACGATAAATTAAACGGTCCAGTAACTCAGTGGTAGAGTATCTGCCTTTTAAGCAGGGAGTCGATGGTTCGAATCCATCCTGGATCACCAAGATATTTGCGACCCCTTCGTCTATCGGTTAGGACTCAAGGTTTTCATTCTTGCAAGAGGGGTTCGATTCCCCTAGGGGTCGCCAAATATTTAAAGAGATAGATAAAGGGCTGCCGTTGGCGCCCATTTTTTTGCGTCCCGTTCGTCTAGTGGCCTAGGACTCGAGATTCTCAGTCTCGCAACAGGGGTTCGATTCCCCTACGGGATGCCATAGATTTTGATGGGGATTGTTTTAATAGACAGTCCCTTTTTTTATGCTTTCAATTTTGCTGAGATTCATGAGACTAAAAAGGCGGCGAAATGGGGAGCATCAGCGAGTTTGAAAGTAGCTATACCCGCGACGCTCTCAGCCGTCTTAATATATTCTACTAAAAAAACAGGCGATTCACCCCTTTTTCCTTGACATTTAGCTCGCCTCGAATTGTATGGGGCAAATAGCGTGCATCTTTAGCTCAGGTGGCAGAGCAACTGACTCTTAATCAGTGGGTCCGGGGTTCGAATCCCCGAAGATGCACCAGCTATTGCTTGCGGTAATTTGCTCTTTGCTCCGCCTTCTAAATGTGCTAAAGTGCGGTGAGATACATCTTGTTGGCCGGCTTTAGTGAGTCGGCTTTTTTTGTGTGCATATTTTTCGCATAATCTCAAAGAGCGTCCGCAATGGATATTTGATAATAAAAACCCGCTTTCGGGCAAAAATAGCTTATTATATTGTTGAGCGCATACACCAATGATGATGATGCGCGCCTGCTATAATGAAGGAGAAAGAAATGACAGCAGTGCAGAATGAAAATTGTGAGGTCAGGGGCGAATATATATTCACTTCAGAATCTGTATCAGAGGGGCATCCGGACAAGGTTTGTGATCAGATTTCAGATGCTATATTAGACGCATATTTAAAGGAAGATCCCTTTAGCCGCGTGGCTTGTGAAACTCTTGCAACGAAGAACAGAGTGGTTCTTTCCGGCGAGATCGCATCACGCGCAGAGGTGGATCACGAAAAGGTGGCGCGAGAAGTTATCAGGAAAATCGGCTACACTGTGCCGCATCTTAATTTTGATGATAGCTGCGAGATCACGGATCTCTTGCACCAGCAAACCCTTGAACTCAGCGAGAATAAGGGCGCGGGAGATCAGGGGCTGATGTTTGGCTATGCTTGTTCGCAATGCGAGGCTCTCATGCCGCTTCCCATCGAAGTATCACAGAGTTTGCTCAAGAAGCTTACGGATTTGCGCAAAGATGGAACGCTTCCCATGCTCTACCCGGATTCCAAGAGTCAGGTGAGCATACGCTATGACGGGCGCGAGCCGAAGAGAATAGAAAATGTGGTAATCTCTACAAATCATAAAGCTATGAGCGATGCGGAATATGTTGATATGCAAGAGCTCATCACAGAAAAGGTGGTGAAAAAGGTGCTTGCGAGATACTGCGATAAGGGGCTTGATTGCGGCAATGTGAAGATTCAGATCAATCCTTTGGGACCTTGGTACAATGGCGGTCCTGCGGCGGATACGGGACTCACCGGGCGCAAGATAATAGTCGATACCTACGGCGGTTGGGCGCCTCATGGCGGTGGTGCGTTTTCCGGCAAGGACCCCACAAAGGTGGATAGAAGCGCTGCATATATGGCGCGGCATATCGCCAAAAGCGTGGTGGGTAGTGGCCTTGCAAAAGAGTGCATGCTACAGCTCAGCTTTGTGATCGGAGAAATCGAGCCGGTTTCCTTGATGGTGGATACCCAAGGCAGCGGCATAGTTCCTGATTCGCAGATAGAAAATATTATCCGGCAAGAATTTGACTTGACAGTAAATGGAATTATCGAATACCTTGATTTACGTAATCCCATCTATTTCCCTACTGCCGCTTATGGACATTTTGGCATGAATGCCGAAGAAATGAGCTGGGAAAAGATCAAAAAATTAAAGTATTAGGAAGATAAATGACATTATACCGCACCTTGCAGGAAGCTGTGCCCTTCTTTGTGATCGCCGGCCCCTGCGTTGTCGAAAAGCGCGAGACTATGTTGCGCACGGCAGAGTTTTTGAAAGAGCTTTGCCACGGCCTTGATATTCCCTTTGTATTTAAATCCTCATATAAGAAAGCAAATCGTTCGAGCTCGAGCTCATACAGCGGCCCCGGCATGGATGAGGGGCTGAAGATCTTAGAAGAAATCAAAGATACATTCGAGCTGCCCATCATCAGCGACGTTCATGAAACCATTGAGGTTGCCGCTGCTGCCGAGGTGTGCGACATCCTGCAGATCCCGGCTTTCTTGGCGCGACAGACGGAGCTCATCCGCACGGCCGCGAGAAGCGGGAAGATCATCAACATGAAAAAGGGACAATTTATGGCGCCGGAAGATATGAAAGCGGCGAGCGAGAAGGCGCATGAATGCGGGAATGATAAGATCTTACTCACGGAGCGCGGCAGCTGTTTTGGCTATCACAATCTCGTGGTGGACTTCCGCGGATTTGCCATTATGCAAGAGATCGGCTATCCCGTGGTCTATGACCTCACTCACTCTCTGCAAAGGCCTACCAGCGGAGTAGCTACGGGCGGGAATCCTGAGTTTGCGCCTATGATGGCAAAGGCGGCGATGGCTACGGGAGTGGTGAAAGGGCTCTTTTTGGAGTGTCATCCCGAGCCTAAAAAGGGGCTTAGCGATGCCTCTACTATGTTGGATTTTAATCAGGTGGAATCAATATTAAAAAGCTGCGTCCGTATTACGAATGCAGCAAAGGAATAAAATACAAGTGAAAGAATATTTTAAGAAGCCGGTGAAGGCGAATGTGGATTGGCAAAAGATCAAATTGATGGTCTTTGATTGTGATGGAATCTTTAGCGACGGGCGTATTATCTATGGCTCCGAAGGGCTTGAAATCAAAGAGTTTGACGCTGTGGACGGCATGGGACTCATGCTACTGAGGCGCACGGATATGATTTCTGCCATCATCACGGGCAGAAGCAGTGAGGCCGTGGCTCGGCGCGCAAAAGACCTCAGAATCGAGCACGTCTATCAAGGAATTTCGAACAAGAAAAAATGTCTGAAAGAGCTGCTTGATAAGCTGGGCTTAGGCTATGAAAATGCTGTGTATATGGGTGATGATTGGAACGATGTGCATTGCATGAGAAGCGTGGCTTTTTCCATCGCTCCGGCGAACGCGCTGCCTGAAATTCAGGAGAATGCCGATCATGTTTTAAACAAAAGCGGCGGTCATGGTGCGGTTCGCGAAGCCATCAGCTATGTTTTGGGCAAAAAAGGCGAATATAAAAAAGCAATTAAGAAATATCTGACGGAAGTGGATTGGAATGAGGATTAATCGCCGTCTTGCCAGTGGTATAGCTCAATCTTTTGTGAGGTTGAAGCTTATCGGCATGATGGTGTTTATTCTGCTTTTAGGGCTTTGGGGATGCTCCGAAGATGCGCTGAAAAGCGAGACCGGCACTCTGGGCAGAGGCATCCCGGATGAGATTTCCAAAAATGTAAAGCTCAGAGAATATGATGAAGGCGCTCTGGATTATGTGATCGAAGCCGGAGAGATTCAGCGCTATAGCAATCGCAGGATGCTCTATGGATATAAGGTTCAGCTTTCCTCATATAATAAAGATGGCAGCCTAAACTCCGTGATAACAGCGGATAGCACAACGGTTGACGATGCGCGCAATATCATCATCGCCGGTGGAAAAGTGAAGCTGAAAACCCCTGAAGCCGAGGTGCATACCGAGAAGATGGTCTGGGATAGAAATATTGATGAGATCTTCGTGCCTACGGCGGTGACGCTGTATAGAGCCGGGGATGTGCTTCGAGGTAATAGCCTAAGGACAGATAGCAGGCTCGGCTTTGTGGAGATGGACGCCGTCTCCGCTGAGGGATATTTTGATGAAGAAGAGTTTACTTGGTAGTCTGATCCTGCTTTTGGGGCTGCTTTGGGCGCAAAACCCTCAGAGGGAGAAGTTTCAGCTGGTTCATGCGGATAAGCTCTATCTGAGCAATACCGCGATGGGGCAGATCTTGGAGCTCACCGGAAGGGTCAATTTCTTTTATGGTGATACAGAGTTTAGCGGGCATCGTGCGCTCATCCTGGATGCTCAGAAGATTGCGCGGCTAAGCGGAAACGTGGTAGTGCAAAATGATTCTCTGCATCTCAGGGCGGATTCGCTGGCATATTATCGCAAGAGTGAAATTATAAATCTGGGCGGCAGGGCAAAGATCACTCAGCATAGAAAGGACGCTCCGCAGCGTTGGATGCAGGGGGATCATGCCATCTATGATATGGATAAGGATCAATTTACAGCCTGGGGAAGGGTGAAGGCCTTCGACGAAGAAGAGCATGCTCATATAGATTGCGGATATGGATTTTGGGATAGAAAGAAGGGTTATAGCTATCTTTTGGAAGAGCCGGAGGTGAGGGTTGGGGATCCCGAAAATCTGCGCATCAAGGCAGATAAGATGGAGCTTTTTGAGGAAGATAGGAGCCTGGTGGCAAGCTTTAATGTGAATAGTTTTCATCAGGACTATCGCGTGACCAGCGACTTTTTGATATATTTTGATAAAGAGGAGAAGGCGGTGTTCTTGGGTCAGCCGAGGTTTGAGAACGATTTTGCGCTTGCCAGTGCTGAGGAATTTCACCTATATTTTGAGGATGGCGAGGTAAGCCGTGCGGTCTTGGCAGATTCGTCTTTGGTGTATTTTGCACCCGAGGAGGGGGAGGAGAAGGTCAATTGGGTAAAAGCCTCTAATATTGAGCTGACATTTGGGGATGGAAAGATCTTGGATTTCATCGCAGACAGCGAGGTGTCTTACTACTTTCAGCAGGATAAAGACGAGAAAAAAGACTATTTTGAAAATAGAGCCGAGGGGGAGAGCCTCAAGGCTAAGTTTGATTCAGATAATAAATTAGAGCTTATGGATATGAGCGGAAGAATACGCGGCACTTATGTTTTTGAGAATGATTCTTGACAGAAATGTGCCTTTGATTTAGGTTAAAGATTATGGAATTGCACACAATAAAAGCGAAAAACTTGGTTAAGATTTATGGCAAGAGAACTGTGGTAAATAACCTCAGTCTTGAGATGAATCAGGGGGAAGTCGTTGGCATATTGGGTCCGAATGGCGCCGGTAAGACCACCACTTTCTATATGATCATCGGGCTGGCAAAGCCGAATAAAGGCAGCGTTTGGCTAAATGAAACCGAGATCACGCGCAAGCCGATGTATCAGAGAGCGCGCATGGGGCTGGGATATCTGGCGCAGGCGCCGTCCATCTTTGCAAAGCTGAGCGTGGAAGATAACGTGATGGCAATTCTGGAAACCCTAAAGATCCCGCGAGCAGAGCGTAAACATCGTCTTGAAGAGGCTCTTGAAGAACTCAACCTCAGCAAGCTCGCCAAGCAAAAGGCATACACTCTCTCCGGCGGGGAAAGACGTAAATTAGAAATCACGCGTGCGCTGGTAACAAACCCCACCTTTATCTTTATGGATGAACCCTTTGCGGGGGTGGATCCCATCGCTGTGGCAGATATTCAGGATATCATAGGAAAGCTCAGGGAAAAGAATATCGGCGTGATGATTACGGATCATAATGTAATTGAGACTTTGAAAATCGTGAACCGAGCTTATATTATATATGAAGGTAAGATTATCGTTTCCGGCACGTCGCAGGAATTGATCAATGATGAAGAAGCTAAACGCCTATATTTGGGGGAAAGGTTTACGATGAGTCCTTTTGAAGAAAGATGAGTAGAATAAGTCAGAATGTCTCCTTGAAGGTCAAGCAAGAGCTTGCGCTCAGACCAAAGATCTTGCAGTCGCTCAAGATGCTTGCGCTTCCGGTTTTGGAGCTGGAAAGCTATATCAAGCAAGAGCTTCAGCAGAATCCTTTGCTGGAACTGCGTGAAGAAAAAGAAGGCGATGAAAGGATGGAGACAGATGAGCCAATCACCGAAAGCGATGCCTCGCAAGATGATGCAGATGGTGATAACGAGATGGACGACACGGTTGATGAGGCAAAGAAGCTCACCGAGATCTTGGATCAATGGAGTGAATTTCACTATCATAGCGGTTCGGGATCAGTCTCAGAGCGTGATAACGAGAGAATCGAGCCCATCATTCGCTATGAACGCAGCGGCAAAGAGAAGTATTTTGAGCAGCTCTATCCCCTCAAACTCAAAGATGAAGAGATGGATTTTATCACTGAATTGGTAGATAGTTGTGATTCTTATGGCTTCTTGCCGGAGGATTATGATATCACCGCTGCGGGTAAGAGGTTCGGGCTGAGTGCGCGTCGCAGTGAAGAGCTTCATCAGATAACGCTCAGTGCGTGGCCAAAGGGTATCACGGCGCGTAATATCTCTGAGTGTCTCGTAGCTCAATTGGATGAAAAACAAAGGGAAAACGAGATCATATTAGGCATGGTGAGTGAGCATTTTGATGACCTCATACACAGACGCTATCAGAAAATAGCTTCTTTCTATGGGGTTGCGCCGGAGGTGATCTTCAGTTATAAAGATCAGGTCTCGAAGCTGGATCCCAAGCCGGGGCTCAGGATACTTGGCAGCAACGCAGCTTATGTATATCCCGATGTGACGCTCAAGCTCATCGATGGCAGATATGAAGTCATTATAAACGATAGCGTTACGCCCAATATCATCATCAGTCCGCGCTATAGACAGATGATCAATCGCGGATATTTCGATAGAGAAACTACTTCATACGTGCGGGAACGCATCAATAGTGCAAAGTTTCTCATCAAGTCTATATATATGAGAATGAAGACCTTGGAGCAAGTCTCGCGCTCTATAATCAAGCATCAGCAAGATTTCTTTTATAAGGGCAGCGGGATCATTCACTCGCTCACTTATAGCACTATCGCGCAGGATGTGGGCAAAAGTGAATCCACCATCAGCCGCGTGGTGAAACATAAGTATGTGGAAACTCCTTACGGCGTTTATGCTTTCAGGGATTTCTTTACTTCCACGGCGGGGCGTGATGATAACTTTGAATCCATTTCCAGGCACAAGGTCAAGAACCATATCATCCGCCTGATCGATGCGGAAGATAAGACAAAGCCGCATTCTGATCAGGAAATTGTGGAATTGCTCAAAGAAGAAGGGCTGAATGTTTCGCGTAGGATAGTGAATAAATATCGTGATGAAATGGGCATTCTCAATAGCAGGTTAAGAAAAATACAGAGGTAATAAAGAGTGGAAAACTACAATGTTTTAGTAATTGGCGGAGGTCCCGGCGGCTATGAAACAGCTATCCGATTGTCTCAGCTGGGTCTGACCGTCGCAGTTTTCGAAAAAGAAAGAATAGGCGGAGTGTGCCTGAATAAAGGCTGCATCCCCACCAAAGCATTAGTCAAAAGCGCGGAACTCGTGCGCGAAATCAGAACGTCAAAAGAATATGGCTTGCCCGAGATGGATGTGAGCCCGGAGCTTGCTCCCATCATTGAGCGCAAAAATAAGATTGTCGATCAGCTTGTAGGCGGAATTGAGTTCCTTTATCGCAAGCGTAAGATCCCGATAATTGGTAGTGCCGCTGTCTCTATTGAGAAGAAAGAAGATGGCTTCATAGTCGCTTCCGCGGATGGGGAGAGCTACCAAAGTAAATATGTCATCATCGCCACGGGAAGCACTCATAAGAGCCTGCCGGGGATAGAGATAGATGAAGTTGATATCATGTCTTCCACGGGCATACTTGATATGCAAGAGCTGCCCGAGAGCCTTGCCATCGTTGGCGGGGGAGTGATAGGTTGTGAATTTGCCTCTATCTACAGAGCCTTGGGCGTGGAAGTAAGCATCATTGAGTTTCTCCCGCGTCTCGTAGCGCTTGAGGATCAAGAGGTCTCGCGTCGCCTTACCACCGCTTTCAGGAAAGAAAAAGTCAAGATTCATACCGGCGTGGGCGTGGAAAGCATAGCTAAAGATGGCGATATGCTCACCTTAAAGCTCTCGAACGAAAAAGAATTGCAGGCGGAAAAGGTCTTGCTCTCTGTGGGACGTCAGCCCGTCTTTGATATTGAAACCAAAGGCTTTGAGCTCGAGATGGAGCGCGGTGCAATCGTGATTGACGATAAGATGCAAAGCTCAGTGGAAGGCATTTACGCCATCGGTGATGTGACTGCAAAATTGCAGCTTGCACACACTGCATCCAAGCAGGGGCTCTATGCAGCTCAGGAGATTGCCGCTCTCGAAGGCAAAGCAAAAGCATACGATTTTAAATTAGATTATATAAACATCCCTCGGGTCACATTTACGAACCCCGAGATCGGCTCCGTGGGTTATAACGAAGCGGAAGCCAAGGAACTATTCGGTGAGATAGTGGTGGGCAAATTCCCGTTCACAGCCAGCGGAAAAGCCCTCACGATGTCTGCAACCCATGGCTTTGTAAAGACCATCGCCCGTCAAGATACAGGCGAAATAGTGGGTATGCACATTTTGGGCCCACAAGCAGCTGAGCTCATCGCTCAGGGTGCCATCATGATCTCACAAAAGATGAAGGCAGAATCCATTGAAGACATAGTCTTCGCTCATCCCACCCTTTCAGAATCCATAATGGAATCGGTGGAGGATCTTGCCCAAATATCTATTCACAAGATATAACAGGAGGAAAACATGCAAATTACGATTACAGCCCGCCATTTCGAGCTTACCAAAGCCATACGGGATTATGTGGAAAACTCATGTCTGAAGATGAAGAAATACTTCGACCAAATCATAACCATCCATGTAACGCTCTCACTTGAAAATAGCCGTAACCTCTGTGAACTCTCGATGCATGTCGGCAAGTTTAGCGTACAGGCTCAAGCAGAAGAAATGGATATGTATCTCACAATCGACACTGCTTTAGATAGATTGGAAGCTCAGATAAAGAAGCTGAAAGATAGAGTGTCCGACCACCAAAAACGCGCTCTGAAAGACCAGTTTTCGAGCTTTTCGCGTGCCTCTGAAATCACTAAAGATAAAGGTGCCAGAGCTCAGAGAACCATTCGCACAAAGCGCGTAATCACCGAAGGCATGGACGTTAGAGATGCCATGGAAAGGGTGGATGAAAGTAAAGAAGACTTCTTGATCTTTAGAAATATCGAAACTGATCGCATCAACGTGTTGGTGAAAAAAGACAATAACAATTACAAGCTTTTTGAACCGTAATCTATAACAAAAAAAGGGGAAGCAAAACGCTTCCCCTGCATCTTTAACCCAAGTCAAGGATAGTCATGAAAGAAATTACAGTACGAGAGTTTTTTGATGCAAAAAAGAAAGACCTCGCCCTCTCTTTGATCACCGAGCCCGAAACTCTTGCCAAGAAGGTGACTTCACCGCATGTGAACCGTCCCGGTCTGGCTTTGGCGGGCTATCTTGAGGTCTTTTCTGCCGAACGCATACAGATCTTTGGTGAGACGGAAGTCCGCTATTTGCAATCGATGAAGGAGGATGATCTGGTAAGTCGCATACGCGAGATGTTCAAGACGGATATTCCCTGCATCATTGTCTCTAAAGGGCTTACCCTGCCGCCAATCGTGGAGTATCTTGCCAACGACCTCAATATTGCGCTGCTCTCCAGCAGGCTTTCCACCATCAGCCTCATTGACCATCTATCCCGCTATCTCCAAGATATCTTTGCGCTGGAAAAAAGCATTCATGCAACGCTCGTTGATGTGTTTGGACTGGGGATTTTGCTTACGGGTAAGAGTGGAATAGGGAAGAGTGAATGTGCCTTGGATCTCGTTCATCGCGGGCACAGTCTCGTTGGCGATGATCTCATTACCCTGCGCTATTTGGATGAGCAATTAGTGGGGCGTCCGGGACGTGATTTCGGTCATTTCATGGAGATTCGCGGCGTGGGCATTGTGAATGTAGAAAGGATGTTTGGCATAGAACGAACACGTAGGCAGAAGACCATTGATCTGCAGATTGAGCTCATGCCTTGGCAAGAGAATATGGACTATGAACGCTTCGGGCTTTCAAATATCTTTGCCGAGCATCTCGGCGTGAAACTGCCCATTATCTACCTCCCTGTCTCTCCGGGCAAGAGCGTTTCCGTGATCGTCGAAGTAGCGGCGATGAATATGACTTTAAAAGGCGTCGGATATGATGCCGCTGAAGATTTCAACCAGAAGATCCACGAGGAGATTCGCAAAAAAGCCATGCAAAAGAAGATAGAAGATGATACGAAAAACGGTAACAGTCAAAAATAAGCTGGGGCTACATGCCCGACCTTCCGCCCTTTTGGTGAGGGCTGCAACGAAATACCGTTCCGAATTTCATATTGAAAAAGACGGTACAACGGTGAATGGAAAGAGCATCATGGGTGTCATGATGTTGGCGGCCGAACATGGCAGCACTTTAGATTTGATCGCAGACGGAGTGGATGAGGAATATCTGATCAACGAGATTAGCGAGTTGATCGAAAGTGAATTTGGAGAATAGATGAAAATACTCAAAGGAACGAGCATGGCGGATGGTCTCAGCTCGGGCAAAGCCGTGTTTATAACTGTCCAAGAGATTGTTATTCCGCAAGATAAGATAGACCCTGCCCGCGCAGAAGCCGAGCTCGAAGAAGCCAGGCGTGCGTTCAAAGAATCGAAGACACAGCTGCTCAGCGTGCTCGAAAGCGGAACCGCCGAAAGCTATGAGCAGATAGAGATCATTTCCACTCATTTGGATATCTTGGACGATCCTGAGATCAAGAACTTCGTGGAAACCGCTATCACAAAGGAATATGACAACGCGGCAAGCGCCGTCAACGAAGTTTTCCTCAGCGCCATCAATCATCTTAGAAGCTTAAAAAACAAGATGATGGCAGAGCGTGCCACGGATTTCGACGATGTGAGATCGCTCATACTCGGGCACCTCATGCAGATGGAAGAAGACCTCTTCAAAGACGTTGATGAAGACACTATCCCCATCTTTGAAGAAGCTTTCCCCAGCCATATTTCCCGCCTCAAAGAACTGGGAATAAATGGCTATATCGCCAAGCACGGTGGATATACCAGCCATGCATCCATCCTCTCTCGTGCGCTTAAGATCGCCTGTGTTTCAAACATTCCTGATCTCGATAAATATGTGAAAGAAGGCACGCCCCTTTTGCTTGATGGAGAAAGTGGCACAGTCGTAGTCGATCCCGATTCCGAACAGTTGGAGTTCTTCGCTCAAAAGTTGCAGATTGCCGAGCTGATCAAAGAAAAGAACGAGCGTCTGCGTGAGCGTGAAAACCTTACTAAAGACGGAGATAGAGTCTTGCTGAATCTCAATATCAGCCTGCCTGAAGAACTCGATGCAGTGGATGAATTGAATGCCGATGGCGTTGGTCTTTTCAGAACAGAATTCCTCTTTATGGGGCGAGATACCTTGCCGGACGAAGAAGAGCAGTATCAGACCTATAAGAAGATGGCGGAGCAAATTGCGCCAAAGCCGCTCACTATCCGCACCTTTGACCTCGGCGGAGATAAGCTCTCGGATATATTTGAAAGTCCGCACGAGGAGAATCCCAATCTTGGCAATCGTGGTATTCGCTTCATGCTTTCCCATCCGCAGATGCTGAAAGCTCAGCTCAGGGCCATCCTGCGCGCTGCTGTGCATGGCAATATCCGCATCATGTTCCCCATGGTGGCAGATGTGGAAGATCTCTGGGAATTGCGCCATAAACTCAAGCAATATGCCGACGAGCTCTATTATGAAGACATCCCTTATAACGATGATGTGCAGATCGGGACGATGGTTGAGGTGCCTTCCGCGGCGATCAATTCAGACCTCTTGGCACAAGAATGCGACTTTCTCTCAATCGGAACCAATGATTTGGTGCAATATACCCTCGCCGTTGACCGCGGAAACGACCAAGTTCACAGGTTTTATATACAGCATCACCCCGCGGTTTTGAAGCTCATCAAGATGACAGCCGATAGTGCAATCAAGCACGGCAAAAGCATCTCTGTTTGCGGTGAGATGGCGTCCATCCCTGAATATATACCCATCCTGATCGGCATGGGAATCACGGAGCTAAGCCTCAATGCCGCAGCATATTACAAGGTGAAGCAAGTTGCGCTGAATTGCGATGCCGAGCTCAAAGAGACCGTCCAAAACTTCGATTTCGGAGTCTCGCTTTCCGGCGTGGAACATCTCATCTATAGCCAGCTAAAACCCTATCAAGAAACATGATGGAGACACAATGATTCGTTTTGAATACAAAAATCTTATCTCAAACCCATACCTCAAAAGCGCCATAGATCCTAAGCTCATTCAGAGCCATTTGCCGCAGGTGCAAGCCGCGCGTGAGGAGATAGCTAAAGATCGTAAGGCAGATATCTTGGGCTTTTATGATCTGCCTGAACAAGACATCAGCCACATCACCGATTATGCGGAAAGCCTTGATCCCAAGTTCGATACCATCCTCGTTTTGGGCATAGGCGGCAGCGCCCTTGGCAATAAAGCAGTCTATAATGCACTCAAGACCGAGGCTTGCCTTACAAAACGCGTGCTCACTTTCGACAATGTAGACCCTGTTTTCCTACACGAAATCTTGCAAGATATCAATATGGATACCACGCTCTTTAATGTGATCACAAAGAGCGGAACCACAGCCGAAACCATGGCAGGATATATGATTATCACGGATATCCTGCAAAAGAAATACCCCAAGGACTATCATAAACGCCTCGTGATCACCACCGATAAGGAAAAGGGCTTCCTTCGCCAAGTCGTAAAAGATCGTGGGTATAGCTCTTTCAGCGTTCCCGACAATGTGGGCGGCAGATTTTCTGTGCTTACCGATGTAGGCCTACTCTCCTCAGCATTTGCCGGCATAGATATCGCAGCAATGTTAGAGGGCGCGGGGGAGATGGTCAAGCTTTCCGAAAATGAAGACATCATGCAAAACCCGCCTCTGCTCAATGGGCTCTTGCACTATCTTTACCTCAAAGAAGGCAAGAATATCAGCGTTATGATGCCGTATAGTAATTCTTTGTACGACTTTGCGGATTGGTATCGCCAGCTTTGGGCTGAGAGTCTCGGCAAGAGATTTGACAAAGATGGACGCGAGGTTTTCACAGGACAAACGCCCGTCAAAGCACTCGGCACCACCGATCAGCATTCACAGATTCAGCTATATGCAGAAGGTCCCAACGACAAGGTCATCACATTCCTCACAGTGGAAAACTTTAACCACGACTATGTGATCCCAAACTTGCATCCGGAGCGGGAAGAGGTGAGCTATCTCGGCGGTAAATGCCTCTCGGCGCTACTCAATGCAGAGCGACTTGCAACCGAGATTGCGCTTTGTAAAGCAGGCAGACCAAATGCAAACCTTGTCTTTCCCAAGCTGGATGCAAAGAACCTCGGTGCCGCGATCATGATGTATCAGATCCAGACCGTATTCACCGGCAAACTCCTCGGCATCAATTCCTTGGATCAGCCCGGAGTGGAAGCAGGGAAGATCGCAACTTATGCGCTGATGGGCAAAAAAGGCTTCTCGCAAGAACGCAAAGAGATTGCCGATTATCTGCAGCAATGAGGCGTCCGACATAGAAGGAGCACACCCGCTATGGAAAATAAAGAGTATCAAAAGTGTTTCGTTTGCGGCAAGGAAAACCCCATAGGCTTGAAGGTTGATTTCAGCTTAGACGACTCCGGCAATGCCACGGCAAAGCTGATGATAGCAAGTGATTATGAGGGCTATCCCGGAGTGGTGCACGGCGGGATAATCTCCACCTTGTTGGATGAAGCCATGGCGAAAGCCGTCTTTGCCTTGGGCAAGGCAGCCTTTACGGCAAATATGAGCCTAAAATATCGCCGTCAACTGAGCTCCAATACTCCCGTCACTCTTGAAGGCAGGATCACAACAGACCGTGGTAGATTCATCAAAACTGCAGCCACGATCTTCGATGATGACGGTATCTACGCCGAAGCTGAAGCACTTTTCGTTTTACCAAGGAAATAACGTTATGAGAGAATTCTTCGACTCCACCTTTACCCAAAGCGAACAGAAAGTCTTGCTCTTCATCTTCGTCTTTTTCATCTTTGGTTCGCTACTCCATCTCGCGGGATATGAAGGCAAAAGAGAGGTAGAGCAAGCTCAAGCCGATAGTCTTTCACAGATGCTTGCCACAGAGGTTCAGCTCAAAATAGACATACGCGAAGCAAGCCTCAGAGAGCTCACTGCGCTTCCCGGCATTGGCGATAAACGCGCCACGGACATCATAGCATATCGCGAGGAACATGGCTTCAATAACGTGAATGAACTCATCAAAATCCGTGGTATAGGCGAGAAAACATATCAGAGAATATACCCCTCACTTGTGGTTTTTGGAGATAGCCTGCTTGCAAGCTCCAAGCCGAAGTCAGCCAAACAAAAGGCAGATAAAAGCAAGAAAGCCAATACAAAGCCACAAGATACCAGCCCCGTAAATATCAATACCGGCACTATCGAAGAGCTCTCCCGCCTCAGCGGCATAGGCGAAGTAAAAGCCCAAGCCATAATAGATTATCGAGAACAAAACGGAGCTTTCAAGAGCAAAGAAGAGCTCATCAACGTTCCGGGCATAGGGCTCAAAACCTTAGAAAAGAACTTAGATAGAATACAGCTTTAAATGTGCAAGAAAGAACTCTGATCTATCCCTTTTTTATCCCAAATCTGGGCTGCCCGGGAACCTGTATATTCTGTGATCAGCACAAGATTAGTGGCGCCAAAGAGCCTGATCTTGATGCTATCAAAACCGAGGCAGAGAGCTTCATCATGCGCAATCAAGATAAGAATAAAGAGATAGCATTCTATGGCGGCAGCTTCACCGCTCTTATAAAAGAAAAGCAAAGAGAGTATCTACACGCGGTGACGCAAATCACAGGAGATTTCACCATTCGCATCAGCACACACCCGCTTTATATAGACAAAGAAACATTGGACTTTTTAAAAGAAAACAGGGTGCAAACCATAGAATTGGGAGTGCAGGACTTCTGTGATATCCCCTTAAAGGAAAGCGGGAGAGGATACACAAAACAAGATGCCATCAAAGCATCTGAACTCATTAAAGAAGAAGGTTTTAACTTAGGGATACAACTAATGCCCGGCTTGCCCGGATCAGATGAAAAGAGCCTCGAAGAAAACCTGCTACAATTAGAAAAGATAGCACCGGATTACCTCAGAATCTATCCCACCATCGTCATCCGCGGAACTCCCCTCGAAGAATTGTACTTGCGCGGAGCATATAAAGTGTTGACTTTATCTGAAGCCGTAGAAATATGTGTTCGCTACCACGACTTGTGTGAAAAGCGCGGAATCAAGCTCATCAAGATGGGCTTATCCTCAAACTTACAGAAAGAAGAGGTAGTAGCCGGACCATATCATCCGGCATTTGGTGAACTGGTGAAACAAGAGCTCTTGATTCGCAGGATAAAGAAAGAACCTTCAAAGATAGAGCGCCTGACTCAAGCCCAAAAAGGACTTTTGCGAGCGCATGGATGTAACTTTATGGAAAGCATAGGCTATATAGATGCCAAAAACGCCCGAAGGAGGCGTAAATAAAGAGGTTATGATGAAACGAAGTATATTTTTAATGCTTATCATCTTAGTCTTGCTCGGCGCATGCGAGATTAAGGAATTTGCACTGCCCAAATGGGATGTCGATCTGAGAATCCCGCTCATATACCAGCGGTTCTACGTTTCGGATCTCGCCGACGAGGTGAATATCATCATCGACGATGACGATGTTTTGACTCTCGTGGCAAACGGCATGATGGATACGCCGGAGATCGGCACCATCTCGATGTATCCCCATTTTAGTGAACACGACCTACCAGTTATCTCCGGAGTGGTAATTGATGAAGAGTTCCCTTTCATAAATCCCGGCTTAGAAATGGAGCTACATTTCGGCAGGGTGGATAGTGGAATGCTAAGGTATAAGTTTGATAATGTGGAACCTACGGCAGACATCTCAATTGAATTTCATAATATTAAAAACGACTTTGGCGAGAAGCTCAAGATCGTTTCAGGAGGCGGGGATGGATGGCAAAATATAGATCTCGCCGGCTATCATTTCGGAGAAAAAGACGCGGGTGCGCCATTAGAAAACATCCAATTGACTGTTAATAGCACCTCTTCGCTGCCCTCCGGAATGCCCATCGCATTATTTAGCATAGAGCTCACCGAACCACTTTACTTCTGTGAGTTCCACGGTCTATTGAGCGATCATCAGATAGGCTTAAATGAAAGCACTTCTGCAATCGAGATCGAATATCCCGAAAACATTAACGAAGCCATCATCTTGCAAGAAGCCGCCTTGATCATAGACGTGGAAAACCAGCTCCAGTTCAGATGCGAATTTGAAGGAGAGTTCGTAGCTATCGGCGCCAGTGATCAGAGAACCATACAGATCAAGGACAACCAAGGCAATAACTTCGCCATCGAGCCCGCAACTGCGGATGGCCCGAGCATCACCCGCCTTTTCATAGAAAATGGACTGAATGATCTCTTGCAAGTTATGCCCACACAAGTTTTGATGAACGAGGCAAAGTTTAACATATCCACCGAACATGGCAGCGGGAAATTGAAGTCAACCGACATGCTAAGCGTGGACTACAATATCAGTGCGCCCTTCAAGTTCATCTTACAGGATATGCCCGTCACCATCGGAGATCCCGTTCGAGTGGAGATCAGCGAAGACAACCAGGAAATCTTCACCGAGCGAGTTGTTGAGGCAAAGATGGAATTTGAGATCAGAAACCTCCTGCCCTTGGGCGGTCGCGCCGATGTCTTCCTCTCCGTAGATAAAGACATAGATCCCGATGATCCGAGCTCTTTCAACTTTGCAAAAAGCGTGACATTACTCTCTCATCAAGCCAGCGACGGCGAGCCGCAGTATATTCCGCTCATATTAGATAATGAAGAACTCAGGATATTCTCAAACCCGGAGGTCTTTCTCAAATGGAGGTTTTCCTTTGAAGATACCCACGGAGAACCCGTCACCGTTCATGCGGGAGATATGGACTACATCGAGCTCCGCAGCATGGTGAGCGCAAAAGTATTGATAGGGGAGATTGACTAAAATGAAACGCATTAGCATCGTAATTCTACTACTTGTTATTGGCAACCTTTGGGGAATAAGCACGGCAAAGTCAGTGTTTTACGCTGACAGCTATATGCTTCGTGCAGAAGGGATTGAAGCGAACTATTGGAACCCTGCAAAGCTGAGTTCTGAGACCGGAGTCGATCTCTGGTTTCCCTTTGCCAATTTCACAGCTTCTCTGAGCAACAACGCCCTTGATATAGACACATACAACTATTTTGTGAGCCAAGACAGCCTCAGTGCCGCCGATAAACAGCATATCCTCAGGAATTTGCAAACCAGCCTCAGAGGTGAAATGAACACCCATATCAGCTTGTTTGGCATGAACTTCGGCAACCAAGCTTTCTCCAGCACGCTCAACCTTTCCGGCAAGACCGCGATCAGCAAGAACGTCACCGACATGATCTTTTACGGTCTCGCGGAAGAAGAATACAAGTTTGGACTAAATGACACCAACCTCTCCGGCTTGGGATACATAGATTTCACCTTCGGAATGGGCGATATCGACATCCCTTACATCCCCGAGAATTGGCCGCAGATCAAGGTCGGCGCCTCTGCCAGCCTGCTTGCCGGACTCTTCGGAACGGATATAATCCAATACGATGGAATCATCCGCAACACGCTCAGCGAAGGCGCGTCCATGCAACAGGACGTCGTTCTCAGAACGGGCGTAGGCGGCGGCGGACTCAAAGCAATGTTCGGCATGTATAGCGAGATCTTCGACGGATTTGAAGCGGGTCTCACCGTGGATAACATCGTGGGATTCATCAATTGGCGAGTGATGACCGTAGATCACACGGTTAGCGTCACCGCTGATGAGCTCTATGCTGCAAACCTTGATGAAGACTATCTTACGGTGGAGATAGAGCAGGAAAAGATCAAGCCTTTTTCCACCAAGATTCCCACCGATCTCAGACTGGCTCTGCTTTATAAAACCAAATATGCCACAGTTTCCACCGACTGGGTACACGGCCTCAAGACCTCTGCCGTAACAGACAAATGGGGGCGCATCAGCTTTGGCGCAAGCCTCTTACCGTTTGAGTTTTTGCCCATCAGCTTCGGTATCGCGCCGGGCAATAGTAAAAGCCCCCTAAAAACCTCCTACGGAATAGGAGTATCCAGCGAAAGCGTAGACTTCGGCGTAGCACTGCAAACCTATAACAGCCTTTTCCCAAATAAAAAGACGCGAGGGCTTACCTACGGCGGGCACTTGAGTTTCCACTTCTAATGATCTGGCTATTTGCTCTGATTATAGCAATCTTGGGGGCTGCGATCCTGTATCACCGCCCCCAACCTGCTTTGTCCAAACCTAGGCGCAACCTGCTTATAGCGCTCAGGGCAGCTGCCATTTTCATCCTGCTCAGCTATCTTTTTAAACCCATTGTCCACTTCATAAAAACGGGAACAAAAGCCCCGCAGATAGTGTTTTTAACCGACAATTCGCACTCCATGGAACTGATGCATCGCGGCAAGAAGAAAGCTGATCTACTCAGCCCCGCCATAAAAGATCTCAAAGAGAGATACCAAAAAGAAGGCTACGAAATACTGGAATATAACTTCGCCGATGGACTTGGCGGCAAGAAAGACAACAGCCTCCTAAACAAAAGCTTGATCTCACTTACCGAAGAGAAGGATTTTGCCCGCATGCAACAGATAATCCTCGCATCAGACGGCTGGCTGAGAGACAGTGATTTCGGCTTCGTGCAAAAGCTGGACAAGCCTATAATTGCGCTTGCTGATACCAGCAGGGAACACTCCCCCGATCTCGTTCTTACAAACCTAAAGTCCGATCGCTATGCCTATAGAAATGAAAATAGCATCATCCGCGCCGAGCTTATGGCTACACAGTACAGCGGCGAAGCAAGCGTGCGACTAAAGATAGGCGACAGAATCATCCAAGAAAGAAGGATAAACCTCAAAGAAGGCGAGCCCACGGAAGTAGAGTTTGTGCATAACTTTAACCAGCTGGGATTCTTCGCTTTCTCCGTAGAAGTCTTACCCTTAAAAGATGAAAAGCGACAGGGCAACAACTCTCTTCCCGGCGCCATCGAAGTTCTCAAAGAGAAAGAGAGAATCGTGGTTTTCTCAGACGCTCCGGCGTGGGACAACATGTTCATCCTTGATGCGATAGCCGGCAATCCCCGCTGGGAAAAAGAGTCCTACCAAGTTCGCGATAACAGAATACTAAGAAGCGAAAAACCCGCCACTTTGTCCAATGAGCCCGATCCCGCCGCAATCGTGATCATCAATAACGGCAAACTAAGACTCAATCCCGAACTACAAATATATTTAGAGCAGAAGCTCAAGCGCGGCGCAGGCCTGATGTGTCTCGGCATGCCCCTACCCGAACTCAGCACATATCTCCCGCTTTTGCCTTCCAATATCACCAGCAGCTACCAAGGTTTCATCCGCATGCATTCAAGCGCGGCAAACTATCCCATGCTCAGCCCGCTCTCGGCAGAAGCCTCCAAACTACCACCTTTGGACTACTACTACCTCGCGCCCAATGACAAGGCACAAGTTCTTGCAACCATGAACAATCCACAGAATTCACCCGCGATTGCCATCTTGGAAAGCGGCGGACAAAGAAGCATCTCACTCAGTTTCCTCAATCTCTGGCGTTGGCAATTAAACAGCCCCGACGCAGGCTATCAAAAGATGATGCTCAATCTCATTACCTGGCTGAGCAACAAGTCTTTATCCTCGTTCAGCGCGGTATATAAGAACAGCTGGCTACAAGGCGAAGAGATAGAGATCAGCCTCCGCTCCGAAGACGACATCCGCTCCCGCGCCTTAGACAGCCAACCCTTGATAAATATCTCCGATCACAAAGGAAACGAAGTATTCGAAGACTTCCTTATAGAGCGCGACGAGGAATTCGGCATCTCTTTCAGCCTCGAAGAGCCCGGTGAATACAGCTTTGAAATCACCGATCAAAAGAGCGGCAAGAAGTCCGACGGCAGATTTATGATAGAGAAAGAGAACGTGGAAAAGCGCGACTACGACTTCAACCTCTCCCTTTTAGGATATCTTGCGGCAGAGAGCGGCGGCGAACTCTTCAGCCTCGAAGAAGCCGCAGACTATCAGCCTCTGCCCGCCGAAAAAGAAAGCTTCGTCCGCATGATAGAATTTGAACTCTACAAGAAGTGGTATATATTATCTTTGTTCTTACTCGTCTTCAGCGTGGAACTCTTTTTCCGCAGGAGATGGGGCTTACTTTAAGTATATAGATAAACAAAGATAAACAAGTTTTACAAGGAGGTAAAATGTCTTGGTATATCATAGCCATCTTAGTTGCCATCGTAATCGGCACATTGATCTGGCTCAAATGGTCAAAGAATCCATACGCCGTCTTGGCAATCGGCTTAATCATCGGCATCAGCGTTTTCAGCCTGTTTTTCTATCAAAGCAGACAGGGTGACACCAGCCTGAGAGTGGTAGGCTACTCCAGCAAACTCTTTGAATCCGATCTCGTGAAATGGAACATAACCGTGCAGAAATATGTCCCCAGCGGCGGCATCACCGGCGGATATAAATCCATGAACGCAGACGTGAAAGCTTTCAAAGACTATCTCGTGAAGCAGGGCATCCCCGAAAAGGACATCAGCATCAAGCCCATCAGCAGCTATAACCAATACAACAACCAAGGACAGGTGGTAGGGCATAACCTAAATCAGAGCCTATTCGTGCTTTCGAGCGAACTCGATAAGATCGAAGAACTGGCGCTTGATCCCGGTTTCATTGCCGATAGAGGCATGATCTTGCAGGAATCCAGGCTGGAATATCTCTACACCGAATTACCCAAGCTGAAGCAAGAGCTTTTGGCAGATGCAACCTCCGATGCGCTCGCACGTGCAAACGAGATCTCAAGCTCCGCAAAGACAGGATTGGGCAAGATGAATCAAGCCCGCGCAGGAGTGTTTCAGATCACCGAACCATATTCCACCGACGTCTCGGACTATGGTATCTACAATACTTCTACGAGGCAGAAAAGCATCAGCGTGACGCTCACGGCTTACTTTAAACTGAAATAATCGACTCAAATAACCTATAACACTTGTGAAGTCCTGAGGCGAAGCGCTTCCCCGGATACAGCTTCGCCCCGTGGCTTCACAAGTATTTTTTTGCCTTAATTTTCACATTTTTACACAACTATACGCTTATAAAAGAACTATAGAGTATCAGCCACTCACATCAGCGATCTCTTAAATTGAGAAAACCCCGCCGTATCTGATCAGGAATAAAGTGGGTGCTTTCTTAAAACTTAAATTCACGTTTTGGTGAGCAACATTCTCTACTTTTATATAGGAGCCCAAAACCCAAAATTGTGGCCAAAAACGCGATTTATTTTTTTAGCCCCATCGTAAGTAATTGAAAAACAAAGCCTGAAATAATTTCGACCTCAATAATGTTATGTAAACTTGATGAAATCTTGCCTCACAATATTGTAAGAAAGTTGACACTTTTTAGTCAGGAAATTTAACACAAAACCGAAATTACACTCAAACCAAAACAACCACAAAAAAAAGAGGCATCCATAAATCGGACGCCTCTCAACTTACTATTTATCGCATCACGAATATTTCGAGGTAATATCCTCCATACCCGGCAGGCTGTAAACCCTGAACATATCCGGACGCAGAGCCTCATCAGAATCAAATTCTATCTGATCCTTATAGTTCAAAAATTCCTCGTTATGCGTTTTGAGATGATTAAGCATATCGGGGCTAACCTTGATGCGCATACGCTCGTTGCGGATGAAATAATCACTACGCACCAACCAGCGGAAGATACGCATTGTGACCGCATCTTTACTTAGGATACGCCCGCTTCCGTTACACATGGGACAAGCCTCGGAGAGATTTGCCATGATGGTAGCACGCATGCGTTTACGCGTCACTTCCACCATGCCCAGCTCGGTAAAAGGATAAACCTTATTTCTTGCTCTATCCCGCTTGAGTCCTTTACGCAAAAGATCAAGAACCTCAGTTTTTGCTCTATCATCAGACATATCGATAAAGTCGATCACGATCACGCCGGAGAGGTCTCGCAATCTGATCTGTCTCGCCGCCTCGGCAGCCGCTTCGAGATTGGTCTTTTTCACTGTTTCTTCATAGCTGCTTCTTCCTGTGAAACTACCCGTATTGATGTCAATTGCCACCAATGCTTCGGTTTGCTCGATCTTGATATTTCCGCCTGAGGGGAGATATATGCGTGAGTGGAAGATGGTCTCAATCTTTTTCTCAATCGCCCAAGCATCAAAGATGGGCGAATCCTCTTTATATAGCTCCACGAGCGGGATGAGATCGGGCGAGACGTCCTGCAATTGCTCGATTATTCTATTGTGGAAAACGTTATCGTCTATTACCAATCTATCCACATGTTCGCCAAAAAGGTCGCGGATGAGATAGTTTTCGAGAGCATTTTCTTCAAAGACGCAGACCGGTGATTTAGCATGTTTCAGCTGTTTTTCTATCAATTTCCAGGTCTTGAGCAGCGCCTTATATTCTCTCTGAATATCATCTTCATCGGCATTTTCGGCTTCGGTTCGCACGATTATCCCAAAACCGGGAACGCGAACCTGATTGAGTATATTACGTATGCGATTGCGCTCGCCCGATGAATAAATCTTACGAGAGATGGCAATCTTATTCTTATTTGGAAAGAGTACTATATACTTACCGGGCAAAGAGATCTGTCCGGTGAGCCTGGCACCTTTGGAGCCGATTGGTCCCTTTTGAACCTGCACAACTATTTCTTGTCCGGATTTGAGCAGCTCACGGATCTGCGAGCTATCCGCCGGATTGAGTCGTTTCGGCTTTTCATTTTCTTCATAGATATCCAAAAAGTCTAAAACGATATCGCTATAATGCAGGAAGGCTGTGCGTTCCAGCCCGATTTCGATGAAGGCGGCGCCCATGCCGGGAAGCACATCTTTCACCACGCCTTTATATATATTTCCAACCGGATTTTGCTTATCTTTGCGTTCCACAAAGAGCTCCGATAGGCGATTATCTTCAAGAACGGCAACGCGCTTCTCCAAAGGATGGACGTTGACTATTATTTCTGTATTAATTCTATTTTTTCTCATTTTTATTCAACCACTACGGGACAGAGATACTGCCATTGATAGGGCTTGATTTCTTCCAGCTTTTTCAGTAGCATCTCCTCTTTATCCCACTTTGCTAAATCCATGAAATCATCTATATTTAAGCCAAAGAAATCACCATCTTTAAGAGACTCAAAGAATGAGTATTTCTTCGGGAAATATCTGACTTCATAGTTTGATATTTCTGCCAATTCAGCAGCTTTTTCCAATGCTTCCGCCATGCCGCCAACTTCGTCAATCAAATTAAGCGCCAATGCATCTTTTGCACCGAATATTCTGCCTTCGGCAATACTGTTAATTGCGTTATAATCGATGTTTCTGGCTTCCATTACGCGAGACTTAAATTCATCGTAAGTCAGCACAGAGTTTCTTTTTAGAGAGCTGATCAGTTCCTGTGAATGAGGCTCAAGTATGCTCAAGTTTCCGGCATATTTGCCATATTTGATGGTCTGGGAACGCAGCCCGATTTTGCGAGCCGCCTGAGCAAATTCCGGCAAGAGCATGATTACGCCGATGGAGCCCGTGAGGCATCCCTCATCCGCGATGATATAATCGCTCGCGCAAGATATGTAATATCCGCCGCTTGCAGCGCTTCCGCCCATGGAGATAATCAAAGGCATCTCTTCGGCAAGTTCTTTCAGCTCGCGATAGATATATTCGCTTTCCAAAGCGCTGCCGCCGGGGGAATTAACCCTCACCACCACAGCCTTTACTTGCTTATCTTTTCTAAGGTCTTCTGCGATCTTTTTCACTTTCGCCACCGAGATTCCGCCCTGTCCTCTTCCGCCTGCGGGCGAGATCTCGCCTTCCAGATAGACCAGCGCGATGCGATCCAGCTTGCCCACCTTGCTTTCGGCAGCATAATCGGACATTTTCACCACCCGCTCCGCATCAATCAGCTTCGTACTAAAAAGCTCTTTCCTACTCTTATCATGATCAATGAGCTTCATCTCCTTGGCTACAGATGCTTTAAGGAAGAAGTCTTCCCTCTGATTATACACCGCGAGCACATCATCTGTCGTGAGGTCTCGGCGATTTGCAACATGATTTACTATCTGATCAAAGCGGTCTTTCAGCGCCGCATCGATATTTTCTTTGGTTCCTTGAGAGAGCGAAGTTTGATCATAAGGCTCACCCGCGCCTTTAAATTCTCCGGCTTGGATAACGTGCATTTTCATGCCCAGCTTCTGAAAAAGCTCTTTATAAAAGGTAAAGCTCGCCGAAACACCGCTGATCAAAAGACCTGCAGAAGCGGATGGATCCATATAAATCTCATCGGCATAGACACTCAGCAAATAATCTGAATGCTGAATAAAATCTCCATAAGCAATAACCGGCTTCCCGCTTTCCTTAAAAGAATCAAGCGCCAATCCCAATTCAGTGATAGCAGGCAGGCTAATCTGCACAGAGCTCGGCTCCAACAATATGCCGCTGATGCGCTTATCATTTTTCGCTGCCTGAATTTTAAGTATCATAGATTGAATGCTTTGCGGTTCGCGCCGCTTGCCAAACATAGCCAAAGGTTCTATCTCTGAATATTCTGGAACATATCCTTGGGGGCTGATCCTAAGCCAAGAATCATTCTCGATCTTCGCAGGTTTCACCCCTGCAAAGTCTTCAAACTTTCTGCCCACACATTTTGTAAACATCATTAAAATAATAGCCGCAGCTACGATAATAATGAAAACAGTCTTCTTTTTCATAATAAACTCCTTGTAAAATCAAATTTCTTAATTGCTGAAAAGTAAAATTTCGTATTGAACCGGGAAACATAATCGCCAAAACTGCTACAAAATAAGGGCAAAAGAAATGGCGGAGATGTAGGGATTCGAACCCTAGAAACGCTCACACGTTTACACGATTTCCAATCGTGCTCCTTCAGCCAGCTCGGACACATCTCCGCAGGGGTATTAGCCAATCTTTTACAGTGGCGAAATCTGTCAAACATTTTTAATGCCTAAAATGACGGTATCCCGTAAAGACCATTGCCATATCAAGCTCGTTACAGGCTTCGATACACTCTTCATCGCCTCTGGAACCACCGGGTTGGATCACGGCTTTCACGCCCGCCTGATACAGCTCGTCAATGCTATCTCTATAGGGGAAGAATCCATCCGATGCACACACGGCTAAGTTCAGATCGTGCTTAAACTTGCGTGCCTTCCAGATGGATATGGAAACGCTGTCTATACGGCTGGTTTGACCGATGCCCAGCCCGATCGCCTGCTGCGGATAACACAGCGCAATCGCGTTTGAATTTAAGAGCGACACCGTTCTCCAGCCAAAGAGCATGGCATCAAATTCTTGTTTTGAAGGCGAGCGGTTTGTCATCACGCGCCAATCGTTAATATCTTCGTTCACATTGTCCCACTCTTGCGCCAGATATCCCCAAAGCATGGTTTTGATCTCATAGGGATTACTCGGCTTTACCAAAGTTTCGGGATCATAAGTGATGAGCCTGCGGTTTTTCTTTTTCGTGAGCACGTCAAACACACCCTCGTCATAGGCGGGAGCGATGATGATCTCTGTAAAGATGCGATTTATCATCACAGCCGTTTCAAGATCAAGGCTTCTATTCACCACCACGATGCCGCCAAAGGGCGCCACGGTATCAGTTTCAAAAGCGCGTTTATATGCCTCGGCGAGGGTATTTCCGCTGCCCACTCCACAGGGATTGCAATGCTTAAAGATGATCACGGTGGGGTCTTCAAAGAGGCGTATCGCCTTGAGCGAGGCATTGATATCCATGATATTATTAAAAGAAAGCACCTTGCCGTGAGAGCAAACCCAGCCATCCTGTCTATTGGTATAAAACCCGGCTTTCTGATGCGGATTTTCGCCATATCTAAGCTGCATATTCATCTTTGCCGCAAGATCGATAAACTCGGGGAAGTCCTTTTCCAAAGCGGTTTCAGAGCGCTCGGCTTCCAGATACCCCGCAATCATATCGTCATAATACGAGACCTTTGCAAAAGCCTTTTGAGCCAGATAGATGCTCCAACATTCCGGGATTTCGTCGCCCTGTTTCAGATGCTCCAAGGTGGGCTCATAATCTTTGCTATCGGTGAGAATGGTGACGTTACGATAGTTTTTTGCCGCCGCACGTATCAGTGCAGGTCCGCCGATATCGATGTTTTCTATGATCTCCTCATGAGTACTGCCCTCTTTTGCCTTCACCTCGGCAAATGGGTAAAGATTTATCACCACCACATCTATCTGCCCGATATCGTGTTCATTCAAACAGCTGAGATGCGCATCCTTTTGCCTATCCGCCAAGATGGCGCCATGAACCTTTGGATGCAGGGTTTTCACTCTTCCGCCCAAGATCTCCGGGAAACCGGTATAATCGCTGATTTCCACCACATTCTTGCAATATTGTTTCAGATGCAGCGCTGTATTCGAGGTGGAAAGTATGGTATATCCCAAAGCCTCCAACTCCACAGCCAGCTTGTCTATGCCGCTTTTATCCGACACACTGATCAGTGCATATTTTTTCATTTGTCCTCGTCCTTGTCGAAGTTTTCGACTAAATCTTTAATACTATTTTTTAAAATATAATCTTCTATTGTTTTATTGAGTTTGTTATCGCTGAACATCTCAACACTGATTTTTACATATTGTTCATTTTCTTTTTGTCCCAGATCGCGCCTGATCTGCTCATCTAAAAGGCTCACCAAGACCACCCCGCTGAGGATAATTATCCAATTCACATATATCCAAAAGAGGAAGATGGGCAGCGCCGCCAAGACTCCATACACCGCTTGATAGCTGGTGAGATTGTAAATATAATAGTCAAATCCGCTCTTTAAGAGAACCCAGATCACGGTCGTCCACAGCGCTCCCACCATGATACTGCGATTTTTAATGCGCACCGAAGGGAAGAATATATACAGGAAATAAAGTAGTAAAAACTGCACAATAAATGGCAAGAGATACATCACCCAAGTAAATAGCCTAAGCTTCGTGATGCGCGAGATAATGGGCAATGAAGCGCTGGAAAAGAGCAAGATAAGGATGATCAGCCCAAAGACCAAAGTGCCCATAAACTTTACAAATTGCGAGAGAATATCGGTTCTCTCAAATGTCTTCGCGCTCAAGATGCGATCGAAGGTGCGCTGAATATTATTAAAAAGCAGATATGCCGAGACGAGCAGGATGCCGAAAGCCATGATATTCAAGCCCATCCTGCGCGAAATCATCTCGCTGATCATATCCATCACCGCTTCAGCCGAGCCAGGGATGAAGTTTTTTGCCACCACATCCGCAATCTTATCTTTCAGATTCAAGAAAGGAAGATCCGGCGCAATCATGATTATAAAAGTAATAAAGGGGATAAAGCCGAGAATGGTCACATAAGCTAAGGCTGCGGATTCACGCGGGATACGCTCTTCATTTATCCTTTTGATGAAGAGGCTGAAGAAGATCTTTGTCTTGTTCCACGTGCCTTTTCGCCACGCCGGACTGCCCACTTTTGAGCACACATTATCATATTTCGTCTTAAAGAAATTGATTACCGCTTGCAAAAATCCAGCTTTCCTTTTACCCATCTTTATTCCTCTCTTAGCGCGTCCACGGGGTCTAAATTGCCGGCTCTGATCGCAGGCATGATTCCAAAGATCAAGCCCACCATCACCGAGACCAAAACCGAGCTAATCATAATCCTAAAATCTGCTATCATTTCCATCTCCAAATAAGCGCTGATCTTATCCAAAATCAAGAGTCCTAAGCCGATGCCTATCACTCCGCCCAAGGTGGTGATCAAAACAGTCTGTATCATAAATTGAAAAAAGATGTCTATTCGGCGCGCACCCACGGCGATGCGGACGCCAATCTCACGCGTGCGTTCCTTGATCGAAGCCAGCATGATGTTCATAATCACTATCCCCGCAACCAGTAATGAGATCGCCGAAATCAGTATGAATATCAGACTGAATATGCGCGCATTAGCCTGCATCGTCATGATTCCTTCCTGCGCGGAACTTACCCTGAATAACTCCCTGCCGCCCTTGAGATTGAGCAATATCTGATTCAGCTTTTTTTGCAGTTTCAGCGCGTGATTCGGGCTCTCTGCCGTCACTTGTAAGGAGCTAACTTTCATCGTATTATCATATCTGTTTATCGCGGTTGAGATGGGGATGAAGGACTGTTGATTCATATATTCCAGCATGTTTCCGCCGAAGCTGCCGCCCTGCATCTTTTCCCAGTTTTTCTCATTTAATATGCCGATTACTTCCAGCACGTTTCCGCCTAAAGCTATCTTTTTGCCCACCGCGTCTTTACCGCCCAAAAGATCGCGCGCGGCAGATGAACCCAAGACTATCACATTGCTGCTCTCGCGAACGTCCAAGTCGCTGATGAATCTACCTTCACTCACGCCCCAATTTTCCACCTGCAAATAGTCCGGCAAGACCCCTGCAACATTGCTGTAATAACTTAGTCCACGATATTTTAGCTCATTGTGAGAATAGAGCATAACCTGCGAATTAAAAGCCACGGCTTCGGGGAGCATTTGACGAATCTCTTCCACTTCCGCCAGGGTCAAATTTGCCTCTCCGCCTTTGGAAAAGTCGTAGTTCCAATTCCTATGAACCTCGACCTTATTTGTGCCGCCGCGCTCTTCCATCCAGCTCAAAGTTGAGGCATTCATACCGTTTAAAATCGCGAGAACCACGAGTATGGAAATAACACCCAGGATGATGCCGAAGATGGTGGCAGCGCTTCGAACCTTGCGCGTCGTGATATCGGCAAGCCCGATGTGCAGGGATTCAGCTATCGAGATCGCCATTATCTATCATTCCGTCTTTGATTCTGATGATGCGCTGGGCACGCGCCGCAACGAGGGGATCGTGGGTCACCATGATGATGGTATTTCCCTCTTTGTGAAGGCGGTCAAAAATCTCTAAAATATCCCCGCCGGCCTGTGAATCAAGATTGCCCGTAGGCTCGTCTGCCAAAAGGATTGAGGGGTCGTTTGCAATCGCACGAGAGATGGCCACGCGCTGTCTTTCGCCGCCGGAAAGCTCGCCGGGCTTGTGCCTCAGCCTATCCGCAAGGCCTACTCCTTCCAGGATCTCTCTTGCCTTTTCTTTCCTCTTTGAAGCCGAAAGCCCGCCATACATCATGGGGAGTTCCACGTTTTTCAGTATATTCAGATGTGGCAAGAGGTTAAAGGATTGAAAAACGAAGCCTATCTTGCTATTGCGCACGCCTGCAAGAGCGGATTTGCTCATCTTGCTCACCAGCACGGAATCCAGGTAATATTCACCCTGGGAAGGACTGTCCAAACACCCTATAATGTGCATGAGCGTGCTTTTGCCGGAGCCGGAAGGTCCCATTATAGCCACAAATTCACCGGAATTGATTGATATATCAATCCCGTCGAGCGCGCGGACTTTAACCTTTCCCAGCTCGTAATCTTTAATCAAAGCTTCAGTTCTTATAATTTCCATAATATTCTTATACTTTTACCCCTATATACCATGAGGAACTATGCGCTCAATGTGTCAATGAAAAAGTGAGGATACTGTGCATAAATTTCGAATAATAGCAAAAGAACGTAGATTCACCTAAAAATGCCACAGCTCAAAACACTCTCGGACACTTAAGCAAGAAGAATTGACTGCCAAGGCAACTATAAAGGAAATCTTTACAGTTCAAAAGAGGGAAAGCATGAAGTAAAGCGTAGTCCCGATATTTATGGTCTTGATATGATTAGTGCAGTGAGTTGCCGATAGGCTCCACACAGATGCATATTCCGCACCTGCTGAGGCACATATTTTATAAATCTAAAAACAGCTGTTGTTGAGTAAACTTTTGTTTTGCTACTTCGTAATGATTTTCCGTAAGATAGTTTTCTAATCCCAATCTTTTTTCTATCTGCTTCATTTCATTATACGGTATTTTTTTAAAGCTTTTTTCTATGCTGATGCGGCTCAACACTTTTTTAGTATAAGGTCTTTTAGATTTTAAATTTGCTATTTGCTTTAAAAAGGATTGAACCTCGTGCGAGTTTAAAACCAGCATTATCGTATATGCAATATCGTATTCTTGAAAACCTAAAAAATAAGAAGTATCATCTAACATAACCGGTTTTTCGTTGATTAATAACGAGAAAGTAGGCTTTTTGTAAAATCCTGATACCCCTACTTTATAGGGGAGCCAAGTATAGTCTCCGATCCCAAACATACTGAACTTAGGGCTGTTTTCGTAAATGGAACTTTTTCTCTTTGCGAAGTGATCAATTTTATCATTTAGGTAATTCCATAATAAGGGCGAGGTTTGTTCTATATAATTTGTGTCTTGTTTTAACATGTCTTGAGTGACAATTACGTATTTTTTGAAATCGGTTATTATGTGCTCTTTCAGATGGCTGCTTTTAACAAGTGGGAATACTCTCTCGCTCTCCAAGGTTAATTTTTCTTTTAAACCGTTTATATAAGTTAAATTGTCAACTTTTTTAAGTTCCATGATTTTGCCTGCATCATGTTTAATTCCTTGCCGCCATTCAATCTCTGTTTCACCTTCAATTTGATTTGCGGATTCAGATAAATTCATATAAAAAGATGTTCCAATAAACCCGGACTTCCTTCCTTTGTTTTCTTCATCAAGCCACTCTATTGCATTTGTGTTTTTATCACCGTGTAATTTGACATAAATCACACATGCATCGACAGATACATTGAAAACCTCTAAGGCATCTATTCTTTCAATTTTAAAATAATCCATTCCTATGTTAGTTTCATGCATATACTTAAATACGTTTATTGCTACTGTTGTTTTGCAAATCATTGATATTAATGGATTAAGCATGTAGTATTTATGGACTAAATCAACGATCATAGATTCGCTTATGTCAAAATTTGAAGAACCTGTTAAGGCGTCATATCCGCTAAGGTTTTTAAAGTTAGATTTTTTAGGCAGGTTATCACCTGATTCAGCAGAAATAGATGAATTAGTCACCCACGGAGGGTTTCCTATTATCAAGAGTTGATCAGTTTTATTAACTTCTATTGCTTTCTTTAGACGGAAATAATCATAGTTTTGAATTTCAATTTCATTCTTTTTCCGAGGCTCAATGCTTTTGGCTTGCGAAACATATGTTTCATTTATTTCATTACCGATAATTCTAACATTATCGTATGTTTCGTTTGTTGCGCGAATAAAAGAACCTGTGCCGCAAGTAGGCTCAATTACCGTATCCGGCACATATCCAAGATCATTTTTGATAAATTGTGCTATTTTTTTTGAAAAATAAGTTGGCGTTTGATAATCACCATACTGTTTTTCAGGTTTCAAAGACATTGTTGTAAACCCCTTCTACCGTGTTGTCCAATTTAATTACTCTTGAATATTGAAGTCGCCACTGAAGAGCGTTAGATATCGTTAAATATCCCTGTCTTATCTTTTTAGCTAATATATCATCAGCGATATTATCTAAAGTAATCTCATCGCCCGGGATGTTTCTATCCATCAAATAAGCAACGATATCTTCTTTATTCGCATCATCTTTTAGCATCTCTATCTGTCTTTTTGTTGTTGTATAATCTGCCGTTTGGGGTGCATCGATAAAAGTTATGCTTGTGATTCTAAAGTTTAGTTTGCTTGAGTCATCTTTTATATATACAAAAACAAGTAAATTATGGCCTAAACCAAATATCTTTTGTCTTGCATTTTTAAAGGTCGTTGAGCTTTGTGGCTGTTTGCAAGATGTTATTTTTATATCAGTTAATATGTGTTCATCAGGTAAGTCTATTCCGCTTGCGCTGCTACCCGTTGAAACCTCATATTTTTGCTCAAAATATTCTTTAAATGCATGCTCAAAATGTGTTCCGATAGCTTTGCCGTCTGTTATACCTACCAAGCTTTTGTGTCTGATTTTACTTTGTTCTCTTGCAAAATTAACAGCTTCTGTTTTGAGAAGCTCAACAGTAAGCATTTCTTTTTTCATGTCTTTATACCTTATCATCTTTTTATTGGGTTTTGAGTATTACCGTAATGATGAGACAAGCATTGCCCTTTGGCAATTTGCTCTACAGCATAGCCGGCATTCATTTCACAGTGTAAACTCAATTTTACGAAATGGATATTAATGTCAAGTAGCATTGTTTTCTCATCGTATAACGTGATTTGTTTTCCCAAAACAAAGATAGCCCTCCTACAGCTTCCCCATAGGATACAGCTCACCTTCCGCCTATGATACGCTCATGCCTATGACCACATCATGACCACATCATCACCGGAATCCAATAGGGAAGCCATAGGAAAAGAGCATGAAAAAGCCCGGAAATGTGGTCATAGGCATGAGCATATCATAGGCGGAAGGTGAGCTGTATCCTATAGGGAAGCAAGGGATTAGCCGCCATAATTGTTTCGCTCATGCGAAAATAGCATGTTCATTAAAAGATAAGTTCTTCAGCTGACATAAATTATTTATGCTGCCACCCTCACTTTTTCATTGACACATTGAGCGCATAGATCCTCATGGTATATAGGGGTAAAAGTATAAGAATATTATGGAAATTATAAGAACTGAAGCTTTGATTAAAGATTACGAGCTGGGAAAG
>DUNQ01000126.1 GCA_012839325.1 Candidatus Cloacimonadota bacterium
CTGTGCCCGTCATTCCGCCTTTTGTGGTTGACAGATTCATCAAGCACGCAGAGAAGGTTAATAGCCAAGGGGGATACTTTTTGGCTTTACCACCCAAAGATTCACGTAAAGATTATTGACAGAAAGGCGCATTGCTTGAAGTTGACACTAAGGAAATAATTTTTTGGAGAATAGATGAGTAAACAAAAACGAACAGCAATCGTACCTACTCGAGAGCAAGACTATGCCGAGTGGTATCAACAAGTTATAAGAGCTGCCGATTTGGCAGAAAATAGTGATGTTCGCGGCTGCATGGTTATCAAACCTTGGGGCTATGCGATCTGGGAAAATATTCAGCGTGTTTTAGACGATATGTTCCGCGAAACGGGGCATAAAAACGCATATTTCCCGCTTTTCATTCCTAAGAGTTATTTTGAGAAAGAAGCCGAGCACGTTGACGGTTTTGCCAAGGAATGTGCAGTGGTGACCCATTCTCGTTTGGAAGACGACGGAGACGGCGGGCTGATGGTAGCCGGCGCGCTCACCGAGCCTCTGATCGTACGTCCCACCAGCGAGACAATCATCGGCGCCTCATTTGCGAAGTGGGTAAATAGCTATCGCGATCTTCCCCTTCTGATAAATCAATGGGCGAACGTGGTGCGCTGGGAGATGCGTACACGCCTGTTTTTGCGCACGGCAGAGTTCCTCTGGCAAGAGGGGCACACCGTTCACGAAACCCCTGAAGATGCGATGATTGAAACCAAGAAAATGTTAGAAGTTTATGCAACCTTTGCGAAGGAATATCTCGCCATCCCCGTGATCCAAGGCGAAAAGACCGAAGGGGAGAAGTTCCCCGGCGCGGTGGATACCTTCAGCATAGAGGCTATGATGCAGGATAAGAAGGCTTTGCAGGCAGGAACGTCCCACTTTTTGGGGCAGAATTTTGCCAAAGCTTCAGAGATTAAGTTCCAAAATAGGGACGGTGAACTTGAATATGCTTGGACAACTTCTTGGGGAGTTTCCACTCGCCTCATCGGCGCCCTGATCATGGCTCATAGCGATGACAATGGCCTCGTGGTTCCGCCCAAGATCGCTCCTGCGCATATTGCCATCATCCCCATCTATCGCGATGACGAAGAGCGCACAGCAGTCTTGGAATATTGTGCAAAAGTGGAAGAGCTTTTCCATAGGCAATATTTTGAAGATATTCGCGTATATACGGAATTGGATGATAGAGATCTCACCGGCGGCGAACGCAATTGGCATTGGATCAAAAAAGGCATTCCGATCAGGATGGAGATTGGGCCTCGTGATATCAGCGCCGATTCGGTAATGGTTGCACGTCGCGATTTCGATCCTAAGATGAAGCAAAGCATTCCCTTTGACGAGCTCAAAGATTATATCATGCGTAGCTTGAGAGACATTCAAGATGCTTATTACTTCCGTGCGTTGGATTTTCTGACGGATAATACCAAGAATATTGACGATAAGGAAGAGTTTTACGCCTTCTTCACTCCCGAAAACGAGAAGCAGCCTGAGATTCATGGCGGTTTTGCCCTCTCTCACTGGTGCGGTGCAGAAGAATGTGAAGAGATTATCAAAGAAGACCTCAAGGTGACCGTGCGCTGCATTCCTTTCGATTCCGAAGAAGAAGACGGCAGCTGCATAGTCTGTAATAAGCCCTCAAATCGCAGAGTTGTCTTTGCAAAGTCTTATTGATCTATGGAATATAAAAGCGCAGTAATTAGCATCGGCAATGAATTGCTGATTGGGAAAACTATAAACGGAAACATGGGATTTTTGGGCTCGGAGCTCGCAGCGATGGGCTTTCCCGTGGATGTGTGTGAAATGATCAACGACGAGCGCGATGCAATCTTGGAAAGCATCACTCGCTGTTGGGAAAAATATGATGTTGTAATCACTACGGGCGGTCTTGGTCCCACAGAGGACGATATCACCCGTAATGTGATTGCTGATTTCTTTGGTAAAAAGCTGCAGTTTGACGACGAGGTGTGGGAACACATCACAAAAATGTTCAAGCACAGAAGAACCAAAATGGCTGATTCAAATAAGGTTCAAGCCATGATTCCCGAAGATTTTACGGTTCTTAGAAACGATAGAGGCACAGCGCCGGGATTGTATTATAGCGAGGGTGGAAAACACTTCTTTGCGCTTCCCGGAGTGCCGGCGGAGATGACGCATCTCTTTAATTTCCATCTGCGTGAGATCTTGAAGGATAACTTCGATGATATCAGCGGGATGGTGCAACAGGATTTGCACACCTTCGGCGTTTCGGAATCCGGGCTTGCTGAGATGATCTCGGAAAAAGAGCTGCCCGAAGGGGCGCATCTGGCATGGTTGCCACAGACGGGCAGGGTTGACCTGCGCATCTATGGCAGCGATATGGAGGCGCTGAAGGCGGCGCGTGAGGTGGTGGTTCGCAAAGCGGGAGAATTTATCTGGGCGATTGATGCCGAGTCTCCGGCTGCGGTCTTGCTTGATTGGCTGAAAGAGCGCAAGCTCAAGCTCGCCATTGCAGAATCATGCACGGGCGGTTGGGTGCAAAAGCATATCACAGCCGTGCCGGGTTCATCCGAAGCGTATTTGGGCGGAGTGGTCAGCTATTCCAATGAGTCCAAAATGAAGCTTTTAGGCGTGAAGGAAAGCACTTTGGCGGAGCATGGAGCCGTGAGCTCGGAAACCGTTTTAGAGATGGCGCGCGGAGTGAAAGAGCTCTTTGATGCGGATATCTCGATAGCGGTGACGGGCGTGGCGGGTCCCGACGGCGGAACAGAGGTGAATCCCGTGGGAACGGTATATTTCGGCTTCCGTGTGGGAGATAAATCCTTTGAGGCAAAACAGATTTCCTCCGGCGGCAGAGATAGAATTCGCCATCGCGCGGCAGAAGCGGCTATCCTATTTCTCTATAACTTTTTAATGGATGAATAAAGTGAAAGTTTTAATCATAGGCGGCGGGGGCAGGGAGCATGCATTGGCGCATGCTTTTGCGCGTTCGGCTCGCTGTGAAAAGGTCTTTGTTTCTCCCGGTAATGCGGGCATTGCCTTAGAATACCCTTGCGTTTTGCTTCCCGATAAAGAGAAGATATACGACTTTTGTGAGAAAGAGGGGATAGGCATGGTCTTTATCGGCCCCGAACAGCCCATAGCCGAAGGACTTTCGGACTATCTGAAGGCAAAAGGAGTGCGCGTGATAGCACCCTCGCAGGCGGCTGCGCGCTTGGAGACTTCCAAGGCTTTTGCAAAAGAGATTATGCAAAACTGTGGCGCGCCCTGTGCGGGATATCGCATGATTCACAGCCCGGATGAGGCAAAGGAAATCCTGCCCGGTCTGAAGCTTCCCATCGTGTTGAAAGCGGATGGACTCGCCGCAGGAAAAGGCGTGATCATCGCACACAGTCATGAAGAGGCGCAAGAGGCTTGCAATGAACTCTTGGCGGCTCAGTGCGGTGCGGACGGGGTCTTGGCAGAAGAGTATTTGGAAGGCTGGGAAGCCTCGCTCTTTGTGTTTACAGATTCGGAAGGCTTTTGCACCACCGTCTTTGCGCAAGATCATAAACAGCTTTTGGATGGGGACGAGGGACCAAATACCGGCGGCATGGGGGCATATTGTCCGGTTGCCGAAGCCGAGCCCTATAGACACGAGGTAGAGGAAAGAATAGTTGCGCCCGTTTTAACAGAGATGAAAAAGCGCGGAACTCCATATTTCGGCGTTCTCTATGTGGGCTTGATGATGACTGCTCGCGATGCTCACGTGATAGAATTTAACTGCCGTTTCGGGGATCCTGAAGCGCAGGCAGTCTTGCCCATGCTAAAGACAGACTTTGTGGAGCTTTGTGAAGCAATGTTTGAAGGCAAGGCGGGGCAGATTCAGCTTGATTGGTTGGAAGGTAGCTCTGTTGCCGTGATCATGGCAGCCGAGGGCTATCCCGGAGACTATAAAAAGTCGCTTCCCATATCAATAGACGAGCTTGATGGCAGGGTATATTATTCCGGGGTTGCAAAAGGCGAAACCGGGCTTATCAGCAGCGGCGGCAGGATATTGGCGGCGGTAAACAAAGGTGAAAACCTAAAGCAGGCGCGAGAAAAAGCGTATGCAGATATCGGGCGGATATCCATCCCGCAAAGCATATATCGCAAGGATATCGGCATGAGAATAAATCGTATTTCCAGGGTGGAGTAATTAATGAAGAGATTTCTATTTTGTTTGTTGGCAATGCTTCCAATCTTAGTTTTTGGTAAGGCGATCAGCCTCATCAGCGAAGATGCTTCCTCTTTGAGGTTGAGCTTTGAAATGCCGGAATTTAGCCTTGATGAGATTCATTCCGGCGGCGAGATTTGGCAGCAGATTCAGTGTGATGAAGGTGCCTATACCGCAGAAGAGGGATACCCTCAACTAAAGATGTTTGCCGTGCCGATTGCCATTCCCATTGATGGAGATATCAGCGCCGTGATTGTTTCTTCCGAGCAAAGAGAACTCGCGGATGTAAAGCTTTTACCCGTTCCGGAGCGTATATTAGATGGTGATAATATCAGCTATCATACTCGACGTGATTTTAGTGCATACCAAAGGGCGAGTGCATATCCCGGGCAGATCTTAGAGGTTTCCGAGCCGGCATTTATCGGGGATAGACGCTTCGTTACCCTGCGCATCTTTCCTTTTAGATATCATGCAGCATCAGAAAAGCTCATCGTCTTGGAAAATATTGAAATAGCTGTTAATATTAGCGGCACAAAGACAAATAGCCCCAATTGGCGTTTCAGCGAAAACCCCATAGATCAGGCGGGAGACAGCTTTTTTATCAACAATCAAAGCTCGCGCGGATGGCGTTTGGAAAAGAAAAAAGATCACAGCTATTCCTCTCCGAAGTCCGCTCTTAACGGGATCAATGAGATACAATTTGTGGTGGATCAAGAGGGAATCTATAAGGTTTCTTACACCGATCTTAAAGAGTTGATTGTAGAAATGACGGACTCTTTGGAAGTGGATATGGCGTGGGATATAGATGAGATCGATCCGCGGAGGCTGGAGCTCAGTGATAGGCACGGTCAGGTGCCCATACATTTTGTGGGTGAAAACGACGGGAAGTTCAATCAGGGCGATTACTTTGAATTTTATGGCGATAGGCTGCCCGGGGAAAACTCATATTATGGAGCATATACTGCCGAAAATGTTTATACGCTCAAGCCCGTTGATGGCTATGGCGCGAGGATGGTGGTGGCAAATGGCGGCTTGACCGATAGTAATGCCGCAAACTACATCATTCCTGAAGCTTATGAGCATACCGTTCATTTTGAGCAACAGCTGATGACAGATAAGCTGGGGCGGGGGTGGAGTTCGAGAGATCCTGAATATTATCGTGAAGATAATTGGTTTTGGCGCAGGATAACGGCGCCGAATTTGGAGATCGTGCCCATCCGCCTGCAATATCCCTTGGACAGTAAAGTTCAAAAGGGGAGTGCAAAAGTGGCTTTACAGGGCTTGACTTATGTGAATAGCTTGCCTGAAGGGCAGTTTGATCACGACGCAACTGTTCGCATCAATCAAGCGATGATTGGCTCTCACGGCTGGGTCGGACAAACGGAGAAGATCTTTCAAACGGATGAAACCATTACTAATTCATTCTTGAGACATGGTGAAAATAGCGTATATATCAGCCTTTCGGGGAATACTCCTTCGGGGGAGAAAGAACAGGTCTTGCTGGATTATATAAATCTTACCTATTGGCGTGAGTATAAGACCGATGAGAACTTCATCAAATTCACTAAGCCGGCAAATCGTCCTGTTGGACTCTATCAATTTGAAGTGCAAGGCTTTTCCTCTTCCGATGTCTCTGTTTATAAGATAGGCTCCAGCATCTTTAGCAGCTTGCAGATCGAGCCTTTTAACATAAGCGGGCATGCGCCTTGGACGGTGAGTTTTCAGGATAGCGTTCACTCTCAAAGTGTAGAGTATTATGCCGTGGAAGAAAGCGCAAAGAAGAGCCCGAAATTCATGCGTTTGAGCTTGCCGTCGGATCTGAAGAATCCCATGAATGCGGCGAATGTGATTATTGTGACGCCTTATGCTTTTACCTTGGCAGAGGGCACAATGGATTTGGTGGATATTTGGGAATCCGACGGGCATACCGTGAAGGTGGTGGATATTCAGGATATTTATAACGAGTTCAACCACGGAATAGTCTCTGCGGATGCCATCAAAGATTTCTTCCGATATGCTTATAATAATTGGTCTTCGCCACAGCTGAGCCATGCTATTCTCTTGGGTGAAGGCATTGCAGATACGCGAGACAACAGCCCCAGCAGAAAGTATAACCTCATCCCCGTGCGCAAAACTTGGACGGATAAGCATGGTGCAACTGCCAGCGATACTTGGTATGGCTGCATAGTAGGCGATGATCTTATTCCCGATATCACCGTGGCGCGTATCACGGCTTGGGAAGAGGAGCAGATTGCGGACTTTGCAGAAAAAGCGCGCTCCTATCGTGAAGACCTGCATACAAATAGATTGTGGAACAGTACCTTGACCTTTACAGCAGGCGGCAAGATAGAAGACGGGCACGACATGTTTTCACGTCAGTCAGAGAAAATTCGCAAGCTTTCAGTGCCTGAAAAGTATCATGTGAAAAGAGTTTACACCAGCACGCAAACCGTTAGCCGCGACTACTTTGGCGGAACATTCGACCTCAAAGATGCCATCAATAGCGGAACCCAGTATGTGCAATTTATGGGACACGGCGGCGGGAGAGTGTGGGCGGACTATAACCTCTTCAATAATAATGATATTGCTACTTTGAACAACCGGACTTATCCCGTGGTTTTATCGCTTTCTTGTTATGCCTCGGCTTTTGATACAAATGGATCGGGATCGATCTCCGAAACGCTGATCTTACAGCCAAATAAAGGAGCGATCGTCTCGCTCGGCTTTGCGGGATTGGGTTATCTCTATCAAGACGAGGAGTGGGGACATGCCTTCTGTGAGGCGGCTTTTGAGCACGATTTTCCCACCTTGGGAGATGCTTATATCTATGCTCTTGCTCGCTTTTTCACCATAACTTCCGGCGTGGAAGCCCGCTATGCGCTCACCAATGGCAGCGCCTATCTCGGCGATCCGCTGATACGCCTCAATAAGCCTTCTTCCGATGCGGAAGTAAATCTATCTGCAGAGTTGTTCAATCCCGGCGAGGAGATCAATATTCAAGCGGAGTTCCCTTCTGATGTTAATATGGCACGCCTCTTTGTGCTCAATGAAGATGAGATTGTGCAAAATGTGCCTTACGATATGCCTGCGCCCGGCGGGAACTTTAGTGCGAACTACACCGCTCCTCCGAATTTGACAAACTATATGAATAAAGTCCGCGTGGCGGGATACTCGGCTGAGAAAGAATATATCAGTTCAAAACAATACGCTGTGGGCAGACCGAATATCGAGCATCTTGGTTTCATTCCTGAAGCGCCCGCTTATTCTGATTCAATTGGCTTTAAAGTAAATATATTTAGTCCTTCCGATGTTACATCGCTAACTTGTAAGGTGCGTACAGATAGTCTTCGCCAACCAAACGGCGAGTGGAGAATCATTTGGGTGGATTTGCCCATGGTGCCCAGCAGAGAAGATGCTAATATTTGGATCACGAGTCAGAAGCTGGATAAGCATCGTTCCGGCAAAGAACTCTTCTATAAATATAGACTTACAGATAACCTGTCTCGAGTATATGAGAGCAGGCTGACCTCCTTTTATGTGAAAGGGCCGGACTTGGTTCTCAAAGACATTCGGTTCGTCGATGAAGGCGGAATACCAAAGCTCATGGTGAAATCCACCAATATCGGGAACGTAGATGCGCCGATGACCGATCTGAGAATGTATTACCGATTGGGCGAAGGCTCCTCTTTCCCTTCGGTGCTGTTTTCTACTCAAGACTTTGCACCATTGGAAGTGGGTGAAGAGAGGTGGGATGAGATTCCGCTTGCCGGAGCGCCGCCTGGCATCTTGAGGATAGAGGTGAGGGTGAACGCAAGCAATGCTTTCTCTGAGCTGCATCTCTTCGTGAATACAAATAACTATATCAATATAGTTGTGCCTTTTAACTATCATGATGTGGACGGCAGCGGCGGAGTATTTAGCAGTGTGGATAGCAATCTTGATTGTATCATCCCGAGCGGCTTTGTGTCCGGCAGCAGCACGCTTTCCATAAATACAGTTGAGGATGAGCTGCCGCATCATCAGCCGGACTTACACAAGATTCTCATGCGCAATCCCGCTGAGGGGCTGAGTTCTCAAGGCTCCATTGCCTATGACGTTCATCTCTTCGATCCCACGGCGGTGGACTCCTTAGGATTCTACAGAGCCGGTAAGAGGCTGGAACTGCTTTTCAAGTATCATGAAACAGACGAGGAAACCCAGGAATATGAGGGAGATGACAGCTATAAGCTTTATCGCTGGAATGACGAGTTTGAGCGCTGGGTCTTGCTGGGCGGACACATCTCTACCACCAATAACACGGTGGGCTTCGAGATCGTGCGCAATGGGGTCTATGCCATCTTCCGCAATACGGATACGCAGGCGCCCACCATCGATGTGAACGTGGAAGATCAGGAGTTTACTCTCGGCGGATATGTTTCCGCAGATGGCGTGGTCTCAATCCTGCTCAGCGATGCCAATGGAATTGATGTGATAGACGATTCCATCAAGCTCTATCTCAATGGCGCGGTGGTGGATGACAGCGAGTATGTGATCAGCGTAAATAAAGATAATATCAGCAATATTCCCATCAAATATCAGCTCAGCCTCGATGCCGGGGTTCATGAGATGAAGATTGACTGTAGTGATCTCAATGGTAATTTCGTTACTCGGGTGATTCAATTCACCGTGAATAAGAAGTTTAATATCGTAAATATCGGCAACTATCCCAATCCCGTGGTGGGGCGCGCGCAAGATCCGCGTAATGACGGCAGAACGAGATTCACCTATGTTCTCACCGATAGCGCAGACGAGGTCTATATCAAGCTCTACACGGTTTCCGGCAGACTGGTGAAAACCTTCAAGAATCTGCCCGTGGGGGTGGGATATCACGAATATCCGCGCAGCGTGCACGGCTGGGATTGCCGCGACGAGCAAGGATATACCCTCGCCAATGGCGTATATTTCTATAAGGTCGTTGCTCGAAAGGGAAAGAAAAAGATAGAGAAAACCATGAAGATGGCGATCTTAAGGTGATTTGGGGGATAAGATGAAAAAGAAAGTATTGATATTTGCCCTCCTGTTAGTTGCGACATCGGCGCTTTTTGCCGGGCGCTATGGCGGAGACTTTATGATGATCGGTGCCGGGGTTCGTTCCTTGGGTATGGGCGGTGCTTTTGCCGCTCTGGCAGATGACTCTTCAGCCATATATTGGAATAGCGGCGGCTTGGCCCAGATTCGCAAGTCCGAGGCTTCTGCAATGCATGCATTCCTCTATGGAAATCTGGCGAGCTATGATCATCTCAGCTATATTCAACCCTTGCCCAATGAGGTCACCATAGGCTTCAATATCACGCGTCTCACCGTCAGCGACATCCCGTATTTTGATGAGAAGTATCTCATCGGGACAAATGTTGATCAGCGCATCAATGATAGTAATTACCACCTGCCGGGCATCCCGGATGGGAAGTTTCGCTCCACGGACGATCTCTATCAGTTCTCCTTTGCCAAGAACATCAATTTGAATGCAGATATGGGCTGGCAGTTCTTTGCAATTCCTTTGGAGATAGGGCTGGGTGCAAACGTGAAGTTCATACAGCGTAAGATCAAGGATAACTTGGGCAGCGGAACCGGCTTTGATATCGGCGTTAAGATCAAGACCGATATGGCGATACTCTTTGATGCAGACGAGCTGGGAGCCTTGCATATGGGCTTCAACTTTCAAGATATAGCCGGTACCACGGTTCGCTGGGATACCGTAAGTGAAAACCGCGATGAGATACTTTTTAACACCAAGTTTGGCATTGCCGTCCAACAGCCCATCCCTCAGCTGGATAGTGAGATTGTTTTGGCGTGGGATAAAGATTACGTCTATGGTGGCACGCATCACTTTGGCGCGGATTGGACTTATAACGAAATGGCAAGCCTACGCTTGGGATATTATGACAAAAACTTTAGCTGTGGAGCCAGCCTCAGCCTGTATGGCGCGTGGTTGGATTATGCTTTGATCACAAATCCTGTCGGGATCACAAACCGGCTGGGACTCAGATTCAGGTTTTAGGGAGCAGACATGAGAAACACCTTGATATTTATACTCATTTTATTGGTTTTAGCGGGCTGTGCCGGAGAGGATAAGCCGGATGTGGATAAAACTCCGCCCATTGCGCCGGTCATGATCCCTCATTTGGGTGATACGGGCGATGAGCCGGTGGTCTATAACGGCATAGAAATAGTGCTCACCGATGATAATAACGGCATAGACACCGTGCCCGATGGTGATATGATACGCATCATGTGGAAGCCTTTTCAGGATACTGATCTCAGCTATCTCAAGGTCTTCCGCTTTTCGGATATAGAGCCGGAGGCGGCTGCCATAGACTCTGTTCGCGCGGATAGACACCACTATTTAGATCAAGGGCCATTGGTGGAAAGAGTGTTTTATTCCTACTATATAGAACTCTTCGATTCAAGCGGCAATAGCGCCGTTTCAGATACAGTATCTTATGCTATCTTGCCGAAATCTCACCTCGTTTCCCCACCGAATAATCACGCCGGCGGGATCGAAGGTCTGCGCTTTACCTTTAGACGTGCTGATGACCAAGCAGGGCGATATCGCGTGTTGGTCTTCGGTGAAAACAATGAATTGATCTGGTATCACGATGTGGAAAACCTCGGGTATGAGGAGATGAGCGTAAGCTTCCCGCATCATGAATACAATATTCCCATCGGCACAAGATTGAGATGGCGGGTGGATTATTTTGATTGGGATGATGCGAACGAAATGTTTATGGGCTCGGAATCCCACGAATGGAACTATACCGTGGTAAATGATGTTACTCCTCCCGTGGCTCCTGTCTTGATTCCCCATCTGGGTGATACGGGCGACGATCCGGTGATCTATAACGGACACTATATCGCTCTAAATGAAGATAATAACGGGATCGATGCAGTGCCGCATGTGGATGGAATACGCCTGATCTGGCAGCCTTTTGTGGATTTTGACCTCTCTCATTATGTAATCGAAAGAGCGATTGTTCCAGATAGCACTTGGAGCAGAGTGGGACAACAGAACTGGCAGGTTAACGAATATGTTGATTCATCTAATCTGGAGTTTGATACTTGGTATTACTATCGCATGAAGCTCTTCGATTATAGCGGCAATAGCAGCACATCGAATATGGTGAAATATAAGATATTGCCCAAGTGTGAGCTTATCTCGCCTGAATCCGATACCGTTACCTCACTCAGCGAATTGGAGCTGAAATGGGATGCCCAAGGCCTCGGAGAGGGGGTATATCGCGTCTTGCTATGGACTCTTGATGACAATCTTATCTGGTACGAAGATATAGTGGTCAGCGATGAAAAGGGACCGATGAGCATCACTCTCCCGGCAGACTTTCCATATATCCCCGGCGGAACCAACCTTAAATGGCGCGTTGACTTCTTAAAACATGATGAAGCAAGCGACATGAACTACGGCTCGGAATCCCATGAGCGGATACTGATTTGTGACTGATATAACCCTGATTTCCCCATGGAATTTAGGAATAAATAATGAAGAATGATATACCGCTGTCTTGCTTTGAAATCAGAAAATGCTTGACTCAAATGACAAGTAGCGGAACTTGACTCAAATTGCGAAAGAGGAAATTGTGAAGAAAGTACTGATTTCGATCTTCTTGATCGGCATAACTTTGACATTGTTTGGCCAGACGTCGGTGATGCTTACACCATCAAGCAATATCTCTGCATACACTTTTGACGGTGCGCGCAGCGGGGTGGAAAAGCTGAAGATGAATACCTACGTTTTGGGACAAGTAGGCAAACCGGGGCTTTATGTGGTCCCCGATGATACTGATTTTCTAACCTTGATTGCCTTGGCGGGCGGCCCTCGCGAAGATGCCAAGCTCTCAAAGATTAGAATAGTTCGTCCTTCCATAGATGAAGGCGAAAAGATCGTGTGGGTTAATCTCAAGCAATACCTTGATACGGGTGATCCCGAGCTCATCCCACAGCTGCAACCGGGGGACACCGTCGTGGTATCCGGCACTATCTTCTACGCTTTTTCCCGTATAGCAGATTTCTTGTCTAAAGTAACAATTGCGCTTAGCGTATATAACTTGGTAACCGGATTATAAAGGAAGGCAGGCGTGGATAATCAATTACAAAATCAATCATTCCAAGATGAAATAAACCTTGCGGAATATTTTCGGATAGCTCTGCAATATCGCTATCTCATCGTTTTAATATTTGTTGTCGTGATGGCAGGCACGGTCTTCTATACCGCTCGCCAAAGTAAGATCTATTCCGCTTCTTCGCGCATCATGCTGGAAGATCAATCCAGAGGCGCAGATTTCCTCTTTATGGGAGCAGGCGGAACGGGTAAAAACACTATCAATAACCAGATTGAAATCATCAAGAGTAAGCCCACTCTTATGCTGGCTTGGGAGATCATGAAGAAATATCCCGATTGGGATCTTTTCCCCATTGCGGCATCCACAAACCCGGCTGGAAGGCTGGGCAGGGTGAAGGTGGAGTCAAAGCGTGAGACAGATCTTCTCACCATCTCTATTGAATCCACCAGTCCGGCTGAAGCTCAGGCGGCGGTTAATGCCATCGCCGAGGCTATTCAACAGCAAAATACCCAGCATGCGCGTCTGGAATATATCACCATCAGAGAGTTCCTGGAAACACAGCTTGATGCCATCAGCCGTCGTTTGCAGGCTTCAGAAAACGATCTCAGAGAGTTTAAAAACCTAAATAAACTCACCGAGCTCAGTGCAGAGACTACCAAGCTTATCGAGAAATCTACCGAGCTTGAAGCTCAGCTGGAAGCCGCGCTCACAGATATGGCGGTGAAGGCAAGAAGCGTGGATATGATCACGCGCCAACTCACCGAACAAGATTCCATTCTCGTGGATATAGACAATCTCGTGAAAGCGCCTTACGTTGATGAATTGCGCAAACAGGTGGTGGAAACCCATGCTTTGATTACCAAGCTCATCACCAAGAATGAATATCCCTTAGATCATCCGCAGATACTGTTGCTCAATCGTGAGCTGGAGAACGCTCGCACAAACCTCGACCGCGAGATTCGCAAACTGGTGAATGTATCTGCCGGAAGCGATCCGCTCGCACTCAGAAATGATCTGCTCAATCGCCTGATACAGGCAAATATAGATATGGAACTGGCGCGCACTCGCGTGGATGGTCTCGAACAAACCCGCGAGATGTATGACAAACGTATCATAGCGCTGCCCAATACCGAGCTCGAACTTGCTCGCCTCTCACGCAACATGCTTTTGGATGGTAAGATCCACGGCATGATGATGGAGAAATATGAGGATGCCAAGATTGCCGAGCAGGCAAAGGTTGGAAACATCCGCATCATCGACTATGCAGAACGCCCCACCACGCCCATCAAACCTAAGGTTTCAATGAATATACTCGTGGGACTCATACTCGGTCTCGGTTTAGGCGTAGGCGCCGCTTTCTTGGTGCACTCTTTGGATACCAGATTGCGCACCCTGGAAGACATGGAAAGCTTTGTGAAGCTGCCGATCTTGGGAACCATTCCTGTAATCCATGAAGCAGAAAACAGACTGCAGGAATTTGGACAGCAGATAGAATTGGCAGAGGGCGACGCCAAGGAACAGCTGACACGCTCTATGCATTATGTGATGCAGCAGCTGGTTTCTTACTATGCGCCAAAATCGCCCATTGCTGAGGCATACAGGACTCTGAGAACCAATATCATCGCCCGCAAGCCGGAAGGCAGCACAACGCTTCTGGTGACCTCTTCCGGGCCGAAAGAAGGAAAGACTACCTCCATATCCAACCTCGCTATTACGTTGGCGCAAATGAGCGCTAAAGTCGTTCTGGTGGATATGGACATGAGGCGTCCTACCACGCATATCAGATTCGGAGTGGAAAAAGAAAACGGCTCCAGCGACTATTTGGTGGATCCCGATGTGAAACTTTCTGATATCATCAAAGATAGCGGCATCATGAATCTCAGTCTTATCACCAGCGGATTTGTGCCACCTAATCCTTCCGAACTTTTGGCATCATCACGCATGGACGAGCTCATCAAAGACCTCAAAGATAATTTTGACTACATTCTCTTTGATACACCGCCCGTGATTGCCGTCACAGACGCCCTTATCCTCACCAAAAAGGTGGATATGACCTTTGTTGTAATTCGCAGCGGACACACCGAGAAAGGCATTGTTCGCCGCACCAAAGAGCTCATGGCAAATGTTGATGCCAAGATCGACGGCATCATCGTCAACGGCATCTACGTGCAGAAGTATTACAGCAAACAGAACTATTATTACTATTACTACTATTACTACTATTACGGAGATGAGGTTCCTAAAAAACAGAAAAAGAATGTTAGCCGTTTCCTACGCAAAAATAAACCTGTTTCTTGAGGTTTTAGGAAAGCTCCCCGATAACTATCACGAGGTCAATACTGTGTTATGCAGTATTGACCTTTTTGATGAGATCAAATTTGTTTTGACAAAAAGCAGTGATATAATACTTTGGTCTAATATTGACGATCTTTGCGGTGAGAACAATCTCATCTATAAGATTGCCAAATACTTACAGCATAGATTCAAGGTCTCAGCCGGGGCCGAAATCAGGCTCACAAAGCGCATTCCGGTCTCAGCCGGATTGGGTGGCGGCAGCTCAAATGCAGCAATTGCCATCATCTTTTTAGACAAGCTTTGGCAGCTTGGGCTCAGGCAAGAGGAAAAGGAAGAGATCGCCGCAATGTTTGGCAGCGATATCAATTTCTTTCTTCACGGCGGAACGGCCTTGGGTCAAAATCGAGGCGAAAGGATCACGCCGCAGGATGATATCTTGCTTGATAACATCTTGTTGGTAAATCCCGGCATTGCCATCTCTGCCGGGCTGGCTTATGGCGCTTTGGAGCTCCCTGCTCCGGGCGAGGCAAAGCTTTTTGATCCTGCCGATCTTATGAACACGATGTATAACAGGCTTGAACAGACGGTGTGTGGATTGTATCCCGATGTGCAAGCTCTTCTTGAGCAGCTAAATAGCTTTGGCGCAAAAAAGAGCATGCTTTGCGGAAGCGGTTCCACCTGTATGGGATTATTTGAGAATGAACGGGATCTGGCTATATGCCGCTCCCACTTTAAGGAGAAGGGTTTTTACACCCTTAAAACACGAACTATTTCACTAAGAGAGTACCAAAGATGTTTTCCAAGCTAAAGCTTATTACCGGTAATGCAAACCGACCCCTTGCCGAAGAAGTTGCACGCCATGCGGGCATACCTCTTGCCGATATCGAATTATTTAAGTTTTCCAATGACGAATCTTTTGTGAAGATAAACGATAACGTTCGCGGCGCTGATGTGTTCATCATCCAGCCCACGAGCTATCCCGTGAACGACAGTCTCATGGATCTTCTCATCATAATGGATGCTCTCAAGCGCGCGAGTGCAAAGCGCATCAATTGTGTGATCCCTTACTATGCCTACGCCCGAAGCGATAAGAAGGATCAGCCCCGCGTTCCCATCACCGCAAAATTGGTGGCAGACCTCATCACGGTTGCAGGAGCGGATAGAGTGGTGACGGTTGACCTACACGCAGATCAGATTCAGGGCTTTTTCGACATCCCCGTCGATCACCTTTATGCAATCCCCACTTTTGCTCGCTATTTCAAGAGCACCATGCAGATGGAAGACACAGTGGTAGTCTCTCCCGATTCCGGCGGAGCAAACCGCGCCCGTGCACTTGCCAAGAGACTGAATTGCTCTTTGGCAATAGGTGATAAGAGAAGAGTGGCAAACGACGATAAAGCTGAGCTGCTCAATATCATCGGTGATGTGGATGGCAAGACAGCCATTCTCTACGACGATATCGTGGATACCGGCGGCAGCCTCATCAAGATGGCGAAAGCGCTTGAAGAACACGGCGCACGTCGCATCTATGCAGCTTGCACCCACGGCGTTCTTTCTGCCAATGCAGTTGAAGATCTCGAAGCCTCTCCCATAGAGAAGCTTTTCATCACAAACACCATCCAATTAGACAGCTGCAAAGAAGAATGCAAAAAGATAGTTCAACTCAGCATTGCCGAAATGCTGGCAATAGCAATAAAGAAAATACACATAGGCGAATCCATAAGCCTATTATTTAGATAAGGAAATAATGGAGGAATAAATGATATTTACTCTACAAGCAGAACCAAGAGAAACCATTAGAAAAAGCGACCTTACCCAGCTCAGAGCTGCCGGTAAGATTCCCGCCGTTATCTATGGAAAAGGAGTGGATACGATAAAGATTGCCCTCTCAGACAGAGAATTCATGAGATTTTACAAACGAAGCTTTACCCAGCTTAGTTTCTATGAAATCCACGTAGAAGGCAAAAAGTATCACACCATGCTCAAGGACAGACAAATCCATCCCGTGCAGAGAAACTTCTTGCACCTGGATTTTCTCGCAGTAAGCGAAGATACCACCATCGAAGTGGACATCCCGGTCAATTACATCGGTGAAGCCAAAGGAACTCTCGAAGGTGGATTTGTGGATATCTTGCAGCACGCCGTTACGGTTAGCTGTAAAGTTAGCGAAACCCCTGACGGATTCGAAATCGACGTCAGCGACATGGAAATCGGTGATTCTAAACAGATCGGCGATCTTCCCAAAGGAAGCTGGACTTTCAGAGATACGGATGACGTTGCAATTGTTGTTGTTCAAGGTCTTATGGCTGAAGAAGTCGAAGAAGACGAACTCGATGATGATATCGAACTCCTTGATGGCGAAGAAGTCGCTGAAGGCGAAGCTACTGAAGAAGCAGAAGCAACCGAAGAAGAATAACTTAAAACATGAGATTGATCCTTGCCTTGGGAAATCATCCGGAAAAGTATTGGCTTACCAGACACAACCTTGGTTTCATCTGTCTGGACCGCTGGGCTTTGAAGCACAAAAAGGCCTTCAAAAGTGCGCCTGAATACGACTATCTTGTTCACAAGCGAGCCGTAGCTATCAAGCCCAAGACATACATGAATCTTTCCGGACACGCCCTCAGGGCAGCCATGCGCAAATGGCAATTTGAAGAGATAATGGTGGTTCATGACGACGTTGAACTTCCCTCCTGCGAGCTCAGGGTTCGCTTGGGCGGGGGAGACGGCGGACACAATGGCATCAAATCCCTCTTTGAGGTATTGCCCCCCTCGGAACTGAGGCGCCTGCGCATAGGCATAGGAAAAAGCGATGTAATCCCGACGGATATATATGTCTTAGAGAAGTTTGATAAAAAAGAACTGGACTCTTTTGATGATTGTCTTTCTCTGGCATCAAGCTTCATTGACACTTTTGTCCATCGCGGATTCAAAGAAGTTTTAAACGATTACAGTAAATGGAAAAAATCCTATTCCGGCGGAGAAACTGCCGGGATCAAAAGTCCAAAGGAGGAATAATGATAAAGGATTATGAACTGATGATAATGTACACGCCCAAGCTTAAGCCTGAGGAAGCGGATCTGGCAAACGAAGCCGCGCTTAACCAGCTTAAAGAAGCGGGCGCAGAAATTATCAAAACCGATCCCTGGGGAAAGAGAATGCTTGCTTATCCCATAGACAAGCTCCAGGAAGCCTACTACTATGTGAATTATCTCAAACTCGACAGCCTTGCAGTCAAAGACATTCAGGCTTCGTTCAACATCAACGAAAAGATGATACGCCATATGTTTGTGGCGCTCGACAGCAAATAAGGAGAACACCATGGCAGACCTTAGACTACCCAGATTCAACAAGGTTTTCATAAGCGGCAGAATTGGCAATGACCTTGAACTTAAATTCACCCCCAAGGGAACCCCGGTAATGCGTTTTGTAGTTGCGTGCGATCGCGGATACAAAGACGATTCCGGCGAATGGCAAACCGCTACCAGCTGGATTGATTGTGTTGCTTGGACTTACCAAGCCGAACAACTTGAAAAGAATGCCCGCAAAGGCAGCGCTGTGCTCGTGGAAGGAAGGCTTGAAACACGTACATGGACAGATCAAAACAATGCAACTCGCAAACAAACTGAAGTCACCGCAGATTTTATCCATTTCTTAGAATGGAAAGATCGTCAAGACGGCTCTGCACCCACTTCCGAAGATGCCCCTCTTCCCAGTGAAGAATCTCGCAGTAGTGCCGCAACGACAAACGATGACGTACCCTTTTAGGAGACATAAATGAACCACTCAGAAAGAAGAAGAAGATACACACGCCGTAAATATTGTAAATTCTGTGCCAACAAAGAATTGGTCATAGATTACAAAGACATAGATATGATGCGTCAATACACCTCCGAAGTTGGCAAGATCGAAGCAGCTCGCCTCACCGGAACTTGTGCAAAGCATCAGCGCAAGCTTGCAAATGAGATCAAGCGCGCTCGTCAGATGGCTCTTATTCCTTATGTGATCGAATAAGCTTATGTTTCTCATTCCCTTCCTCAGCGGCGGCCTGGCACTCATAAATCCGGGCTTAGCGCTGATTCTACTGATGTTTTTTGCAGCGAAGGCTCTCGGCCCCGCGCTCGTGGCTCCATATAGAACCCTGTTGAGCTTCTTCATCTTGCCGCTGGTATTTGCAGCGATCTCAAGTGAGGATGCCACTTCTATGATGATGAGCATGGACGCAATCTTTGGGGCAGGCTTGATAGTCTATATCTTTTTGATCACGCTCAGGCGCAATCAAACTCTTACAGAGGCTTTTTTAGCCTCGGCTATCATGCTCATGGTGTATGCCTTTGTTAGGATGATAGTCTTTAAAAACGTCTTAGATATCCACTTAGAGGAAGGAATGAAGCAGGTTGCACACATGATGCCCAGCTTGGAGAATATGGAAGGATATGGTCTGAGCATGAGAATCTGGCAAGAATTCTTCCCGGTTTTTTGGGGAATCATGCAGATCTTCGCTCTGCTTTTGGGCTTTTTGCTCTTCCACAGGATGATCAAATTGCCCCTCAGCGAGGTCACTTTTAAGTTTTCCGTGCTCTACAATGTGCTCATACTCGCCATCTTACCCTGGTGCTTGCAACAAGCTTATCTCACATACTTTATCAGTGCTTTGCTCCTCCTTTGCACCATTCCCCTCATACAGGGCTCCTTTGCCTTTTGGGGATGGCTCTCGAGGGTGCTAAGCAGCAATATCATCAAAGGCATAATAATGATATTCGTGCTCATTTATGCCTTCATTCCGCTCACCATCTTCGGCTATGCAAATAGCTGGGTGAGCCCGATTAATAAAAAAGATTCAGGAGAAACGCATGAAAGTAATATTGCTTGAAATAATAGAAAACCTCGGCAATCCCGGCGATGTCGTGAATGTGAAACGCGGCTATGCGAGAAACTATCTCGTCCCGCGTAAATTGGCGATATATGCCACTCCGGCAAACATGAAACGCCTCACCGTCATCAAGGAAAACTTCCAAGCCGAAGAAGAAAAAAGAATCGCTGCATTAAAAGTGCTTGCCGAAAAAATTGCTTCTACTAAATTGACATTTGTTCGTAAATTTGACGAACACGGTAGCATGTTTGGCTCCGTTTCCGAAAACGATATTGTCAACGCTCTCAAAGCAGAAGGCATTGATGTCCATCGCTCTATGATTCTTCTTGAGCGCTCCATCAAAGCAATGGGAGAGCAGAACGTAGAGATCAGGCTTCATAGAGAAGTTATCGCAAGCTTGGACTTTATGATTGAGGCAGAAAGAGTTAAAGGCGACGAAATCGAAGAAGCTGCCGAAGCTGAAGCAGAAGCTGTAGCCGAACCGGAAACAGAGGCCACCGATGAGCCCGAAACCCCGGAAGTAGAAGAAGCTGAAGAAGCCCCGGAAACAGCTGAAGCAGAAGAAACAGTAGAAGAAGAAGTAGCAGAAGAAACAGAACAGGAAACTCAGCCGACAGAAGAGCCGGCTGCCGAAATAGAAGAATAAGATTCGGGAGGATCCCATGAGTGATAAACTTCACAAAGCAGGACAGATCATCAGCGTGATTGTCTTTATCGCGGTGCTTTCCGTGATGGGCATGATCACCGGTAGACCCATAATGATGTTAGCCTATGGCGGCTTTTTCCTTTTGATGAGCTTGATAATTTATCTATCATTAAATCGTCAAAAAAAGGTGCGTCATGATACAAGCAGCGGAGACAAAAGCTTCATCTTCAGAAAAGTGCTCAGCGCAATTCTGATGATTGTAGCAATCATCGCCCCGCTCATCGTTGCTTTACGCTCTGAATTGATCTCGCTTCCGGCCGATATTTCACAGGGAAAAGTAGTTGGAATAATGCTGTCGATCACTATTCTTTTCATCGTTCTCGTGCTCTTATCTATCTTTATGATAAATGATAGAGGCAGCAGCTTTGTAAATAGATTCATTGGATATGTGATCTTCGTCATTGCTGCGGCTTTCCCCGGACTTCTTATGTCCACAGTGGATCGCACGACAATGGGAATCGGCTCTGTTTACTATGTGGCTATGGCAGTTCTGATTTTGGCATACAACGCCAAATCTTTATACTGCGTTAAAGAATAGCTTAGGCATAATTAAAGATAATAACGGGAGTGCGCCGCACCGCCAAACGCGGTCGTCGTACTCCTTTTTTTACAGCAAGCCATGTCACTGAAACCCATAGATAACAATCTCAAAGAGCTGATCTCTCGCATAGGCGGAGAGCGTTATCATCGCTTTATAAATGTCTTTATGGCATGGAAAAGCGTGGTGGGTGAGCTGATGGCAGAACGCTCGTATCCCATTCGCTTAGACAAAAACACCCTCTTTGTAGGGGTGCAAAACAGCGCATGGATGCAAGAATTGATGTTGCTCAAACCGGATATTATCCAAAAATATAAAGAAAAACATAATGAAGAACTAAGCGATATAGTTTTTCTCATAACATCGACAAGGAAAAGAAGATAATGAAGACAAAGATTGCCGTCTCGGTACTTTCGGCAGATTTTGCCAAACTCGGCGAAGAAGTAGCTCTGCTAAATGAAGCAGATATCATCCATCTCGACATCATGGACGGACATTACGTTCCAAACCTAAGTTATGGCTACCCACTGGTGAGATGCTTTAGAAAGCTCACGGATAAGCCCTTAGACGCTCATCTTATGGTGACAAATCCGGATGAGTTCATAGACGAATTAGCCGAGATAGGCGTGCAATATATCTCTTTCCACCAAGAAACGGTCTATCACAGCCATCGCCTCGTGCAAAAGATCAAATCCCATGGCATAAAGGCAGGCATTGCGCTGAATCCCGCAACTCCTGTAAGCACACTGGAAGACATCTTGCCGGATCTGGATTTCGTTCTCGTAATGAGCGTCAATCCCGGATATTCCGCCCAGAAATTCATTCCATCCGCTATCGCCAAAATCAAGGCACTATCCAAGATTCGCAAAGAACGCAATCTGAATTTTGAGATAGAGATAGATGGCGGCGTCACCGATCAAAACGCTGCAACCTTAAGAGAAGCGGGCGCAAGCATGCTCGTTTCTGCCAGCTATATCTTTTCCTCGGATAATTACACGGATTCAATCAAGAAACTAAGGGGTATTTAATTGTTTAACAGTCTTTCAAGCCGTTTAGATAAGATCTTTCGCGATCTGAAAGGACAGGGCTATCTTACCGAACAAAATATCAAAGACAGCCTGCGCGAGATTCGCATAGCCTTATTAGAAGCAGACGTAAACTTCCGCATCGTAAGAAACTTCGTAAAAGAAGTAGAGAAGCGTGCCATAGGCGCCGAAGTGATGAAATCCCTAACCCCCGGACAGCAGATCGTTAAGATAGTCCACGAAGAGCTGATCTCGTTGATGGACACCGATGGCTTTGAGATGAAGGTCTATAATAATAGGCTCACCAAGATCATGCTCGTGGGCTTGCAGGGAAGCGGTAAAACCACCGCCTGCGCAAAGATCGCCGCAATGTATCGCAAACAAGGCATCAAGCCCATGATGGCAGCTTGCGACGTCTATCGTCCCGCAGCAGTGGAACAGCTCAAAGTTCTCGGCAAGCAGATAGACATCCCCGTCGTCTCCGTAGAGGGCACAGACGTAATCAAGATCGCCGATGAAGCGATGAAACGTGCCTATGAAGATATCTCCAACCTCCTCATTTTTGACACCGCAGGACGCCTGCACATAGATGGCGAGATGATGGAAGAAGTGGAGCGACTCAAAGATCATGTAAAGCCGGATTACATCTTCTTCGTGGCAGATGCCATGACAGGACAAGATGCCGTCACAGTCGCCAGTGAGTTCTATGACCGCCTCGCTTTCGACGCCGTTATCCTCACCAAGCTCGATGGTGATGCCCGCGGTGGTGCCGCACTCTCCATCAAAGCCGTCACCGGACGCCCCGTAGCATTCGTAGGCATAGGCGAAAAGATCCCGGATATTGAAGTATTCCACGCCGAACGCATGGCTTCACGCATTCTCGGCATGGGCGACGTGCTTACTCTCATCGAGAAGGCAGAAGAAGCGCTCGATCTCGAAGAAGAGGAAAAGCTCGCCAAGAGAATGCTCAAAAACCAGTTTGACCTTAACGACTTTCTCAAACAATTGCAGAGTGTGAAAAAGATGGGTTCACTCGAATCCATCATGCGCATGATCCCCGGCTTGGGTCCCAAATTGCCCGCAAATATGAATCTCGATGACAAAGCACTTTTGCACGTGGAAGCCATCATCCAATCCATGACCGATGAAGAACGCAGAAAGCCTGAAATCCTCAATGGCAGTCGCCGCTTAAGAATCTCTAAAGGTTGCGGACGCCCCGTCATGGAAATCAATCGTCTCATACGCCAATTTAACGATATGAAGAAGATGATGAGAAAGATGAGCACTCCCAAGGGGATGAAACAGTTGGAATCCATGATGAAAGGGATGCAATAGAAGCTGAGCTGTTTGGGCGGCAACACCCTCGTTTCCACGAGCGTCATCATTAATTTTAATAGAACACGGATTTAACGGA
>DUNQ01000017.1 GCA_012839325.1 Candidatus Cloacimonadota bacterium
AGCAAATCGCGGATAGCCTCCGCAATGGGGGTTCCGCCGGGCTCTCGCGTGCAAAGATGAGGAATATCTCTTTCGGCGAGATATTTGCTCAAAAGCTTTACTTGCGAGCTTTTCCTCATCTTTGCACGCGAGAGCCCGGCGGAACCCCCATTGCGGAGGCTATCCGCGATTTGCTTTTGGATATCAAGAATAAAGAAATGCTCCCCGAAACCGAGCTGCTCCTCTATAGCGCCGCCCGCGCACAACACAGCGGAGAGCTCATCATTCCGGCACTAAATGAAGGCAAGATGGTAATCTCGGATAGATATTACGACAGCACCTATGCTTATCAAGGCGCAGCGCGGGATTTGGACTTCGGCGTGATAGACACTCTCACAGATTTCGTCTGCTTCGGCAGAAAACCGGATCTCACCATCCTGCTTGACCTTCCCGCCGAGATCGGGCTGGGCAGAATCTCATCGCGCGAGCAAGACAGACTGGAGCAAGAAGCCCTTTCTTTCCATCAAAAAGTGCGTGAACAGTTTTTATTCATTGCCAAAAAACAACAATCAAGATATCTTGTCATTGATGCCTTAAAAAGCAAGGAAGACATACACATTGAAATAGTGCGAGCCCTTAATGTTCTATTAGGAGAGGATAAATGAAAGCGAATCAGCGCAAAGCCCTAATCACGATTGCCGGTGTTTGGATACTTTCGGCAGTATTACTGTTTGTAGCAACCAATGCCTTTGCCCAAACCAGGAATTCACCCGGAAATATATATAGCCAACTCCAACTTTTTTCTGAAGTTTTGCAAAAACTCAAGCAGAATTACGTCACCGACCTCTCCGATGAAGAGCTCATCAAAGCGGCTATCAACGGCATGTTGGGCACCACAGACCCGCATACCACATATTTCACCCCCGATGCTTTTAAGGATTTTACCACAGATACCAAAGGACATTTTGGCGGACTCGGCATACAGATAGACAAGATCGGCGACTACATCACCGTCGTCTCGCCCATAGAAGGAACTCCCGCATATCGCATGGGAATCACTGCCGGCGATAAGATCATCAAGGTTGATGGCGAAAGCGTTGTAGGCGTCACCACCGATGAATCCATCAAAAAGATGCGCGGCGATGTGGGCACGACTGTGGTGATCACCATCTCCCGCCCCGGAATCGCCGAGCCCATAGACTTCACTATCGTTCGCGAAAACATCACGGTCAAGAGCATCCCCTACGCCTTCCTTTTGGACAACGGCGTGGGCTACATCCGCATCAGCACCTTCAATCAAAACACAGTAAGCGAGCTTAGAACCGCGCTGCTGCAGCTGGAAGGTGAAGACATGCGCGGACTGATTATGGATCTTCGCTTCAATCCCGGCGGATTGCTTGATCAAGCCGTGGATACCGTGAACGAATTTATCGGCCATAACAAACTCGTTGTCGAAACCAAGGGACGCATACGTCAAGATTCCATCAAAACGCGCTATCGCACAAAGGAGCGCGATTACCCCATCATCGTTCTTGTAAACGAAGCCTCAGCCTCGGCTTCCGAGATTTTTGCAGGCAGCTTGCAGGATTGGGATAAGGGGCTCGTGATGGGCAAAAACACCTTCGGCAAGGGCAGCGTGCAACAGCTCATCCCGCTTTCAAACGGCAACGGGATGAAAATCACCACCTCATACTATTACATCAAAAGCGGACGCTGCATCCACAAAATGAGCAACGACAAACTGCTCACCGGCAAGGAAGTCTCCAAAGACGATCTCGAAAAAGAGGATGAGGACAATCACAACGAAATCTATTATACCGCAAAAGGACGCGAGGTCTTCGGCGGTGGCGGAATCGCGCCGGATATCGAGGTGGATAGCGATTTGCTCACCCTTTTTGGCGTGGAACTCAGGCGCAAAAATGTATTCTTTAACTATGCCGTGGACTATTTGGTGGATCACGATCGCAATATCACAGCGGATCCTAAGATCACATCGGGGATGATGAACGACTTCCTCAACTATGTGAAAGATCAGGATATCAGCTACACTCCGGCGGATCTCGACAGCGCGCGCACCTTCATCGAATCCAGCCTCAAAAGCGAGCTCGTACGCAAGGTTCATGGCGATCAAGCGGCATACAAAATCTCAATTTCACAGGATAAACAACTGCAGGAAGCCATCTCACTTTTCGATCGTTTCCACACTCTCGACGAGATGTTTATCTATTCGGACAGCTTAAAACGAAACAACGACAAGTAGGTACTTATGTATAATTTTGACGAAATCAAAGATATGCTAATCTATGTTGCAGACGACGATGAGATCAATTTGCGTCTCATCCGCACCGTTCTTGCAAACGCCGGATTTGAAAATATCCGTCTTTTCAACAGCGGCACATCTATGATGATCGAAACCGTTCGCATTCGCCCGGATCTCCTTCTTTTGGATATAATGATGCCCGGGTTTAGCGGTTATGATGTCTTGGAGCGCATCAAGCAAGATCCCTCTCTCGAAGATATTCCGATAATCATGATTACCGCCGCCTCCATGGGTGAAAATTTGGAGCCCTTGGCGCGCAGCTTTGAACTCGGCGCGGCGGTAATCATGATTATCGGAATATCTTCGAGAGAGGGATCTTGCTTGATGCGCTCCAAGACATCATAACCGCTAAACCCGGGCATCATTATATCCAAAA
>DUNQ01000127.1 GCA_012839325.1 Candidatus Cloacimonadota bacterium
ATGAGTATGGTTATCACCAAGACCCAGAAACCTATCTCCGGCTTGCGTTTAGGCATCTTTATATCTGTTTTCTTAGATTCATCGCTCAGAGCTTCCGGCGGCAAGACCGAGAGTTCGGAACCTTCTATGGGAGGAAGCGCCACCAAAGCCTCGCGCATCTTTTCCAGCCCGGTATAGCGATGCGTGATATTCCTATGCAGCGCCTCGGCTAAGACCTTGTTCAGATTCACCGTCACTCCGGGAACATGCATGAACTTAGCAACCTTCAATCTGCTTTCGGTATAAAGGCTTTGCGTGATCGTGGGCGTGAGCATCTGGGCCACCAATCTGCCGATGGCAAAGACATCTTCCCGCTCATCCACATCTTCATAACTGATACCACTAAAAAGAATTCTATAATCTCCATCCTCTTTTTGCATGATGCCGGAGAGATTGAGATACGCCAAAGTGAGCCCATATTCGCGGATATTAAGAGCAGTATCCACCAATCTCAGCGCCATCTTACGCGCCATCTCTTCCGTGAGATATTCGGGATTGTGTTTCTTGATATTTTCCAGCGAAGTGCCATGCACAAACTCAAAGACGGTATAGGTAAGTTCCCTACTGCTTTGAACTTCCGCCACTTTCGGCATCTGCTCATCGCGAATCTGCTTGACCTGAGCAAGCTTCATCTGCAAGGCAAAAAGAATGTTCACGTTCTCGAAACTGGAACGATTGTAAATGGTCAAAACATATTCTTGTCCATGCTTTTCCACCACATACTTTATGCCTTCAACGTCCTTATTGAGCATTCTCAGGATCTTATAGCCCTGAAATTCGCTGCCCGGCTCCAAGAGCGTAAAATACTTATCCCAGCTCTCTTTTTTCTTCTCAGTTTTTATCTCTTTAGGCGCATCTTCGGCATCTTCTACTATCTCAGCCGGTTTCTCTTCGGCGCCTTTAGCGATGTCGCTTAGATCTTCACCACAGAAAGGGCAAAACTTTGCCTTATCAGGTATATTCTTCCCACAGTTAAAACAAAAGGATGCAGACACATCAACCTCTTTTTCTGATTATTCCATGTTTGTCGTCTTGCATATCTTCAGCCCTATCATCCTGCCGTTGATATCCACTTCAGGCAAATCGCCCTCATCAAGACGGGTGATGTCATCACACAGAGTCTCACTTTTGATGAAGTCGCCATATTTCTCAAAAGCAGTAGCGATATCTTCATCAGATACAAATTCGATATAAATGCGATCCATGATCTCAAATCCCTGTTCTTTACGGGAAAACTGAATCTTATTGACCAGCTCACGCGCAAAGCCTTCCAGGATGAGTTCTTCATTTAGAGCGGTATCAAGCGCTACAAAGGTATCTTTCATCGTAGCAAAGACATAGCCCTCTTTAGGACGGATATGAACAGCGAGATCTTCCTCTATCAAAGAAAAGCTCTCATCGCCTATCTTGAGCTCAAAAGCCTCGCCATCGGCAAACGCCTTCAAAGCCGCTGCAGAGTCTGCACCCTCCAGCGCTGATGCGATCTTCTTCATATTCTTGCCAAACTTGGGTCCCATCACCTTGAATAAGGGCTTAAGTTCATACTGAACAAAGTCGCTACCTTCAGCGATATACTCAATCTCATGGATATTTACTTCTTCTTGAACCAAGCCAAGCATCTTATCCAACGATGATTGCAACTTCTGCGGAACAAACATCTTGCCCAGAGGCTGGCGAATCTTGATATTACTCTCACCGCGCGCCGTTCTGCCCAAGGAAACCACATCGATCACAGCCTGCATATCTTTTTCTAAATCTTTATCGATAAAACGCTCATCACAAAGAGGATAGTCCTCCAGATGTACGCTCTCTCTATCGCAAAGACTGAGGAAAAGCTCTTCCGCCAAATACGGCACGAAGGGCGCGATCATTTTACTGATTTCCACCAAGATCATATACAAAGTGCGATAAGCAGAAATCTTGTCTTCATCCAGCTCAAAGCTCCAGAAACGACGTCTGCTACGACGCACATACCAATTAGAAAGTTCGTCGATCACGAAGTTTTGAATGCCGCGAACACTACGCGTAAACTCATATATCTCCGTATTTTGTCTCACATCCGTGATCAAGCTGTGCAAACGCGAGATAATCCAGCGATCGATCTCCGCCTCACGCTCCCATTCATAAGGATACTTAGAAGCATCAAAACCATCGATATTTGCATAAGTTGCATAAAATGAATAGACATTTTTCAGCGTGCCGATGAATTTGCTGTGAACTTCGCGCACTCCATCCACATCAAAACGCTTCGGAACCCAAGGTGGGCTCGCTTCCAGCAGATACCAGCGATTTGCATCCGCACCATATTTTTCCATGAGCTCGATTGGGTCAACGCTATTGCCGCGACTCTTGCTCATCTTCAGCCCTTTTTTATCCAGGATGAGATCATTCACAAGGCAGCTCTTAAAAGAAGAAACTCCCTTAAAGATCGTGGAAATCGTGAGCATGCTATAGAACCAACCGCGGGTCTGATCAATCCCTTCCGAGATGAAATCAGCCGGGAATAGCTCCTTTTCAAAGATGTCTTCATTTTCAAAAGGATAGTGCCATTGCGCAAAGGGCATGGCGCCGCTATCGAACCAACAGTCAATGACTTCCGGCGTGCGCTGCATAGTTCCTGCACATTTTTCACAGCGCAGAACCACATCGTCGATATAAGGCCTGTGCAGCTCTATTTCACCATCTACTTCGCTGCCATCGCGCATCTTGCCACGAGAGCAAAGCTCGTGAACGCTGCCCACGCTGCTCTTATGTCCGCAATCATCACAAATCCAGATATTCAGCGGAGTGCCCCAAAATCTATCTCGCGAGAGCGCCCAGTCAACGTTGTTTTCCAGCCATTCACCGAAGCGTTTTTCGCCCACGAATGATGGATACCACTTGATCTTGCTATTGTTTTCCAAAAGCTGATCTTTGAACAAAGTCGTGCGAATATACCAGCTTTCACGCGCATAATAGATCAGCGGACTACTGCAACGCCAACAGTGCGGATAATTGTGCTTAATCTGTTCTCGGCGATAGAGTAAGCCCTCATCGCGCAGATGGCGGATGATCTCTCTATCTGCATCTTTTACAAATACTTTTGCCCATGGCTTTACGATTTCTTCAAACTTGCCTTCGCCATCCACAGGATTCACAAAGGGCAGGTCATATTTCACGCCCAGAGTGTAGTCTTCCGCACCAAAAGCCGGCGCAGTGTGCACTATTCCCGTTCCATCGGTCATAAGAACGTAATCCGCACAACCGATAAACCATGCGGGCTTATCCACGGGAACAAAGGTGAAAAGCGGCTCATAAGGCCTTCTTTCCAGGTCTTTACCCACAAATTCTTCCAGGATTTCATACTCGCCTTCGAGCACTTCCAGGCGCGCTTTGGCAAGGATGAGATTATAATCCTCGTGTCGCACTTTTACATAGGCTTCATCGGGATGAACCGCCAGCGCCACGTTCGAGATCAGCGTCCAGGGCGTAGTCGTCCAAGCCAGATAGTAGGTGTTTTCCTCGTCTTTGGCTTTGAAACGGATATATACCGAAGGATCTTCCACATCTTTATAGCCCTGAGCTACTTCGTGAGAAGAAAGAGGGGTGCCACAGGAAGGGCAATAGGGCACTATCATGTGCGCTTTATATATCAAATCGCGCTTAAAAAAGTCGTTTAAAATCCACCAAACGCTTTCAATATAGTCGTTTTCAAGGGTGATATAAGGATTATCCAGATCAATCCAATACCCCATCATCTCTGTCATCTGACGCCAGAACTTTTCATAAGAAAAGACAGAGCTCTTACACTGGTGGTTAAATTCTTCTACGCCATATTCTTCGATGCTCTTTTTATCCGTGAGGCCGAGACTTTTCTCCACCTCGATTTCCACGGGCAAGCCATGCGTATCCCAGCCGGCTTTGCGCTTTACCTGATAGCCGGTCATGGTTTTATATCTGCAAACTGCGTCTTTCAAAGTGCGGGCAAGAACGTGATGAATTCCCGGCATTCCGTTTGCAGTTGGAGGTCCTTCATAAAAAACAAATTGGGGTTTTCCTTCCCGAAAGTCAATACTCTTCTGAGCGAGATCGTGCTCTTGCCAATATTTCTGTATCCGCTCTTCCAAGAGACGCGGTGATTCTTTTAAGTCAATAGTTTTATACATTTCTTAGATTTTCTTTGCTCTTCCTGTTCTTTTGGGTCCCGGAACGTGGGCTGTTTTCCCCACCGGGTGTGATTTTTTGTTTTCATATATCGCTTGAGCGGGATGCTCTTCGCTTTCCAGCTCTTCTTCGCCTTCTTTAAAAAGCTCGCTGAAGTGCTCTTTCAATTCCTCATGACCGCTCACATATTCTTTCCAATCTACCATTGCAGCATCGAGATCAACACAGCGTGTGCAAAGAACTAATAAGTTTTGCTCGGATACGCCAATCCAACCGCGCTCATAACAAGTATCGCAGCTTCTTTTTTTCCTATGATCCGCCGCAATCTTTTTTGCCGCATCCAGATGCTTTTCATCTAAGGTAAACATGTTTTACTCCTTGGTTTAAGGACATCCTGTCCCATGCGTATATCTACTTTTGTACACGCAATCCTTTCATGTGTGCCAGTATTTTACATCGCACAATTTTGTAAAAGCTTTTTTTGCCTTTTCTTAATTATTGCGCTTAACTTTTCTTACGTCCGCGCGTCGAAGGCTTGGCAGCTTCTTTTTTTGGCTCTTCTTCTGCTTCGTCAAAAGTGATAGGCTCGTTGATTACCGAGCGCTTCATCGTCACTCTCACAATAGTCTCAAGTCTGTGTGAGACAATGAATAAGCTTTTGTCTCTACTGAGAGCTATTTTTTCTTCGGGACTCATCGCTTCGAGCTCGTCAATCTCTACAACGCGGTCTATCTTACCGCTTGCTGTATCAACGATCTGAACAAACTGTTTTCTCTTCTTTTTCTCAGCCACGAATTCTACCTCCATTTCATATTTTTCGGGAAATCTATCGATTATATCGAGAACAAATTCAATGTATTCCTCTTTGTGATGCTGATACCACAGCCGAAAAGACCTGCATTTATCCACACGATGACACACGGCACAAAGCTCCGGTGCTATCTGCCGCTGTCTTCTTATCTCGCATGTGTATAATCTTGCTTTTCTCACGAATGACACAATGCTCACAAGCCGCGAACTTGTCAAGCTATTAGTGAGATGCGAGGCTTGTCTATCTGCTTATTTCATGAATATATCTTGAGACTAAGGATGCTTTTTTGCACCCTTTTTTTGGCTAAACTAACTTTAGGCCTTCATGTTTCCTTTTCCCAGCCAAAAACGGCACTTCCCATCACCTTCCCGTGTATCACTTTTTCAAACGCATCTAAACCACTGTCTTGCCGCCTCTTACCTATTGGATTCAGCTCATCTGATGCTTATGATATGCTCATGCCTATGACCATATCATGACCACATCATCACCAGAACCCTATAGGGAAGCCATGGAAAAGCTGTGTGAAAAAGACGATTTTCTAACAATACTACAAAAAGGAAATATTTAATATGCAAAATATTTGATTTTATTATATAGAGCTAAATAGTAAACGTATTGTAATTAGCCCTATTTCATTGAATGCCATGTCAATAAAAGCCCGCTCAAAAGCGCAATATCACTTGCTTTTAGTATAAACTCGGATATACTTTTTAGCGAAAACAAATCATATATATAAAACAGGAGAAAAAATGAAAAAGACATTCGTAATCTCAATGCTCTTGCTGCTTAGCATCTCTTTTGCTTTTGCACAAGCACAAGGCAACTATGGAGTCCGCGCAGGACTTAACCTTTCAAATTTTGACGGCGATAGCAAAGCCGACAACAAAATCGGCTTCCACGCCGGATTTATGATGGAATATAAAGTCCATCCCCTCATAGTAGTTCAGCCTGAATTGCTCTATACTCAGAGAGGAACTCACCATGAAACAAAAGTGCCTGGCACCACGAGTAAGACAGATGATTTGCTTCATTATGTGGAGCTCCCTATATTCCTCAAAGCCAGTATTGGTACAGCAGATTTTAAGATTGAGCCCTATCTTGGTCCCGAATTCCGCTATCTTGTGAAAGGCGGCTGGAAAACCAAAGCTGGTAGCAGTGAAACTTCCGGCGATTATGACAAAGATGACATCAACTCCTTTGACTATGGTCTTGGCTTAGGTCTCGACCTGAGAATCAATAGAGACATACTGCTCGGCGCACGCTACAGTATGGGCATGGCTGAGGTCTTTAAAGATAAGTTAATATCAAAAAAAGACAAAAATACCTCAATCATGATCAACTTAGGTTATATATACTAAGAACATTTTACTTGAGACACAGAGGCTGCAAAAACTTGCAGCCTCTTCTTTTATATGCGCACAATATTCAGAGTGTTTTAGCAAAAGCCAAGAAATACATTGACAAAACGGAAGAGCCTTTGCACTTTGATGGCAGTAAAGATCATAGGAGAATACAATGGGTAAGAAGCTGATAATTTCTTTTCTTTTAATGCTTAGCCTCGGCTTTGCATTTGCACAAGGCAGGTATGCTGCTCGCATCGGGATAAACTTTTCTAATCTTTCCGGAGATGTTAAGTTTGATGATAAGTTTGGCTTTCATGCGGGAATGATGTCGGAATATAAAATAAGCCCTATATTCATGGTTCAGCCTGAGCTGCTTTACACTCAAAGAGGAGCTCGCGGATTGCTGATAATCTACGATGATGATTATGATGATTATTATGACGACGATTATTATTATGATGATACAGCAAAATACAGCACCCTGCTTCAATATGTTGAACTTCCTATCTTCCTCAAGGCAGTTGCCGAATTTCCTAAAACTGACTATAAGATAGAACCCTATATCGGACCGGAATTACGCTATTTTATATACGGAAGTGAGACAATAAAATCAGGAAGCGATAAAGTAAAGAAAAAGATTGATAGAGACGCTATCAATGCTTTCGACTATGGTCTTGGCTTTGGACTTGATTTTAGATATAATAAAGATTCAACGATTGGAGTGCGCTATAGCAAGGGATTGGCAAAACCTTTTAAGAAAGTCAAACTCAAAAATAACGCCGTCATGGTATATATTTCCCAAGTATATTAAACTCTTTGGATCTTGAAGAAGAGGCTGCAAAGACTTGCAGCCTCTTCTTTTATGCCCATTATTCAAGCACTTTCTAATGAGCCGAATAAAAAAAGAATTGCCAAAAGGAATTATTGCCCTTATATTTTAATATATAAGATAAAAACAGGAAGAAAGATGGAAGAAATAACTTATCACGTAGTAAAAGAAACAGATTATGCACGCCTCTTGGAGCTTTATCGCGCCGAAGGTTGGTGGCAGATGGACGATGATCCGCGCCATCTTGAAACGGTTAAAAACTTAGTTCAAAACACTTTTTGCTTTGTTATCGCCAAAGATGGTGATGAGATAATCGGCATGGGTCGCGCTATATCCGATGGCTTTAGCGATGCCTACATCCAGGATGTGACCGTGGATAAAGCCTATCGCGGACGTGGCATAGGCAAGGGCATCATTCGCCACTTGCTCAGCTTTTTAAAAGAGAAAAAGATACAATGGATTGGGCTCATCTCCGAGCCGGGCTACGATAAGTTCTACAAAGGTCTCGGCTTTTCCGAAATGAAAGGCTACACCCCCTTCCTCTTAGAAGAAATATGAGTTCAGAAAATATAAAAATGCCGGGTCTGAACGACCTGCAGGTTTCGCATACCCTTATGTTACGGGAATATCTGACCAAATATCCCCGTGAAAATTGTGATTATACCATAGTTAACCTCTTGGTCTGGGGTCTTATTTATGAAAACAAGTTCTTGCTTTATAAAGAGCGCTTGATCATATTCAATACGCGCCATAACTATATATTCTTTCCCATCGGGGAAGAGCTTTCGCCTATCGAGCTGAGTGAATTAGTCTCGCATTTTAAAGAATATTATCCCAAAGCGGAGATGATCCTGATTCCAAAAGAATACTTGGATGAGCACCCCGACTTCGGCGATTTCTTTGAAATCCGTGAAGATAGAGATTGGGCAGATTATATCTATTCAAATGAAAATATGGTCACTCTC
>DUNQ01000128.1 GCA_012839325.1 Candidatus Cloacimonadota bacterium
CAAACGGAGCGTAGCAATGAGCTATGCTCCAGCTCATCATTTTGGAATATGCCTAAGAAAACCCAAAAAATTGTCCACTATATTAGGACACCACAATAAATATTACAATTGGGGAAGAAAGATGAAAAGGATAATTTTGGTATTTACACTGCTAATTATGACAGCGATTTTGACTGCTTCGATATTAGAGGAAGCAAGAGCCATCAAACTCTGGCTGGATTCTCCATTTTCTACTACTGTATTAGAAGCAGAGCGTGATGCTAAACTAATCGAATGGCAGAATCTGAAAAAAGGAGAGTTTGAGACCACGGCTCAATTTGAGCAAAGACAAAGAGAGGCGCAATCTCGCGTAAGGGCAATCAATAGCGATTATGCTCAAAGGATAAGAGATGCCCAAAGTGAAAACACGAGAATGAAAGATAATCTCAGAATACGCTTAACAGACCTACTCAATGAAAGCAGAGAGACTGTTGCTTCAAAGGGGAGTCTGGGCGCTTATAACGCAGACAAGCAATATTTTAATTTGAGCACTACACAAAAAGAATTCAAGATCGTTGTTCCGATTGACAATGCCCCATCTGTGAAAGATAGCTTTGGGAGATATCAAATAAAGTTGATTCGTCAGATCAACGAAGAGCTTGAATGGGACTATTTAGAAGCGAGATTAGAGGGACCTTTGGGTGTTTTCAGTTCTACAGACAAGGCACCGACTTTGATGGCAGTCACTCAAAGAGCAAGCTTTTTGCCTCCTGATCTAAGCGCACAAGTAAGTTTTAGCGAGTCGAGTGGGAACAATATACTGGACGCCGAAGAGACTGCGACGATTACGCTTAATGTGAATAATACAGGGCAAGGCAATGCTAATATGCTGAAAGCGAATTTCCGGCTTTTGAATGCACCCGGCATAAGCTTTTCGCAGCAGATATATTTTGGTGAAGTTAAGCCCGGGGAGAATGTGTCAAAGACACTGCAACTGATTGCAGGCATGGATACACGTGATGGCGAGGCGGAGCTAAAGATTGTATTTGAAGAGCAAAACGGCTTTCCGCCAAATTCCCAGGTTTTAAAATTTCAGACCGCCGCAATCAGAGCACCGGATTTGTATATTTCCGATGTCGCTATCGATGATGCGAGCGGTAATTACAGGATTGAGCCGGGCGAGCAGGTAAAGATCACAGCGCGCATACACAATCGCGGTCAGGGAGCAAGTCGCAACCTCAGTGCACGCGTTCTATTAGGAAATGATGTGTTCCCGCTGGGAGATAGTGCTACATCCTTTAATATCGGCACGCTAAAGCCTGGCGAATATAAAGACATAGTGTTTGATATTGTGACAGCTCGTACTGCGAAGGATTTGGATATAAAGATAGATTTAATTGATAGTAGAAGTAAATTTAGCAAGAGAAATCAAGCTTTGCAACTTGCTTTCAATAGGGTAGAGCAGACTGCAGATCAGCTTGTAATCAAGGGTCAAAGTCAGCATATAGCAGTATCCAGCGCGCCAAGTCTTTCCATTGATATCGAGGAAAACATCCCACAACGGGCGCAAACTCCGAACCCTAAGCGTTGGGGTGTGGTGATAGGCATAGAGAATTATCGTAATGTGAGTTCGGTTCGTTTTGCGCGCCGCGATGCCGAATATATGAAAGATTATTTTGTGAGTGTATTGGGGATTGCAGAGGAGAACATCTATGTTGCAATTGACGAGGATGCTTCATTGGGGACGCTAAAGAGCATCTTTGATGAGAGCGGTTGGCTGAGCAAGAATGCCGGCAGGCAAGATAACGAAGTCTTCATTTATTTCAGCGGACACGGAGTGCCTGCGCCGGATGGCAAGGACGCTTATCTGCTTCCTTATGACGGAAATCCGAACTATGCGGCAAATAGCGCTTACGATCTTGACCTGCTCTATCGCAATCTCGGCAAGATGGAGTCGCAGCATATCACCTTCTTTTTGGATAGTTGTTTCAGCGGGGCAAATCGCGAAAATGAGATCATCTTAGCGGATGCGCGACCTGTATTCATAGCCTTCAATCCCAAAGCAAAGGGCAGCAATCTCTCTGTGTTTTCAGCATCCGGCGGTTCGCAGATATCAAGCTCCTATGCTCAGATGCAGCACGGGCTTTTCAGTTATTTTCTCATGAAAGGCTTGGGTGGAGAGGCGGATTTGAATAATGATAATAAGATTACGCAGGCGGAATTGGACACCTATTTAAAAGATAAAGTGAGCGTGCAAGCACGCCGTATGGGCAGGGAGCAAGATCCCGAATTGCAGAGCTCAGATCCCGCAAGGACGATAGTATCATGGTAAGAAAGATAATAATATTCACAGTGATGGCGTTGGCGGTATTTGCCTATGGTCAAAATGTGGCGCCGAGGCTTGTTCCAAGCAATGTAAAAGTCTCGCAAGCAAGCGGTAGAGTAGTGGTGGAGATCGACACGTTCCTCGTATTTGGCGGGAATGTGAGCCTCCTTGAAGCCGAGAATGAGATGCGTAAGTTCGTGCGTGAATTGGCTTTGAGAGAGGCTATTCCGGCGGATGTATCCATCAGCTCGCTTGTGAGCGATATGTATATTGAGACAAAGGATAGCTATGACGAAAAGATGGCGTCCAGTGTATTCCTCATGTCCTCCAGTGCGGGGCGATTCGAGAAAGAGGAGTTCCTTGAGAGGGAGCCGAGTTTTGAGGGTTCGAGCCTGCATTTCAGGCAGCATTATCGTGCGCATATTGTGCCTCAGGAGCGAGTTTACAATCCGTCTATGAATCTGAGTGTGGAGCTCAGCAACAATCTGCTGAGGCACGGGGATGATTTTGAACTCAGCATCACGCCGAATGTGGATGGCTATCTCTATCTCTTTGATTTCTTGAATGATAGCAGCGTGGCAATGGTATTTCCCAATGTGTATATTACTGAAAATAGACTTGCGGCGGGGGAAGACTGGAGTCAGACTTTGGTGGCGCAATGTCCGCCGGATGAGGATGCGGTGATTGAAACTTTGTATTTTGTGTTCAGTCGTGATCCTATCGCCGGATGGGAGGAGTTTGAAGCAAATCTCAGTGCGCAGGAATTGGTCTATAGTGCAGGCGAGCAGAGCTTTAGCCTCTTTCATAATTGGCTGGGAAAATGCGATCCCGCGCGGCGTGTGGAGAAGATGGCGCAGATACATATCTTTCAATAAGCTTTGGTGGGGAGGGCAGATTGTGCTTTTTGTCTAAAATAATGGTGGTAAAAGATGAATGTGTCGGGTGTTTTTATGATAATTGTTGACAAAATGCAGGCAATTCTGATTAAGTGTTTTAAATGCTAATTATAAAATCAAAACGGAGATAAAGATGAAATATTTGGTGACGGGTGGAGCCGGTTTTATCGGTTCAAATATCGTTAGTGAACTTTTGGCTCAGGGTTATGAGGTTCGGGTTTTAGACAATTTTGCAACGGGTAAGCGCGAGAATATCTTGCC
>DUNQ01000129.1 GCA_012839325.1 Candidatus Cloacimonadota bacterium
ACTGTTACACCATGCACATGCAATTACAATGCTGGGTGACAGCTTTAGAATTAAACATCTGAAACAGTAGTTTAAAGTGTACCAGTTTCAAATGCCAAAGTGTACCAGTTTAGATTGCCATTGACATAATGAAGCTTGGCTCACTCAAATTGCACAAATGGCTCCCAAGGAAGGTTTTCTTCATATCACAGACCATTTTTCAGGAGGTAGAGAAATAAAATATGGTGAATACGGTCTCAAAGCGAAAGAAATTGGTTATACAAAATGGGTTAAAGATAATAACCTGAAGCGAAATCCTTTCCCAGCTTTTATGTGCGCCGATGAAAGGATGTATATACACCAAGTGCAGAGCATCCCTTCAAAAAACAATATAAATATGTTTGATCTGTTTTAATAGAGCAAATAAAAACACCAAAGCCGCTCGTGGTAAGTTTTACTGCGAGCGGCATAGATGGTCAAGTCTTCACAGTCTTAACCATATTCATGCCAATATGCCTTTTTCTCATCCTCGCGCCAGCCGGGTTCTTGCAAGAGATATTTAAGAATTCCGGCAAGGTTATTCATCACTAAGCGGTGCATGGTTCTTCCCAGTCTGATGATACGAAAATCAAGTTTAATGAAAAAACAGTAAAATTATTTCAAAGGCATAGTTGTCTGTAATATAATAAGATAGCGTATGGGGATAATGAAAAATTATACTTGTCATAAAAATAAAACTTGCTTTTTTATAAAATAGGCTTATATTGTATATATCTTATAACTATTCTTTCCAAGTGCCACCCGGCAGGAGGAAATAGAGGGAACAGGGTCAAATTAAATAATGGAGTCTGGAGGAGTCCACTCAAAAAGATTATCCCAATTAAAAAACTGAGTGTCCGCTTTTTTGTGCTCAAAAAAAGGATACCATGATTTATCATGCCGGCGATAGCTGTGTCCGGGCAAATTCTGACACAGTATAAGCATGTGCTGAGAGGATAATTGTTCTCCTAAAAAATCCTTAATATGGTGCTTTGTTCATCATATGGATAGAGGGACGTTATTCTTCACAGTCCATCTTAATGACGCAATAAGTGTGCTTTCTACAAGTGTTCGCACCTAAAGGAGACGGGCTAACGATAACGACAAAGGCGAAAAGGCTTTTGTCAGCAATTTAAAAAGTGCAAATTCATGATAAATGAGGCAGCCCTTTTGTGCGCAAAATAGCGTAAAAGAGGGTAATCGGAAAGCCGGCAGACAGCCATTATGGTGAATTCTGCCCATATAAAATATGCTTTGCTGCGAAGAGGGCGGCAAGGGCTGTTCAGGCTAAATTTGGAGGGCTTTCAATGTAGGACTGTAGGTCTTTTAAGAGTGGTATCGGGCGCATAAAATGACAATTTAATTGCGGCAATTATTCCTACATCAAGTGGGCTAACAATTTATTAAAAGCCAGCGGAGGCGAAGTATGTTAAAAAACGTAAAAGAACTTTATCAGATGACTCAAGATGAGTTGTATGACTATGTAAAAGGCTTCCTCTCAGGAAGAGATGGATTTGAAATTACTGAAAATAGGGATGGCTATATAGTCTGTTTTCCAAAAGATATAAAAGCTCCAATTCCTGTTCTGTCTTCTCATTTGGATACTGTGGGCACAGTTCCACCTGATGAGATAGTAGAATCTGATGGCAAATACACAGCAAAGAAATGCGGATATCCCTGCGTCTTGGGGGGCGATGATAGAAATGGGGTTTGGACAATGCTGAAGCTTATTGAAGAGGGTGAAAGCTCTTGGGGATATATCTTTAGCAGAGATGAAGAGATTGGAAGGCTTGGTGCCGACAAGCTGGTCAATTCCGGCTTCTTTGAAGATTATAAGCACAAGATAGGTTATTTTCTGGCAATAGACAGAAAAGGCAAAAATGATCTGGCTTTTTACAGCTATTATGCCAATGGTAGAGTGCACAAAACTAAAGATAATGATGCATTTATCACCGGATTGCAAAAGCTGAAAGGCTACAGTTTTCAGAGAGGTTCTGCAACAGATATCACAAATTTCTGTGAGGCTACAAAGCTCTGTGGAATCAATATCTCCAGCGGATACTTTATGCCGCACAGTTCATATGAATATACGGATATAGCCTATCTGCAAAGACTTCCAGAGATAGTAAAAGATCTGATCTCACACCTTGGATACAAACAATACAAAGTAGCAATATAAAAAAAGAAGGAGAACTAAGCCATGGCAACGATACACGAGATAGTCGAGGTTTTCAACAGCATGATTTTCACGGAAAAAGAAGCTGAAGAAAAAGAAGATGACACCTTTGAAGATATAATGGAAGGTATACGGAAAGAAGTGGAAGGCTCTTCGCGAGTTTCCACAAAAGAAAATAAGCATTTGGAAACAGCGGTGAAGCTTTCGAGCGAAAACCCCAATCTTTCTTTTCTAAATCTGGATGCTAATGATATCACGCTGATCACAGAACAGTTTTCCTACTTTGTGAAAGGTCGCGTACAAAGACTTGGCTTTGATGATTTTTTAAAATATCCAAAGTTTGAATCACTTAGTATGAGCCAAAAGATTGATATTTTTTTGAGCTTTATGGAGCGTGGCATCTTGATTCCCAGTGGTCGGCGTAGTGGTGGATATATGAGAGTAAATGTGCCGGATATGACCATATATCTTTCTTCATATATGAAATCCGTGCTCTTGGGTGATGATGTATATGGCGCGCTCATGAAGATAATCAGCGATGAAGAATTTAAGCGAAATCCTGCCATGACACCGGTTATAGACTATCTTGATGCCCTGATTACCTATAATGGCGATACTCAGGAGGCGGGTATTTCTCGTGGATACATCTTTGGACATTATTTTAGGATATTGTGGGAGAAGATCAACTCATTTGAAATAAATCATCCGCTTAGGCAGTTCATCGCAGAACATAAAATGGATTACACCGATTTCTTCAGTGTGGTGCTGGTATATCTCTATGAAATGAGAGACAGCCGCATCGATATGGATGGGCTGATAAACACTTTTGCAATCAACGGAGTAGAAAGCCGGGAAATGTTTAAAGAATTTCATGCACGCTATAGCAATAAGGGTACAAAGCAATATTTTGAAGGTGGTCGCGGGTTTATGAGATCGGGCTGTCTTGAGCTCACGAGCGACATGGAATCTCAGATAGAAGATATGACTACGATCTTTATATATAAAGAAGATGATCCTGATGCGAAACTGATGAGTTTTTTAGACCGCGCCGGCAGAATATTCAGCCTGATAGATGTTAATCACAGCTTGGAAGACCTGGTGCTAAATGAGGATGAACAGGCACTTTTGCAAGATACGATTACCAGGCTGAAAGAGCCTGAAAAATATGATCTTAGCATCTGGGGACTGGCACCAGCTTCGCTTTCTTCCGATGAGGATATTATCAATTCTTGCTCTATGCTTTTATATGGATATCCCGGCACGGGTAAGACCCTGAGTGCAGGAGTGATAGCCGGTGAATTGGGACGCAAATTGATCAAGATAGAAACTTCGGCTCTGAGAAATAAATACTATGGCCAAACAGAGATAAATATCAAGAGAATGTTTTCTTACATTCGCAAGATAAACGAGGAAATCAAGCCGGCGCCGGTGTTTTTGCTCAATGAAGCGGATCAGATTTTACACGAGCGCTCTACTTCTATTGATGGCGCTACTACCCCGGTTGAAAACGCCATTCAAAACATCTTTCTGGAAGAGCTTGAGACATTGCCGGGAGTGTTTATTGCAACCACAAACCTCTCGGAATATTTTGATGAAGCTTTCTTCCGCAGGTTCGATTTTAAGATTGAATACAAGCGTCCTGAAAAGGAAGCTGCCGCAAAGATCTGGAAGGTTCATCTCAAAGATAGCATTCCCGGCGCAGCTGAGATAGATTGCGATTATTTGGGAAAGAAATACACCTTCACCGGCGGGGTGATCCGCTTGGTGGTGCAAAATGCATGTTCCCGCTCTATGCTGCGCGGCGAAGATGCAAAGCTCACGCTGGAAGATATAGAAATATTTGCAAAATTAGAAGGGGTGAAGGCTGAGCCCACTGCTCGAAGGGTAGGCTTTCAAAGCAACTCACAGAACATCACGGAAAAGTTCGGAGGAAAATAAGATGATGAATAGTAAAAACACACTCCCTCAAGATATTACCATTGAAGAGATGTATCTGCTCTATGAATACGAGCTTTATGATCTCGTTCTGGAAATAGTAAAGGATAAATTCGAGGTTTATACCGGCATAAAAGATATGTATATCGCCTGTTTCCCAAAAGAAAGTGCGGAGCCCTATCCCGTTCTCTGTTCGCATCTCGACATCAAGTTTTGTGTACCCCCGAAGGTGGTGAAGACCGCCGCTGTGGATGGTCGTGAAGTTTATAAAGGTTATACCGATTATTTGGATAAGCTTGAGCCCTATCTTTTGGGCGGGGATGATAGAAATGGAGTCTGGGCAATGCTTGAGCTGATCAAGCAAGGCTTTACAGACTTTGGATATGTGTTTGCAAAACAGGAAGAAGAAGGCAGGCGCGGCGCCATTGCACTCGTAAGAGATAGAATTTTGCAAATTAAAAGAGATGAAATCGCATATTTTTTGATGCTCGATAATGATGGCAGAACCGGCTTGGGATTCAGAAAGCTTGAGCAAGAACCGGGCTTGAGCTCTCTTCACCAAAATAAAGAATTCATCAAAAAGCTGGAAAGTTTTGCAGGCTATGAGCTGCATGAAGATGGGATTTCGGATTATATAGAATATTGCAAGGCGACAGGGCTTTGCGGCATCAATTTCAGCGTGGGTTTCGAAAATGAACATACCGTCGATGAATTTACCGATATTAAGTATTTAGAGGAACTGCCGAGCAGGATATTGGATTTTATAAAACATCTGGGGAATGCTCAATATGCGTTGGAATATGAGTGTTCAAAGGAAGAATTGCTTTGGCGTAAACGCCGCGAAAGCAGGAAATATGAAATAGAAAGACCTTTTTATCAGACACTTTTCCGTTTCCCTTATTCCTCATTTCCGGTGGGTGGCATAAAAGGTCAGTATATAGAGATTTTCCATGGTGATCAAAAGATTACCGGCGTCATCATGCAGCGCGATTCCGAGAGCGTTATCGTGGATATCACGAGCCCTTATTGGAACGCCTCTAAAGGTATGATTGCAAGCACTATGTTCAAAAATGAATATCAGTTTGATGAAAGCACTCAAGTGTTGATCGCAAAAGACCTGTTATTGAAGCTATATGTTGATTGTAAACATGCCTATGATCGTGCAGACCCTGCCTTTTGGGAAAATGAGGAATATAGTAAGTTCTATCTGCGCGAATATGTTCCTTATGAAAAGCTCAGCAGAGAGGAGAGGTTTTTTGGTCCTCAGATTAGAGAGGAGGATTTTGCTCTTTATTTAGAGAGTCGCGAGCATATTTTGTGGCCGAGTACAAGCGGCAGCTATATACGGGCTCGGATAAAATATATGAAAGAGCTCAAAGAAAAAGATGAGAGGGAGTTTCCCGATAGCCGCTTCTTGGGCAATCTTGTGGAGATTACGCACGAAGGACAGAGGGTGCAAGGAGAGATCATCAGGCGTGATTGCAACCAAATCTCGGTGCAGATCCGCTATCCTTATGATGGGCTAATCGAAAGAAGAATCAATAAATTTATAATATATGATCCATCGCAAAGCCACTTTAGTAACTTTGACTATGAAGGTGGTGAATTGATGGCAAAGCGGCTGCTGAAACTGATCTATGAGAGAGCGTCCGTAATGGAAAAGCATCTTGATAATATCTTGGCTGCTTATGAAGAATATGAGCGTTTGATGGAGCTGGAAAAAAGCCAAGATGAAAGGAAAGCGGCTTCGCAAGAATTGGAAAAGATTCAGCTAAAGCTTAGGCAGCTGAGAAATGATCTGCACAAAGGAAAGATAAAGAAAGAGAATTATCATAAGGCGCGCGCTCCTTACAAGAGGAAAGTAAGGGAATTGCACAAGATTGCTCATGTAAGAAGAGGACCCATTTATGAGAAAGCTTTTGCTGAGCTGCATGGTATTCCTCAATTCAAAGAGCCGCATAAACATACATTTGATGTGGGTAAAAATCCGGAAATCATCACTGGCAATTACAAGCTTGAGGCTGAGCCGGATTGGTTTGTTCCCAATAATGAAGATTATAAATATTAAGCACGGAGGTGCATAAATGACTAACCATGAAAATAGACAATTCTTAGCTCGCAGGGAAGGTGAGATTACAGATCAAAAAGACAGATTACCGAAAGTTGAGATGCCAAGCAAAATGGCTATCATACCGCCTATTGAAGGGCTTTATCTCTTGGATCAAGAGGAATTATTCGAGCTCGTTTTGGCTGAGGTGAGAGATAAGTTTGATGTGTGTGTAGGTGAAGACGATATGTATATCGCCTGCTTTCCAAAAGAGAGCTCGGCGCCATATCCCGTTTTGGGAGCGCATCTGGACGTCAAAAATGATGTTCCGCCTTATTTTGTTCAAGAGTGGGTGGAGGATGGTTGCAGGGCTCATGTTGGCTTTGATCAGGTAGGTGAGCGTTGCATCCTGGGTGCGGACGATAGAAATGGAGTTTGGGCGATGTTAGAGCTCATAAATCAAGGTTTTACAGACTGGGGATATATCTTCACCAAGTTTGAAGAAGTCGGCAGATTAGGCGCCATCGCAGTAAGGGAATCCGGTATTTTGCAAAAAAGACGCGATGAAATAGCATATTTCTTGATGCTTGATGAGCCCTATACAGATAGGCTGGGCTATCGCGTGATGAAAAAGCTGCCCGGTAAGCCTACTTTGCACGATAACGCTATGTTTATCAGGAAATTGGCGATTTTTGGATGCTTTGAAGGTTATAAATTAGCAAAAGATGGCTCTACAGACTACATCGAATATTGCCTCGCAACGGGGCTTTGTGGGATCAATCTCAGCGTGGGTTATATGAATTATCATAAGCCTGAAGAGTATTCGGATATGGTATATGTAAAGAAGCTGCCCCGCATCATAGAAAAGCTTGTAAAACATTTGGGTGCAGAGCAATACGCTTTGCAGAACAGTCTTTCCATATCGGCTTAGATCGCTGTGGAAATAACAGATAATCATCATAAAAAAGAGAGGGATAAAATGAATAAAAGCAGATACCAAAGTATCACGTACGTGCCTTACAAACAGAAATTGGATGGCGAAATCAGGGGCGATCATGTCGAGATCGTGCATGAAGGTCAGAAGATCACCGGTGTGATCATGGAGCGCGAATTTCGCAGCATTATCGTGGATATCACCAGTCCTTATTGGAATGCATCAAAAGGCATTGCTTTGCGAGACTATCATTCAAGCTCATTGGTGTTTTATGATAGCCATCATAAGTGGGCGGCAAAAGACCTCCTGCTCAATCTATATCTTGATTGTAAGCATGCTTATGAAAATGCGGATCCTGCCTTTTGGGAAAACGAGCTCTATAGCAAGTTTTATCTGCGTGAATATGTGCCTTATGATGAGCTTAGCGATGATGAGAGATTCTATGGTCCTCAAATTGCGAAAGAGGATATGGATCTATATTATGAAAGCCGGGAACATATCAATTGGCCGGATCTTTGCAATAGCTATAAGCGCAAGAGGTTGCACTTTATTGGAAAATTAAATGAAGAGGATGAAAAGAATTTTCCGGATAGTAGCGTGCGAGGAAATATGGTGGAAATCATGCATGAAGGACAAAAAGTGCGTGGTGAGATTGTAAAGCGCGACTCTTTTGAATTGCAGGTAAGAATCCGCTATCCCTATGACGGAATAGTCGAAAGTGCAAGTGTTAACAGCGAGCCCTATCCGCCGTATCATATACGTTATAAAGGATTTGATTATGAGGCGGGGGATCTGGCTGCAAAACGGGTTCTAAGGCAGATATATCGCAGGTGTCGCACCATGCAAAAGCATCTTGATGATCTGCTTGCCGGGTATGAAGAATATAAGAAATTGATGGCTTTAGAAGAAGAAAAGGAAGATAGAAAAAAGGCTAATCTTGAGCTGCAAGAGGCAAACAAAAAGCTGAGTGAAATACGTGATGATCTGCGCGAAGGGAAGATCCGTCCCGAGGATTATCGTGAATTGCGTAGGCCCTTTGCAGTTAAAAAGACACAAATGCAGAGGATTGTAAAGATCGATAGAAGAGCGATCTATAACGAAGCATTTAAGAAAGTGATAAACATCCCGGTCTTTAAAGTACCTCATAAATATATCTTCGATGTAGTGGAAAATCCTGAGATCATCAGAGGTAAATACAGCCTGGAATCGGTTCCGCCTTGGTTTTCTATGAAATTAAAAAGCCATGAATACACATATTAAAATTACGGGAGGAGACATGGATTATAGTAAAATTATAGATCTTTCGCCGGGCAGAGACAGGATTGAGATATTGCACGATCTCCTGCTCAGTCGTGGCTTTTTGATGGAATATGATGAAGAAGGGCGGCTTTGCCTTTCTGATAATTGTGCACTGAGCGATGGCTCTTGTCCCAGATATACCTGCGATATATGGTATTCGGATATCAAGTTTCTTAGGAGTCTGCTCAAGAGAAGCGGATTGGGAACCATGGGGAGAGATCGGATTATCCACTATAGCGGCAAGGATTTTGATGATGAAGTTTTGTCGTGCTTCTTGGATTTCGAGCCCGATGGTAGGATCACTTATGTGCATGCCACATGGGAGGTGCCGAGTTACTTTTATGGAAATCCATCAGAGAACTTGCGCGGGCCTAAGATTCAGCTCGAGGTCTTGGAAACCTATGTCGGGCTTTTGGTTAAAGCTCTTTCCGCAATCGGAGCGCATAGCTTCACTTCCTGCGATGGACACGGCTGGGACGATATTCATGTGGGTTTTGTTTCTTTCACTCACTGCTGTTGGGCTTATGCAAATGTTGAATATGCCGTCAAAAAGCTGGGAGTTAGTTATTTTTGTGATTTCCAGGGTAGGAAATTTCATATTCGTCATAATAGTAGCCCTGAAGCATATTATCGTGATATAATCAGAATTGCGCGCTTTATCTATGAAAATAGATTGAAAATCCTGGAAGCTAAGGCAAGAGTGCTTGAAGAGGCAGAGCCTGAGATGTATCTGAATGAAGATATAAAATTTGATTATACTATGGATATTATGGAAAGCGCGATTAGAAATGCTTTGGGCTGAGGATAGTCAGATGAAAATATGGCTTTTGGGTTTTGAGCGAAAATCGATGCAAAAACTCAACAAGTTTACATAACATTTTCTGACTCAAAAAAATCTTCATCTTATTTCTATTATCGGAACTCATGGGTATCATTAGCTTTAAGTGCCACTATAAAAACTGACTATTTTCAAAATGAAAAATAAATCGAGTTTTTGGCCACAATTTTGGGTTTTGGGCTCCTATATAAAAGTAGAGGGTGCCACTCCCCAAAATGAAAATTGAAGATTAAAGATGCACCGGCTTTCTTCCTGATCAGCTGAAGCGGGTTTTCTTTACTTTGCTTTTCGGTGGTGTGATTGGCTGATACCCTATAGTTCTTTTAATAAGTGTATAGTAGTGTAATTTGTGAAAAATGAGTCTCGGTCCTTTTTGTGTATTTAAAGACCGGTTCCCGGGAAACCGTGAAGCGAGCCCTCACTTACTCTCACCGGTAAAAGGTGGGTGTGAATCTTGTCAGGCAAGATGCTTTTTAATCATGCCGGCTTAGTTTTAAAAAATTCTGCTTGACAAGATGCAGGGCATAACTAAATTGGTAAGGCTATAAATATATAAAAAAGGTGGTGATTTGATTGCCGACAGTCGTAGCTAAAGAAAATGAATCCTTTGATTATCTTTTGAAACGCTTTAAGAAGAAGTGCGAAAAAGCAGCAATTCTTTCGGAGATAAAGAAAAATCAGGCATACGAAAAGCCCAGCGTTCGTAAAAAACGCCTGGCAAACGCAGCACGTCGCAAGATGCTGAAGGCGCAGCGCCGGATGCAGCGTTACATGAGATAGGCTTTATGCTTTGATCTCAAAGGTATGAATAATATGGCAGACAGGGATCAAAAATCCCTGTTTGTTTTTTGAACAAAAAAGAGGAATATTATGGGCTTAATCGATTGGATTATTCTCATCGTTTTAGCAATTTGGGTCATTCTCGGGGTTCGGCGCGGGCTTGTGGGGGCGATTGTGCAGTTTGGAGGCGGAATTCTGACCTTCTTTCTCATCGGTCATTATTACCCGCTTTTGGCAAATCAGCTTATGATCAAATACAATCATAGCAAGACCTTAGCTGCGGTCATCTCCATAGTGCTCATCCTGGTATTATTCATTGTAGTGATCCGTTTTGTCACCTGGATATTAAATCGCTTTGTGAAAGCCATCGGACTCACATGGGTAAATCGGCTCTTGGGCGGGCTTTTGGGCTTCATCAATGGCATTCTCATCATCATGATTTTGATGGCGGGGCTGGATTATCTGCCGAAGCTCTCGGATCCGCTCAAAGATGGCAGTAAGCATAGGGTTTATGCCGGGCTGGATATCTTTAAGGAAGATGTGTTTAGCGCGCTGAAGCTCAATAACCATCTGACCTATATTATGATGCCGAAAAAATATAAATCCGAAGAAACGGTAGAATGACAGATCTCGAATTTGCAGTCTTAGAAGAGCAGATCAGGCGGCGATGTCAGAGTGATTTAGGCAAAGCGCGTTGCGACGAGATTCGCATCCTGCAGAATGTGGAGGAGATGCACGCCTCTCAGGCTTTGATTGCGGAGATTCAGAGCGTGTTGGAAGGCGGGCTGGAGTTTTCCTTCGAGGAGCTCGCCGATCTTGAGCCTTATCTTGAGGAAAAAGAATATCATGTCTTCACTTGGGAAGAGTTTTTCGTCTTTGCCGAAAATGCCTTTTTAGCCTGTCGCATCAAGGAGCGTGAGCCTGCTTTCGATGAACAGCCGCGCGCACAAAAGATCATAAAAAGACTCTTTGCCATCCCGGAGATCATGCAGGGCTTCACTCGCATATTCGATCTCGAAGGCGAGGTGAAAGACGACGCATCGCCGGAGCTCAAAAAGATCCGACGCGGCTTGAATTCACTGCGCGGACGCATACAAAAGACCATGAACAGCCTTTTAAATGAGCCGCAGATGGAGAACTATCTGCAAGATAAATTTGTCACTCAAAGAGACGATCGCTATGTTTTGCCCGTTCGCGAAGGTTCGGCGCCGGCGGTGAAAGGAATAGTCCTAAGCCGCTCGCAGAGTAAGTCCACGGTCTTCATCGAGCCCGCGGAAGTGGTGCCACTGAATAATGAATTGCAGCTGCTCAAGGAGGATGAAAAGCGGGAAATTCACAGGATATTAAGCGAGTTTTCCCTCTTTATCCGCAGCAAGAAGCGTGAATTGTTGCGCAATATGAAAATCATGGCAGAGCTGGATTTCCTCTATGCTGCGGCGCGGCTGAGCAACCTCATCAAGGCAAATGTTCCGAAGATGAATCCCGAGGCAAAGATACATCTAATCACGGCACGGCATCCCTTGCTCATACTCAGAAAGCTTGCCGAAAGCGGCGAGCAGGGCTATCACGAGGTCATCCCCTTCGACTTAAGTTTGGGCGATGAATACAATCTCATGCTGCTCAGCGGACCGAATACCGGCGGTAAGACCGTCTTGATGAAAGCGGTTGGCTTGATCATTTTGATGGCGATGAGCGGCTTGCCCGTCCCGGCGGATGAGGATAGCACAATTGGTTGTTTCACCGGTATCTATGCCGATATCGGAGACGATCAGTCCATAGAAAATGCGCTTTCTACCTTCAGTTCACATCTGGATAAGATCGGCAAAATGCTTCAAAAAGCGGATGAAAACAGCCTCATTCTCATAGATGAAATCGGGGCGGCGACGGATCCTCAACAGGGTTCGGCATTGGCTCAAGCCATCCTGGAAAGACTGGCTCAGCTGGGCGCGAAAGGCATTGTGACGACCCACTATACGGCGCTCAAGGTCTTTGCGGAGACTCACGATAGTTGCGTCAATGCCTCCATGCAGTTCGATATGAAATCGCTGGTGCCCACCTACCGCTTTTCGGTTGGCATCCCCGGAGATAGCTATGCCATCGAAGTTGCGGCGTCACTCGGCATGGATGAGGCGATGATAAAGCGCGCAAAAGAGCTTGCAGGCAGTCAAAACGTGGAGTTTGGTCAGTTGATCAAGACCCTGCAAGAACAGCGAAAGGAACTCGGCAGGCAGATCTATAAATATGAGCTCAGCGGGCGAAACCTGGAGGTGCGCGTGCAGGAGCTGGAAGCCAAAGAAGAAGAGTGGGATAAAGAGCTCAAGGCCAGACGTCAAAAACATCTGCGCGAATTACAAAATGAGCTGATATCTTTTCAAAAGCTTTATAATAGAGAGATCAGCGGCATCCGCGAGCTGGAAAAGGCTGAAAGAAAAAGAGTTTCGGAAAGAAAATTGCATGATATAAATGTGCAGGCAGATAAGTTGCAGAATGAGATCAACAGCCTCGAAAAAGAGGATAGATCTCGCCTGGAAAACCCGCAACCCGGGGATAGAACTTGGGTTGCAGGCTTCTCAGCAGAAGGAGTTATCACGGCTGTCGGCGCCAAGAATGTCACCGTGGATATAAACGGATTCAGCGTTCAGACCGCGCGCAAAAACCTCTTTCAATCCGAAAGCAAAGCCAAGACCGAAGTTCCGGTGGTCAGCGGCATGAGCGAGGTCAAGGTTCGCCCCTCCACGGAGCTCATGCTCTTGGGGTTCACCTTCGACGAAGCGATGCCTCTCATAGACGAGTTTTTGGATAATGCCAGTCTCAGCGGATTCAGCAGATTGCGCATTGTTCACGGCAAAGGAACCGGCGTTTTGCGCAGGAAAGTGCGCGACTATCTGCGTCGCAAAAGTATTGTCAAAAGTATTGACACTCCGCCGCCTTTCGAGGGTGGGAACGGGGTGACCATAGTCACGATCTAAGGAGAAAAGTGGATAGAAGTTTAATTGATCAGATACGCCAGGCGAACGACATCGTGGAGGTGGTGCAAAGCTATGTGCCGCTTAAACGTACGGGTTCAAATTGGCGTGGGATATGTCCTTTTCATAACGACACACGTCCCTCAATGCATGTAAGCCAGCCCAAGCAAATCTTCAAATGCTTTGCTTGTGGCAAGGGGGGAAATGTCTTTACTTTCGTGCAGGACTATGAGAAATTGAGCTTCATCGAGACTGTGAAAAAGCTGGCGGCGAGGGTGGGCATCGTTGTGCCGGATCGCCACAAAACTCAGGTGGTATCCACAAAGCGGCAAAAGCTTTTGGCGGTCTATAAGAGTGCGGGCGAGTTCTTTGCAGACAATCTTTTCAGTTATGGACAGAGCACTTTGGAGTATCTGGCAAAGCGTCAGATCAGTGCGGAGACGGCAAAGGAATTGCAGCTTGGCTACGCTCTGGCATCGCGGCGCTCTTTGGCAAATCATCTCCTAAAAGAGAATTATAGCGTGGATTTGCTCAAAGAAAGCGGGCTGTTCCGTGATAGCGGCGGCTCTATGAACGATCTCTTTTGGGATAGACTGATGTTCCCTATTCACAATAGTAATGGGGATGTGGTCGCGTTCGGCGGGCGAAATATGGGAGAGGGCGAATCATTTAAGTATATGAATTCACCCTCCACGGAGCTATATACCAAGGGCAACGAGCTTTATGGGCTGCATAAGACCAAATATAACATAAGTAAAAAGGGCTATAGCCTCATCGCTGAGGGATATTTCGATTACCTGCGCCTCTATGAAAGCGGCTTTGATAATGTGGCTTGCCCTTTGGGAACGGCGCTCACTTTGGAGCAGATCTACCTGCTCAATCGCTTCGCGCAGAAGGTTGTGATGCTCTATGATGCGGACAATGCCGGGGTGAAAGCGGCTGTGCGCGGTGGACTCATCTGCCTCTCCAAAGGTATGCACGTTCACCAAGCAATCCTGCCCAAGGGCGAAGATCCGGATAGCTTCTTGCTCAAGCATTCCAAAGAAGATCTGCAAAAGATCATCGACGAAGCGCCGGCGCTGATTTCCTATATGGCTACCTCAGAAGAGGTTGAGGAATCCACCGAGGAGAGGATTCAGCTGCTCTTGGACGCATTGCGAGAGCTTTCCGATCCCATCCGCAAAGAGCTTTTGGTGCGAGATATCTCCGAGGCATTCGGAGTCTCACAAAATGCACTCTTTTCATCCATGCAAAGAGGCGGCGCCAGAAGGCAGAGGCAAGAGCCGGAGGAAACCGTCTATCAGAGCAGTCCCAAAGGGATGGAGACTGAGAAAATGGTTATAATTCTCGGGCTTAAAGATAGAGAAAGCTATAATTTACTTGCCAACGAGCTAAGTGTGGACTATTTTAATAATAAGACAATGCGCAAATTGTTTTCTTTATTGACCGAGGTGTTGCCAAATCAGGAAAGTTTTGATCCGGCAGCGCTCTTGGATGAAATAGATAATGACGAAATTAAGAACAGTCTGGCTGAGTTGTTGTTTGAAGATTTAGAGGATGTCAAATTAGTAAGCATGATCCGCGATCTCAAGCTTCACAAGATGGAGCGTGATATAGCGGAACTTGATAATGAAATTAATGCCAATCCAAACAATCTTGACCTACTCAAAAAGAAGGAAAAACTAACATTAGAATATCGCAAAATGACCAAAAAAGTAGTAAGGAAACTCTTTTTTTAGAACATGCCAAGGAGCATTGATGATTACCTATAATGAATGTTTGAAGAAATTGATCGATCTGGGCAAAGAAACGGGGTATATTACATTCAAACAAATCAACGATATCCTGCCAAGCAGCCCTTTTTTCCTGGATAAGGTGGATGACATCATCTTTGACCTTTCCCAGGATGGGATTGAGATCATCGACGAAACTGAAAAAAGGATCACCAGAGGCGGAGCTTCAATCCGCAGACCTACTGCACCAAAGAAATTTAAGTCCAAAAGATTTTATGACGACCCGGTGAGGATGTATCTGAGGGAAATGGGCAGAGTGCCCCTGTTGGACAGAGAAGGAGAGGTGCGAGTAGCCAAAAAGATTGAAACCTATCAGAAGATGATCAATCAAAATGTCTTTCAATCCGGCTCTACGCTGAGGGAGATGTATAACTTCCTGCATCGCTATCGCGAGCGTAGGGTGCGCCTGGATCAGATATTTAAGGTAGATATCGGAACCTGGATAGATAAAAACCAGGATGTTATCATAATCGAGAGATTTAAAGAAATCTTAAAACAAAATGAAGCCACGCTGGATAAGGTTGGCGGCATACTGGATAATTGTGATTTCGACGATACCGGAACCGCCAGCAGACAGGAAGAGATAGACGCTCTGCGCAAAGAAGTAGTGGACATCTTTATGAGCCTTTCCTATAACGATAAGCTCATCAAACGCATGGTCTATCGCATCCGCAGCTTGGTAGAACGCATCGAAGAAAGCTATAACTCTATCAACGAGCTCACTCGAATCAAACGCTATACCATCGACGAAATCTGCACCTTTGGGCGCAGAGCCAAAAAGAGCGATGAAGACTTTGAAGAGGTTCGAGAAGAGACCAATATGGACCCCAATATCTTTGTGGAAACCCTGCGTAAGATCAAGAACGCTCGTCGTAAGATCCGCCGTGTGGAACTGGAAACAAAGATGACGGGCAGTGAGCTCATCTTCCTGCTCAAAGAGATAGATCGCGCCGAGCGTGATAAAGAGAAAGCCCAGAATGAGATGATTGAGGCAAACGTGCGCCTCGTGATATCCATTGCAAAACGATATAACAATCGCGGACTGGAGTTCTTGGATCTCATTCAGGAAGGAAATACGGGTCTCATGCGTGCCGTGGAGAAGTATGACTATCGTAAGGGCTTTAAGTTCAGCACTTATGCCACGTGGTGGATACGTCAAGCCATCACTCGCGCAATTGCCGATCAAGCCCGAACCATCCGCATTCCCGTGCACATGATAGAATCTATTAACAAGATAAATCGCACCAGCCGTCGCCTCATGCAGAAGCTGGGACGCGAGCCCTATCCGGACGAGATCTCCGAGGTCTTGGACATGCCGGTTGATAGGGTGAAAAACATCCTCTCCATCTCAAAAGAGCCCGTCTCGCTGGATAAACCCATCGGGCATGATAGCGAAGACAGTATCTTGGGAGACTTTATTGAGGATAGAACCATCATCTCGCCGGAACGCCTTGCCGAGCGTAGCCTGCTCAAAAGACAGGTGGACGAAGTTCTCGCGACTCTCACCACGCGTGAAGAGCGGGTCATCCGCCTCCGCTTTGGTATCGACGATGGCTATCACCGCACCCTTGAGGAGGTTGGCAACATCTTCCAGGTGACGCGTGAACGCATCCGTCAGATCGAGTTTAAAGCGCTGGAGAAACTGCGTCATCCCAGTAGAGCGGCGATCCTGCAACAGTTTATCGATAACTTCCATGTGAAATAAACACATATAATATAAGCAATATATAATCACGGCCGGGGTATGATCTCCGGCCACTCTTTTCGCTTTTGAGAAAAGTAAAAGAGCTCGCATCAAGAAAATCATTGACAAATCCATGGCAAACTCAAACTCTGACTCTTGCTAAAAGAATAACAAAGCATTTATAACCTTTGAAGAGAAGGGAGGTTTTCATGCCGAACTTGCCGGCAACTTGGTACATAGCGCCTTTGGGTGCGATATCAGCATTGATCTTTGCTTACTTTTTGTTTAGGAGCGTTCGCCAGCGCGATCCGGGCAATCGCCGCATGCAAGAGATTGCCGGCTATGTCCGTGAGGGCGCTTTTGCCTATCTTGCCCAGCAATATAAGGGCGTGGGCATCTTTTTCGCCGTAGTTTTGGCAATTTTGCTCTTCATGGCTTATGGGCTCAAGGTGCTTGATGTGATGATCCCTTGGGGATTCCTCAGCGGTGGCACGATGAGCGGACTCGCCGGACTGATAGGCATGAACACGGCGACCATGGCATCCAGCCGCACGGCACAGGCTTGTTCGGATAGCCTAAATAAGGGCTTGAAGGTTGCTTTCCGCGCGGGCGGAGTGATGGGTCTTACCGTGGTTGGCCTTGCTTTATTAGATCTCAGCATCTGGTTCTTTGTGCTCAATTGGATAGGCTATGACCTGCAGAATATCGCCGTCGTGATGCTATCTTTCGGCATGGGTGCGAGTAGCCAAGCCCTCTTTGCAAGAATAGGGGGCGGTATCTATACCAAAGCTGCAGACGTGGGCGCAGACCTCGTGGGCAAAGTGGAAGCAGGCATTCCCGAAGACGATCCCCGCAACCCCGCCACGATCGCGGATAACGTGGGCGATAACGTTGGCGACGTTGCCGGAATGGGTGCAGACTTGTATGAATCCTATGCCGGAAGCATACTCGCAACAGCGGCATTAGGCATGAGCGTTGTGCTCCAGCTTTCCCACGGCAATCCTCTCATCGAGAAATACATGATGTCGTTCATGACCCTGCCTGCCATACTCGCAGGCATTGGCGCACTCTTCTCCATCATCGGCATCTATTCAGTTTCCACCAAAGAGAATGCAGGCATGAAAGACCTCATGAGATCACTAAATAAGAGCGTGTATATCTCCGCCGGATTGACCACAGTAGCCTCTTTCTTCCTCTGCAAGATTCTTCTGCCGCCGGAGCATTATTTAGGCGTGTTTTTCGCGTCTTTCATCGGGCTTTTATCGGGAGTTTTGATAGGACACACCACGGAGCTATGGACTTCTCATAGCTTTAAACCCACGCGAAACATCGCCAAGCAGGGCGAATATGGCTCTGCCACAGTGATACTGGAAGGAATAAGCGTAGGCATGCTTTCCACGGTTGCGCCTGTTCTCATCATCGGTGTAGGAATAGTGATTTCCTTTATCATCACCGGCGGATTTGAGCACGTGGAACTCGGCTTATATGGCATAGGTTTCGGAGCGGTGGGCATGCTCGCTACCTTGGGCGTGACCATGGCGATGGACGCTTTTGGACCCATTGCGGATAACGCCGGCGGCAACGCACAGATGTCCTACCTTCCCAAAGAAGTGAGAGAGCGCACAGACAGCTTGGACTCGGTTGGAAACACCACCGCTGCGATAGGCAAAGGCTTTGCGATCGGAAGCGCAGCACTAACGGCGATGGCTCTCTTGGCTGCATATCTGGAGAAAGTAAGAGACGGATTTGCCATGTTAGGTGCGAAGGTCGGCCAACCGCAGGTCTTGGAATATACGGTTGGCGGAGTGATGCAAAAGGTGGAAGCCCAAAGTGCCTCACTCTTACAATTCATTGAATATTATCAGGTGCACCCGCTGAATCCCAAGTTCCTCGTAGGAGTCTTCATCGGCAGCATGCTGATCTTTGTATTTTCTGCGCTCACCATCAAGGCTGTGAGCAAAGCAGCAGGCAGGATGGTGAAAGAGGTGCGACGTCAATTCACCAGCGACCCCGGCATCTTGCAAGGCAAGAGCAAGCCGGATTATGCCGAGTGCGTGCGTATTTCCACAGTTGGAGCACAGCAGCAGATGATACTTCCCGCCTTAGTTGCCATTGTGTCCCCCGTGATAGTCGGCTTGATCTTCGGCGTGGCAGGAGTTTTGGGACTTCTCATCGGCGGACTCAGCACAGGATTTGTGACCGCTGTGATGATGAACAACGCAGGCGGCGCCTGGGACAACGCCAAGAAATATGTTGAAACCGGCGCGATAGGCGGCACAGGCTCGCTACTGCACAATTCCACGATAGTGGGCGACACGGTTGGCGACCCTTTCAAAGACACTGCAGGCCCCAGCATAAACATCCTGATCAAGCTTATGAGCATGGTTTCTATCGTTTTTGGCGGCTTCATCGTGGCATATTCCCCGCGCATCGAAGCCATCTATACCCCGAAGCCAAAGACAATTATGATAGAAGAAAGCTTGCTTGAAGAAAGCACGGTCATTACGAGCGAAGACGCCGATATCATTATTGATGATGATGCGACCAACTTAGACGAAGAGACCTCGAACCTAATAGAAAGCGAAGAGATCATCATAGACGACAACATTTAAACTAAGATAGAATAGACTTAAGCCCGCTGATTGGGATGCACCGATCGGCGGGTTTTTTATGGAATTAAAGAAGGAGTTTTAGTCTTCTACAGGCGGCTCCACAAAACTATTGATATGCTCAAAAACGTCCACAGGAAGCCTTCTCGCCCTGCCTTGCGCAGCATGCACAACGGTGAATTCTGCTTTGAAACACAGCTCCCCGGCACTATTATAGACCTCTTGTTTCCAAAAGCCTTTCAGCCTGTTCATGGTGTAGCACCAGCTCTTGACAGTGACCGTTTCTTCCAGCATCAGCGCCTTGATATAATCCAATTCATAGCGCAGCACAAAGAGCTGTATCCCCTTCTCCAGGAATACTTTTACGGGCATCCCCATCTCACTTAGCGCCTCACTGCGCGCAGCTTCCAACATCATCAGATAATAGGCGTTGTTCATGTGTCCATAAATATCACATTCATAGCCATAAATCTTCTTTTCATAGGTAAATATCATCTCACACTTCCTTGTTTTACTTGACTGATAAGGGCTTATAAAATAAACTGAATCCTAATACAGATATAGATAGAGGATTTTATGAGCCGTAAAAAAGTCAATCCAAAAGTTCAAGTAAAGCAAGAAGCAGTGAAGAAATTGCGCTTTGAACTACCCCAAAAGTATCTCCCGTGGATATTTATAGCCGTCATTTTCATCTTGCTCAGCACCTTGTATTTCCCTATTGCATATAAGAATATGGAGCCGAAAGCATCCGATATCACGCAATGGCAAGGCGCTGCAAAGAGCATCATAGACTACAACGAAAGTCACAAGGAGCGCGCGCTTTGGACTCAGAACATGTTTTCGGGCATGCCTTCCTACATGATTTCTTTTCCTACGCGCTACCCATTTGTGGAGAGCATCACCAAGCTTACGGATAAGCTGATAAATTGGCGTATCTTCCTGCTTTTCTTGGGCGGGATAGGGATGTATCTGCTTATACGTCAATTGGGTATGGACGATTTCACGGCATTCTTTGCGGCGATCGCTTTCATCTTTTCCTGCCATTGGGTAGGACTTTTAGAGATCGGACACAACACCAAATTTATGGCGATGATGTATGTTCCCTGGGTTTTTTGGGGATTGATCTATCTGAGGCAAAAGCCCGGCATGCTTTCCTTAGGTCTTTTTGCCGCTTTCCTCATTGCCCAGCTGAGGCAAAACCATCCTCAAATCAGCTACTATCTCTATCTATTTCTGGGAATGTATTGGATTTACGAGCTGATTTTATCCATTAAAGGCAAGAGGCTGAAAGACTTTGGGTTGTGGACGCTCTTGATAGTCTTAGCCTTTGGACTCACGGCACTTGCGGTGATGAATCCATATCTTAGCACGATGGAATACAGCCGCCACACTATGCGCGGCGCCGAGGGTTTAGACAAGGCTTATGCCCAAGGCTGGAGCTTCCATCCCAAGGAGATCTTAGGCTTCATCATCCCCGATTTCTGGGGCGGAATCAACCAAAACTATTGGGGCTATATGCCTTTTACGCAAGTATATAACTACTTTGGTTTAGTGGTCTTACTCTTTGCCGTTTTGGCGCTTTTCTCTTATGAACGAAAGCTTGCCATCTTCCTCTGGATTTCCAGCGCATTCTTTACGCTCATCAGCTTCGGCAGCGCAACGCCCGCTCTTTCGGATATTTTCCTGAACTATCTACCATTTTTCAACAAGTTCCGCGTGCCTTCCATGAGCTTGGTCATCCTGCAATTCAACATGGTGATCTTAGCCGCTTTAGGGCTGAAAACCGTGATTGAAAACAAGGGCAATGAGGTATGGAAAAAGCGTTATAAGATAATGTTTTGGAGCATAGGTGCAGTCTATATTCTCTGGCTGCTTTTTGCTAAGAAACTCTTTGCCGGACTTCCCTTCACTACGGCGATAGAGCAAGCGCGCTATCAGGAAGCAAACGCTCTTTCCCAATTGCAACATCTGCGCGGCGTCCGTCTCGAAGCGTTATATAAGAGCGGGGCTTTGGCGCTGATGTTTGCAGCCGTGAGCATGGGAAATGTATATTTACACACGATAGAAAAGCTTAAAAGCAAAGCATTTATCATCTTCATTACTCTAATTTGCTTTCTTGACCTTATGCCATATACGGGGCAACATCTCAGGACTCTTGAGCCGCTCACAAACAGGACTGAAAAGCATTTCAGCATGAAAAACTTCGATGATTTCCTGCTCAAAGACGAGGATAACTATCGCATCTATCCATTTAATATGGGACAAGTTAGAGCTGCCGGAGAGTGGGCATATCACCACCAAACAGTGGACGGATATTCTGCGGCAAAACTCAAACGCTACGACGATATCTTGACACTGTTAAACGGCAGTCAGGAGCGCGATGGCGAATATCTGCGCTATCTCAGAGGAGTTTTGCAAGATGAGCCGCAAGAGGTTAGCACGCCTGTCCTTAACATGCTGAACGCCAAGTATTTCCTGCTTCCTTTGGGCATCCCGGAAGACGAGGAACTTACCATGTGTGCCAGGGTATATCACGATGAAAACCTTGTGATATATGAAAATAAAGAGGTGATGCCCAGAGCGTGGTTCCCATCCGAAATGCGTCTTGCAGAAGAGCCGGAAATAGCGCTGAGAATGCTGGCAGACCCCGGCTTCGATCCCGCTCAAACGGCGATATTAGAAGAAGCGCTTCCCATCGCAAAACAGCCGGAAAGCGCTCATGTTAGTCAAACCATCGCCGAAATGCACGAACTCGAATATGATTATAAAAGCGATGACGAAGCGCTCTTGGTGCTCAGCGAGGTCTATTATCCCGCCGGCTGGAAGGCTTTCGTGGGCGAAAAGGAACTGCCCATCCATCCTGTAAATCACGTATTACGCGGGATTGTGGTTCCCGCCGGAGCGCACACTTTACGCCTGGTTTTCCAACCCGAAAGCTACAAAAAGAGCACCATGCTCAGCCTCATCGGCATCATCATCACGGGATTGCTGATAGTCGCCGGAATCCTCTGGCATTTCCTAAGACGAGAAAATCAGCTTGACACCAAAACCTCATAAAAGACAGATGTTAATGAATATAAACTTTAGTAAAATAAGGAAGTTGCATGTCAGCAAAAGAAAAAGCTAAAAAAAGACAAGATAAAGAACAGACCTTGACCCCCGTCCCCGAGGGCAAGAAGTTCCGCCGCCGTAAACCCCAGCTCCAAGACTGGATAGAGGCAATTCTCTTTGCCTTTGTGGTGGCTATGATCATACGTAACTATACTTTCCAAAACTTCATGATCCCCTCATCTTCGATGGAAAAGACCCTGCTCACCGGTGATTTTCTTGTCGCAAACAAGATGAAATACTATTTCAGCGATCCCAAACGCGAGGATATCGTCACTTTCCGCTATCCCAAGATCGAGGAAAATACGCCGGAACATGAGAACTATAAACACAATTTTATCAAGCTATTTGATCCCATTTATATCAATAAAGAACAAGCCTTTAGCCGCTTTCCGCTCACCGCTTTTCACATCACGTATTACGCTCGCAAGAATGTGGTGAAACGCGTGGTAGGAATGCCTGGAGACACCGTGGAACTCCGCGCTAAAACCGTGTATATCAATGGCGAAGAATTCACCGGCGGCTATGAATGTTATGGCGAGGCATACCCCAGCCCGCCCTATTCTCCGAGGGTGATTACAGACAGAACCTACGAGAAAAACGCCATTGATCATGTGTCCTATATGTCGTGGTATGAACCATATAGAGTGCAGGACGAGTCCACCGATGACAGGCGCATTTTCAATAGAGATTGGTTTGGTCCCATTAAGATCCCCGAAGGCAAATACTTCGTTTTGGGAGATAATCGCGACGTCAGCGAAGACAGTCGCTATTGGGGGTTTTTGGACAGACAGGATATCACCGGCTCGCCCTGGCTGATATTTTGGTCTAAAGGCATAGAATTCAATAAGCTGTACGACAGCCCGCACATAAGGTGGAACAGGATTTTCAGGCGCGCGCGTTAGGACTTTATCTCCACATCCCTTTTTGCCTTTCGCGCTGCCCATATTGCAACTTCTTTTCGAAAGCCTATAACAGGCAAGCTTTTAGCCGCTATTTTGAATTGCTCTTGCAGCAAAAAGAACTGAGCCGTGAATATATCTCGCGCCCGCTGGATAGTGTATATTTTGGCGGCGGAACACCGTCTTTGCTCAGCGCAGAGCAGATCAACAGCTTCTTAGAGGATTTACCCCTCGCCGCTGACTGTGAAATCACCTTAGAGATCAATCCCATTATGATCACCGAAAGCTTTGTGCAAGAACTTAAAAAGACGCCCATAAATCGTCTTTCTTTGGGCGTGCAATCAATGATAGACAAAGAGCTTAGCTATTTAGGCAGAAAGCATAAGGCTAAGGACATTCCGCCCAAGATAGAGCTGCTGAAAAACCACGGATATCACAATCTTTCCGCTGATCTCATCTACGGCATCCCCTCGTCGTCGATCAAAGATGTGGAGGCGAGCCTGCAAGAGCTGACCGAGCTTCCCATCCAGCATATCTCCACATATCTCTTAGAGATAGAGCCCGAATCACCGCTTGCAAAAGACATCTCATTCATCCCGGAAGACGAGACCTTGGAAGAGATGTATCACCTGATTCGAGAACAGCATGAGACGCATGGCTTTAGACAATATGAGATCTCAAACTTCGCGCGTGCCGGCAAGGAATCTCGCCATAACCTAATCTATTGGCAAGGCGGGGATTACCTCGGATTCGGCGCATCGGCTTGGGGATATGTAGGCGGAAGACGCTACTACTTTCCGGCGGATCTTACGCAGTATGAAGAACTTATCGCTCGCGGCGAAGCTTTGGGCATCGAGGACAAAGAAGCCTGCGCCAAAGCGGACTTCATCATGATGAATCTCAGGCTTATACAGGGCTTAGATTTAGAAGAATATCAAGCGCGCTTCGGCGAGGATATACTTGAAGTAAAAGCTCGTGAAATCAAAAGTTTAAAAGCGCAGGACCTGATCTTTCTCGAAGGCAAAACACTAAAGATAAACCCCGACGCACTCTTTATCTCCAACGCCGTAATCTCGGAGCTGATATGAAGATAACCGACTTTATCCTCCTCATGCAAGAGCTATTAAAAGGCAGCAGTTTTGCAAAAAGAACTTGGATTGTAGGCGGTGTTCCGCGCGATCTTCAGCTTGGCGAGACCGACTTTCGGGATTTTGATCTCTGTATAGAACAGCGTAATGGTGCGGCAAAACTCGCTGAATATCTGAAGAGAAGACACCCGCCGCTCAGTTGTGAGATATTCCCCAGATTTGCCACCGCAAAGCTTATCTATGAAGGCTTTAACCTGGATCTTGCACAAAGCAGAACGGAGAAATATGAGGACGGCAGGCGCTATCCCAAAACCCGTTTTGCAAGGATAAATAAAGACTTCCTGCGCCGCGATTTTACCATCAATTCTCTATATTTAAACATATTCTCAAAAGCACTTAAAGATCCATCCACCATGGCATTGAAACACATTAGCGAAGGATTGATCCAAACCATCAGAAAGCCAGAAGTGGTGTTTTTGGAAGACAGCCTGCGCATACTCCGCGGGATAAGATTTGCCACCACACTGGGTTTTGAGATAGAAAAAAACACCGCAGAAGCGATGAAAAAGCTCTCCTTCACCTACCTGAAATTAAGCGACAGAAACCTAAAATATGAGCTAAACAAAATCGCAAATCATCCCCAAAAAGAGAGGGGGCAAAAGCTATTAAAAGACTTTTCTTTGGACGAACTCTTAAAATATCTCTAAAAAACAATATCGCGAGCGATTCTTAAGCGCATAAGTAATTGATATCTATGGCAGGTAAGTCATGCCTTGCCTATTGGATTCAGCTCATATAATGCCTATGATATGCTCATGGCGATGACCACATCATGACCACATCATCACCTGAAACCTATAGGGAAGCCGTGGAAAAACTCTTAGGCAATACCAAAAATTGCGCCGAAAATAGCAGCGACGATGAGCAGAGTAAAGGGGCTGACTTTCCAGCGCCAGGTTGCAAAAAAGCTGACGATGAACACTCCGAGTGCAAAGGTGCTTTCTACCGCTTTGGGAAGTATCATGATCAACGCGGCACCGATGAGTCCCACAGAGAGCAGGCGCAGGCGTTTGAAGATCTTTTTAAACCACTCTAATTCCCTTAGTTTAACATAAGTTATGGTGATCAGCGCCATCACGATCAAGGAAGGCATGACCACGCCTAATGTGCATACAAAAGAGCCCAAAACTCCGGCTTTGTGATAGCCCACAAAGGTTGCGGCATTGATGGCTATCGGTCCGGGCGTCATTTGCGAGATCGCCACCACCTGCATAAATTCCTGCTGAGTGAGCCAAGGATTGATGAGCACCACCTCTTGGCGTATCATCGCGAGTATGGCATATCCTCCGCCAAAACTGAAAAGTCCGATCTTGAAAAAGGTGAGAAACATATTGAGTAGAATCATTTACGCGTCTCCCATAAGGTGTAAAGTATGCTGATGAGGATGATGATCACGGGGGTGACGTTGAGAAGTCCCACGAGTAGCGCGGCGATGAAGGGAAGCCAGATATTGCGCTTGTTGATCCCGCTCTTTTTTGCCATGTCGATCAGCGGCACGGCGATCAGCGCGACAACTGCGGGTTCAAGCGCGCTAAATGCTTTGCGAACAACTTTTTGGTCGGCAAATTCACGGAAAAGCATAGCGATGGCAATGATGATCACAAAAGAGGGGAGAACCGTGCCCAAAGTCGCTACCAGCATGCCGGGGATGCCTTGCGCATTGTAGCCGGAATAGATGCTGATATTCACCGCGATGGGGCCGGGACTGCTCTGCGCGGCGGCAAGCCCATCCAAAAATTCCTCTTCGCTTAGCCATTTTTGCTTTTCGCAAACCTCGCGCTTGATCAGCGGAATCATTGCGTATCCGCCGCCCAAGGTGAAGCCGCCTATCTTCAGAAAGGAAAAAAAGATGTTCCACAGTTTCTTAAAATTATACTTTTTCAATTAGTTCCACCAACTTGTCCAGTAGTTGATCTTCGGGATATTTGCCTACGATCTCGCCTTTTGCGAAGATGAGGCCTTCGCCTATGCCGCCCGCAATGCCGAAATCCGCCTCGCGCGCTTCACCGGGGCCGTTCACAGCACAGCCCATCACGGCTATGGTGAGGTTTCTATCCTGATAGTTTTCCAGCGCCTTTTCTACCCTCTGAGTGAGTCCGATGAGATCTATGCGAGTTCTGCCGCAAGTGGGGCAAGATACTATGTTCAAGCCCTTTCTAAGCCCTAATGCAACAAGGATTTGGCGCGCTACATATACTTCCTGAACGGGGTCTGCGGTGAGGCTTATCCTGAGCGTATCGCCAATGCCTTCGCTTAGCAAAATGCCTATTCCCATCGCGCTCTTGATGCTTCCCAAAAGCAATGTGCCGGCTTCGGTGACGCCGAGGTGTAGAGGGTAGTCCACGCGGCGGGAAAGCTCTCTATAACTATCTAACATGAGGGGGAGGGCGGAGGCTTTGGCAGAGATTTTGATGTCGTAAAAACCCAGTTCTTCGAGGATGTGAACGTGGGAGAGAGCCGCTTCTACCATGGCTTCTTTGCTGTGTCCGTATTTATCCAGCAGGTCTTTGGGCAGGGAGCCGCCATTCACGCCGATGCGGATGGGGATGCCGCGGTCTTTGGCGGCAGAAACCAACTCTTGAACTTTCGCCTTACTGCCTATATTGCCGGGGTTTATCCTCAGCCCGTGGATGCCGTTATTGATCGCGGCGAGCGCTAAAGTGTGGTCAAAATGAATGTCTGCGATCAGGGGAAGATTGCTGTAGCTTTTTAGCTCCGAGATCGCACTCGCGTCGTCTGTATCCATCACTGAAAAGCGGATTATCTCACAGCCGGCAGCGGCAAGACGGCGGATTTGCTCTCCTGCTTTGGGGATGTCTGAAGTCTTCACGCTGAGCATGCTCTGGATGCTGACGGGGTTTTCACCGCCAATCATCATGTCGCCGAGCTTGAGCGGACGGGTCTTTTTTCGCATAGTTTCTTTCATGAAAAGACCATGAAGCGGTTTTGCTCTTTTTGTCAAATAGAATGTTTTGAAACAGAGTATTTTGCGTGCTGTGGGCGTCCATAATTCGCGATTTGAAAATCGGCAAAAAGATTTAGCTTGACAAGAGGCGGCTTAAAATCAGATGTTATCACAAAATCGGCACTATTTGTCGAAATAAATTATAAGGAGATGAGCCTTGATAAATCAGATTCATTCAAGACTGGCTAAGATGTGCTTAATACTGATCTTAGCTGCGTTCTCCTTTAGTATTCTCAGCGCCGAGATTCTCATTCCCATGGATAAAACTCAGACCGACCATCTCAAAGCTTATGGCATCGCCTTTGCGGGGCTCAAAGAAGAGATGGTGGTAAAGTGGCTTCTGAACTATCGTGGCGGCAGCTTCCTTTTCCCTGATAATCCGCAGATCGTGGCGCTTTGCAACATCCGCGGAGTGCGCTTCGAGAGCGTATCAAGTTCCACCGTGGCAAGCATTTATCAAAGCATTCAAGAGGCGAATATGGAGGTGATCACGCTGGAAAAAGAGCCTAAGATCGCCGTATATACTCCGCCGAATTCCTTGCCTTGGGACGATGCGGTAACCATGGCGCTGGAGTATGCCGAGATAGAGTATGACAAGCTTTGGGACGATGAGGTGCTCGAGGGGAAGCTCAGCGATTATGACTGGCTGCATCTGCATCACGAGGATTTCACGGGACAATATGGCAAGTTTTATGGCTCATATCGCAATGCGGATTGGTATCTCGAAGAGGTGCGCATCAATGAAGCCAAAGCCCGAAAGCATGGCTATGCAAAGGTTTGGCAGCTCAAACACGATATCGCTGAGAAGATACGCGATTATGTGGTCTCAGGTGGCTTCCTCTTTGCCATGTGTGCGGCGACGGATACGATCGATATCGCGCTGGCTGCTCGCGGGGTGGATATCGTTGATAGCGTGATAGATGGCGATGGGATTGATCCTGATTATGCCGATAAACTCAATTACGATCGCTGCTTTGCTTTTGAGAATTTCAATCTCACTACAAATCCTTATATTTACGAATATTCCGATATAGATGCCACAGATTTGAGCAAGATACGCGGGGCGGAAGGCGACTATTTCTTGCTCTTCGATTTTTCTGCGAAATACGATCCCGTGCCCACTATGCTGACCCAAAATCATACGGCAATCGTGAACGGATTTATGGGGCAGACCACTTCTTTCTTCCGCAATAAAGTGAAAAAGAGCGTGATCATCCTTGCCGAAGTGCCAGGTCAGGAAGATGTTAAGTATATTCACGGCAACCTGGGTAAAGGCACTTTTACCTTCTATGGCGGGCACGATCCTGAGGATTATCAACACTTTGTGGGTGATCCCGAGACTGTGCTCGATCTTCATAAAAACTCGCCGGGATATAGATTGATACTCAATAATGTTCTCTTCCCGGCAGCCGAGAAAAAGAAACTTAAAACCTAAAAGAATATAGACTTATGGCAAAATTTTATCAACACCTGCGCAGCACGAGAATCAAGACGGGGATCTGGACTTTGCTTATCCTCCTTATCCTGCTTTTTGGCTATCTCTGGCTTACAAATCGGCTGGATCTGAAGAGTCAGCAAAACCTCAGAGTGCTCTTCACGAACGTGATGGGGCTGGAAACCGGCGATAAGATCATGTATCGCGGCATGGAGGCGGGGCGTGTCAAGAGCGTCGTTTTGCATCCGCAAGGCATACTCGTGAGCGGCAATATATCCACCGATATCACTCTGCAAGAAGGAAGTAGGTTCTATATCGAAGATAGCCTTATGGGCAGCAAAAGTCTGAATATTGAGCCGGGAAATTATAAAGAAAAGATGGATCTCAGTCAGATTCAGCTGGGCGAAGATCCTGCCGGCATGATGGCGATGATCGCAAAAGCGGGCAAGACCCTTGAACAGGTGGATGAGATTCTACATGCTATTCGCAAAGATGGGGGCATCATCGATCAGGGCGAAAGCCTTATCAGGCGCGCAGATGGCACGCTCAGAAGCGCAAGGGGCGGCATCGATATGCTCAAAGATGAGTTCGCGCTACTCATCGGCGAGGTGGATGATCTCACGGGGCGTATAAATCTCTTCGTGGATGAGAGCCAAGAGTCGCTCTTGCATGCAATTAACGTGGCTCCCGCTACTATGAACAGGATCAATAGCACGCTTGATAGTCTCAGCACGCTGAGTACGAAGCTCAATCGCAGTGTGGATGCCATCTCCGAGGGGAAAGGCAGCGCGGGCAAGATTCTCACCGATGACGAGCTCTATAATAATATCCTGCAATCAGTTGACAAGCTGGATGCGCTCATCGAAGATATCAAAGCAAATCCAAAGAAATATCTCAAGATATCCATCTTTTAGCTTATGAAAAGGATAATCTCGCTCTGGCTGCTGCTATCTGCAACTCTATTGGGTGCAGTTAGTTATGGGAAGAATAAAGTCAATGCTGTGCCTCAGGATTGGTCAACTCTCAGCACCATGCACTTCGATATCTATTTCCCCGCCGGCGAGGACGAATTTGGCAAAACCGCCGCGCTCATGGCGGAGGAAATCTACTACTATCTCAAAGATAATCTTAAGTATCCCATCCTCAGCCGTATACCCATCGTTTTCTATTCTTCAAAGACAGACTTTCAGGCTACGAATATCATCTATCCGCTGCTCTCGGAAGGGGTTGGCGGCTTCACGGAAAGCCTGCGAAATAGGGTTGCGGTTCCCTTTGACGGCAGTTATAACAATCTCGAAAAGCTTTTGACGCACGAACTTACGCATGCTTATATAAACGCTTTGGATAGTCGCATCGTCAGCGCTGTAGAGCACTTACGTCCCACATCCTTCCCCTTTTGGTTTTCGGAAGGGCTGCCCGAGTATCTCGCCATCGGCAGCGAAGATGACTATAACAACATGTTTATCATGGACATGGTGGTGAATGATAAGTCCACTTCCCTGGATTATAGCAGCGGATATTATGCCTATCGCTTGGGTGAAAGCTTCTTGGCTTATATCGCCGAAGTGTATGGGCGTGATAAGGTTAGCGAGTATTTCTATACTCTGCGCACGATGAGCAATCTCGAAGAATCCACAAAGCGTGTATTTGGGATGAAGTTTGAAGAGCTGGAGTCCCGCTGGAAGTATCAACTCAAGCGCGATTATTATCCCGTGATAAACTCGCATCTTGTGCCGCAAGAAGCATTTGAGAGGCGAACCGATCACAAAGAAGATGGCTCTTATATGAACTTTTCGCCGCGCTTTTCTCCGGATGGAAGCCGTTATGCCTATTTCTCGGATGCAGGGGCACGTCTCAGCGTCTGGGTGGCGGGTAGTCACGGCATCTCCAAGCCAAAGAAAATCATCACCGGTGAAAAGAGCGGGAAGATGGAGGAGTTCTATTTCAGACGCACGAATCTGAGCTGGTTCCCTGATGGAAAGAGGCTGGCTTTTGCAGCAAAAAGCTCGACGGGAGATAGGATTCATATCCTCGATGTGGATAAGGGTAAGCTCTTAGAAAGCATTAAGATACCGCAGCTTAGCGCCATCTTTGAGCTGGATGTATCGCCTGATGGGAAGAGCGTCGTGCTAAGCGGGCAAGAGGATATCAAGTGCGATATATACCTCTTTGACCTGGAAAGCCGGGAACTTACGCGGCTCACGGAAGATAGCTACTTCGATGCACAGCCTCGCTTTTCGCCGGATGGCAAGAGGATAATCTTTAGCTCCGAGCGCATAGAGAACGATGATATAGGTAGATACGGCTATTTTGCCAATCTGAGTTCCGGCATCTTTGAGCTGGATATCGCCACTAAAGAGATGTGGCAAATCACCGACGGGGTGTATGACTCGCAGTGGCCTATGTATTTGCAAGACGGGCGGATAGTCTATGTCAGCAGTGAAGATGGCATCTCAAATCTGCGCATGATCGATCCTGAGCGCAACATCCAAGCACGCATCACGGAGCTGCTTTGCGGAACCTTCAATGCAGATATCTCGGCAGATCTCGATCATCTGGTATTATCTAACTATTTTGACAGCGCTTGGAACATATATTTCGGCATCTCGCCGTTGGATGATCTCATGTATGAGGATGCTCCAAAGCGGCAATTGGTGCAGCTTGAGCATGACCTCTTGGATAGGATAGACTTCGGGCTTTTGGATTATTATGGTCCGCGCAAGAAAGAGAAAGTGGAGCGTCCGCAGCCGGCATATCAGGAGATAAGACGTCCTTTCATCGGCGGCTTTGAGCCTTCCTTGCCGGATAGCAATCTCATTCAGGCTAACTATTCATGGGATGAGAGGCCGCAAAGTCCTTCCGAGCAAGCACCTTTCATCAAGAAATATCGTCCGTCCTTCGCTCTTGATAGCGTGTGGGGAGGAGTGGCATACTCTTCATCCTACGGCGTTTTGGGCAGCATAGAGCTTGGGCTCAGCGACCTCATGGGCGATCATGGGATAGGCATCAGTTTAGGGCTTTCAGACCGTCTCAAAGAGACCAATCTCGTGCTTTCTTACATCTACCTCAAACGCAGGCTGGATGTGGGCGGAGGTGTGTTTAACCTCTATGATGAGACCTATGTGCGCAGGTATGATCCTACTAACTGGGATTACTTGCGCTATCGCCAATATCAGAGCGGAGTCTATGGCACTTTGCGTTATCCTTTCAGTCGCTTTGCACGCATGGAATTTGACAATATGTTCTACAAGTATCAGCTGAATTTAGACTGGTTGCCACATCAGAACATAGCAAGCGGAACATGGATCAAAGATGCGGCAGATCCCTTAGAAGGCTTGATCTATACCCCGGGAATTAACCTCGTCTTTGATAATGCGCTCTATGGTTCCACGGGGCCGATGCTGGGAACCCGCGCCTTATATTCCGTGCAAAAGAGCTTTGCTAAAGACGATATGGAACACTTCACGCACCTGGCAGATTATCGTAAATACATACTATTTTCAAAGCGCTACAGCCTTGCAATGAGGCTGAATGGCGGGCTCAGTCATGGCTCTTCCCCTGCTCGCTTTTCGCTGGGCGGATACAATGGAGTGCGCGCTCTGCCTTACAATCTTGCCGGACATAAGAAGGTCTTGGGCAGCATAGAACTGCGCTTCCCCATGGTGGATTACCTCTCCCTGGCGTTTCCCTTGCCCATCACTTTGGGCAATATCCGCGGTTCAGCCTACATTGATGCGGGCGCCGTTTGGGATGAGAACAAGCATTTTAGAGGCATGAGAAATGGACGCCTCGAAGACATCAAACTGGGCTATGGCTTCGGGCCACGGCTGAATCTCGGCTATTTCGTACTCAAGATGGACATCTCTTGGCAAAGCGATCTCTCACGAGTGTCAAAGCCGCAGATATTCTTAAGTTTATCAGAAGATTTTTAATATGTAATAATGTGAAAACAAAGGAGTAATCATGAAAATCGATGTAAGCCGGAAGTTACCGGAATATATGGAAACCCTGATTGTCATGCACGAAGAGGACGGCGTTTTTGAACGCACGGGCATCTTCAGCGATGCACTGCATGACAGTATCGATGAATTTATCAAAGCTGATGAATTCAAGTTTGGCAAAGGAAACATCCGCAGTTTCATGCGCCTGGTAAAAGGAAAGAAGCAGAATGTTATCCTCTGTGGAGCGGGTCAAAAAGACAAGCTTACCCAGCCTGTTTTGAAGGGATATATGGCATCCTGCTGGCGTGAAGCAATCCGCATGAAAGCAACTAATATCTACTTCCACTATGCCTTTGAGGTGCCTCTTGCCGAGCTGGCGATAGGGCACATCCTTGCAGAAACGGCTCTGCTCACCAGCTATAAGTATTCAAAATATCTCTCGGATTATAAGCATCACGAGCCGGACAACGTACACTTGGTATATTATGCAAAGACAAACCGCTACCTCAATCGTGGCATCCTGGAAGGCAGGATATTTGCAGACGCTACCATCATTGCGCGTGATCTTGTGAACGAGCCTGCAAACGTGCTCTCACCCGATGCGCTCGCCGATCAAGCTAAGAGAGTAGCCTTGGACTATGGCCTCTCCATAGATGTGTTCAATGCAGATCGCATTCGCAGGCTGAAGATGGAAGCTTTCCTCGCTGTGGGACGCGGCTCCAAGAACGAGCCCAAGCTCATCATCATGCGCTATACCGGCAATCCGGATAAGAAGAACTCGCTTACCGCGCTTGTAGGCAAAGGCCTGACTTTCGACTCCGGCGGATACAGCATCAAGCCCGGAAACAGTATGACCACTATGAAGAGCGACATGAGCGGAGCAGCCGCCGTGATAGGAACCATGGCTGCGATCTCTGCACTCAAGCTCAAAGTGAACGTAGTGGCAATCATCGCTGCAGCCGAGAACATGGTGAGCTCAGATGCATATCGCCCCGGCGACATCCTCACCAGCATGAGCGGAAAGACCATTGAGATCCACAACACGGACGCAGAAGGACGCCTCACCCTCATCGACGCAGTGCACTTTGCCATAGAGAAGGAAAAGGCAGACCGCATCCTTGATATCGCAACGCTCACCGGAGCCGCTGTTGGCGCACTCGGCAAAGACTTTACTGCTGTGCTTTCCAACGACGACAAGTGGTATGAAAAGCTTCATGCCGCCAGCGAGATCAGCGGAGAGAGAATCTGGAGAATGCCCTTGCACGAGCCCTATAACGAGCTGATGAAATGCGAAGCGGCAGACCTGAAGAACATCGGTGGTCCCTTTGCAGGCTGCATCACCGCAGGCTTATTTATCCACCAATTTGTGCAAGATAAACCTTGGATACACATGGATATAGCCGGCACAGCCTTCACGGATAAACCCAAAGGAACCGATGGCCCTGGAGCAACCGGCGTGGGCGTAAGAACGCTTACCACCATGCTCCGCACCATGGAATAAACAAAGATAATAGAAGACAATGGGAGAAAGGCTTATGAAAAAGCTCATCTTAATGCTGATTGCAGCGACGATACTACTTAGCGCCTGCAATCCCGCACCGAAAGAAGAGGCAGAACAAGGACCGCTCATCCTTGCCTCCATCTATCCTTATGAGCTGATGATCAAAGAATTGGTTGGCGACGGCGCAAGAGTGCGCTCACTGATCCCGCCCAATGCTTCGGTTCACACATACAGCCCTCAACCCAGTGATCTCAAAGACTTAAACAAGGCTGACCTCATCATCGTAAACGGCATGGGACTGGAAGCGATGATAGAGCAACGCTTAAGAACCCTAAAGGAAAAGACAATAGTAGTTTCCGATCTTCTTGGTGACCTGATTGCTCTCGATTCTTTAGAGCAAATTCGAGAGCATCAGCTCCACCATCACGATGATGATGATCACCATCACGCAGGCGCAGACCCTCATCTTTGGACCTCCGTATCCATGATGCAGCGGCTGAATATGAAGCTCAAAAGCATATTAGCAGAGCGTTTCAGCGATCTCGCCCCGCTGGTGAATCACAATTATGAAGCCCTCGCCCGCTCTTTGGATGAGGCCCACCTGCAGATCTCACAAGAGCGCAAAGGCTTGGATAGCCCCGCATTGGTGACCTATCACAATAGCTTCCATTACTTTACGCGCGAGTATGACATAGACTATTTAGGCTGGGTGCAAAGCTCGCCCGGCAAAGAACCCACCGCAAGACAGCTGAGCAGATTGGGCGAGAAGATACAAAGCCACAAGGTGAAAAGCATCTTCATAGAGCCTCAGCAGAACCCCAAATCTGCCGAGATTCTTGCCAAGGAATATAAGCTGGATATCCACACTTTAGACCCCATTGGACACAGCTTCCAGCCTGAGGGAATCGCAGAGCTTCTGTTGAGAAACTGGCAAGAGATGAAGAAGGCATTTAGCCCCATTACAGCCCCGCAGGACGAGGACTGATGAACTATGATTGAGTTCAGAGATGTTCAATACCGCGTAGGAGGCATCAGCATTCTCAAAGACATCAATCTTACCATACCGGACGGAGTTTTTGCGGCGATAATAGGACCAAACGGCGCCGGTAAATCCACCCTGATCAAGCTGCTTTTAGGCATGCAGGATCCCAGCGAAGGCAAGATCTTGATAGATGATTCCCCGCGCGATAGCTGGCTGAAACACAATGGCTTCGGCTATCTTCCTCAAAGAGAGGAATACGACAGAGGCTTCCCTGCAACCGCATTGGACATAGTTCTGATGGGCATAGCCGGACGCATCCCCTGGGGCAGGAGAGTGGGCGATGAACACCGCGAGCGCGCACTAAGTATCATGCAAGATACGGGCATCATAGACAAGGCACACAGCCCCATCGGCAACCTTTCCGGCGGAGAGTTCCAACGCGTGATGCTCTCCCGCGCCATCCTCTCGGATAGCAAATATCTGATCTTAGACGAGCCGGAAGCGGGCATAGACCGCCACAGCGTGGTAAGCTTTTTTAAGCTGCTGAAAGAGCTCAACGACGCCGGCAAGACCGTGATCACAGTCTCCCACGATCTACACACGCTGAATAAATACAGCAACTTCCTGATTTGCCTAAACAAGACTCTGCATTGCCACGATCACTCGGAACTCATTGATCAGCAGCTGATTGACAAGACTTTCGACGAACACACACGCCTGATTGAAAAGGATTATTAGATGCCAGGATTTATAATAGTTGCCCTCATCGGCGCCATTCTCAGCGGCATCTCGTTGGCAGTTTTTGCGCCTTATGTAACGCTCAGGCGCATCTCTTACATGGGCGAAGCGCTTTCGCATATTGCCTTTGCGGGGATAGCCATTGCCCTCATCAGCGGCATGAATCTCACACTGGGCGCATGGATATTCGTGAGCATTGTTGCACTTCTGATCTCCTGGCTTTCGCGCAAAGAGAAGATACAGGAAGCAAATACGATAACCATCTTCCTCTCGCTTTCCATGGCGCTGGGGATCATCTTGATCTCGCTAAGCAAGAACTATGCCTTCGATCTCTCCAGCTATCTCTTTGGTAATGTGCTTCTTATCAGTATCTCCGAGGTGTGGGCACTGGGGATCCTGAACGTCCTGAATATCCTTTTTATCCTCATTTTCTACAAAGAGCTCTTCTACTTGAGCTACAACCCTGAGATGGCAAAGGTTTTCCGCATCCGCGCAACCTTCATAGACTATCTCTTTTATCTGCTTTTGGCAGCGAATATCGTGCTGAATCTCAAAAGCGCGGGCATAATACTCGTGACAGCGCAGCTGATCTTGCCGGCGGTGATAGCCTTCAATCTCGCAAGCAGACTGGGCTGGATCATCCTGATCTCTGCCATTGCAGCGGTGCTATCCGCGCTGATAGGCTTCTATCTCTCGTTCGTTTTTGACCTGCCCACCGGCGCAACCATAGTCATCGTCCAAGCAAGCATGTATGCCCTCAGTTTTATCTTCAAAAGGAGAAAATAACCCCAAATGTCCCGCAAATATGTGATATCCTTCTCATTAGCAATAGCTTTAATTTTCGTGAGTGTGGTCTGGCAGGTGATGGAGCCCCAGATCTTAGGTTTTGCTGATAAAGCAGCGCAGAAGCTCTTTAAACGCCCAATCCATCAAGTGGCCATACGCGATGAGGACGGCATTGTGATGCAGAGCTATAACAGATATGGGAATCAATACAATCCGCTATTCATAGCCGCCGAAGCGCTTACTCAAAACATCTATCGTAAGGCGGGGATGGGCGATGAAAGCTTCATAAAACACACTGATTGGCTGATTAAGAATGCCGTAGTAAACGATTCTATTGCGCTGATGCAATATCACTTTGACTATCCCGATTACGAGCTGAAAGCGCCGTGGTCTTCCGCTATTACTCAGGCTGTGGCGATGAATGCGATTGCCATCCGCGCTGCATCGGATAGGGATGAACCCACATATTTGATTGCCCAAAAGATGTTATACAGCCTGGTTCCCGGCGTGGCAGGGCTCAGCGTTGCACTTTCGGACAGCAGCTATTGGTATATGGAATATCCCGCCGAAGAGCCTTACTTTGTGCTCGACGGCATGCTCGGCGTGCTCATCAGGCTGCATGAATATTGGGATCTTACTCACGATCCTTTAGCCGAAGAGCTATTTGACAAAGGATTTAACGCATTGGTTGAAAAGCTGCCCGAATTTGACTATCGCGGCTACGCTTATTACCATCTGGGAGGTCTCAAAGCCAGCAGGAGCTATAACCATCGCTTCATCGCTCAGCTGGAAAAGCTCTTGGAGGTAAGATACCATCCCACTTTGATGATCATGCGCAATAGGTGGCTAAAACACGATAGCTACCCCGTGGTTTGGCAGATGGCGATGAACCCGCGCCCGAGGCGCATCCTCGCCTTTGTGCTCGCTTTTCTTACTACTTGGGGCTTTACTTTTATACTTTTAGCACGGACCCAAAGAAAGGAACCAGACGATCCGGAACATAGCTGAGCTTAGCCTGTCTCAGCCCCGCCAGACCTATATCCTGCTCACGATTTAGCCAAGTATAGCGGCTTTGCAGATACTTTGAGGTTTCCCAAGTGATGACCTGCGCACTGCCTTTCATATAGGGATCAAACTTCTCGAAATGCACCGTTGCCATATCCGCATTTTGCTGACTGAATATGGAGTATGCGGCGATCTTATTATTATTGCAAATGATGATGCCTTCTATGGGCAAACTGTTCCAATTATCTATGGCATTTTGGATTGCCTTGAATTCTGTATTGAGATAAGGATCGTCTATATCTCGCTCGCGACGCCATTTCTTAGTGAATTGCATGATGTGTTCCAGCCGGTCTTCAGTGATTTTCATCACATGATAATCGGGATATGCGCGCCTGAATTGCGAGATAAGATTCTTCTTTTTAGCCAGCTTTCTGCCGCTTAGCGTCACCATATTTTCATTTGAATAGATGTAATCCGCCCAATCTCTATCTTCACGGATTTCAAAGAAATCGCCGAAATCGGGATGCTTATCCAAATATTCTTTTGGGATCAGGATCATCTCCGCTTTGGGATAATATTCTTTGAATAGCGCGATCAGCTCTTTAAGCTCATCAGGGCTAAGCTCTTCCCCAATGGGAAAGAAGACATAGCTATGACGCGTATTGAAGATGATCAAACGCTCTTTATAAAGCAAGAACTTGTTTTCGTAGATAAGACCCCAAACCAAGAGGTTTACTATGGTATAATCACAATTTTCACGGGGATATTTACTCAGATATTCCCGCAACATAAGGGTATGCGAAATCTGCAGGTCGTTCAGACCCGGCATTTTTATATTTTCTGAACTCATATTTCTTCTAAGAGGAAGGGGGTAAATATAAAAATGCCGGGTCTGAACGACCTGCAGATTTCGCATACCCTTATGTTGCGGGAATATCTGAGTAAATATCCCCGTGAAAATTGTGATTATACCA
>DUNQ01000143.1 GCA_012839325.1 Candidatus Cloacimonadota bacterium
GCAAGCGGGCTGAGCTGCTCTGTGCGCACGAAGTTACCTATATAGACGTTATCGATATACCAGTTATACCACATTCCGAAAGCATCGTCGCCGTCATCGGCATGCCAGGCGAGCTTGATCTCTTGTCCGGCATACTGGGTGAGGTCGATGGTAACGGGGGTATCGTAGCTATTTAAGCCTGTGGGCTGGGCTGCGCCATCCCAGAGAACTTCCCAGTTTACGCCGTTATTCAAGCTTACTTTCACGTAATAGTGGTCTCCGCCTTCAGAGCCCATCTCGAGGTGAGTGTCAAATCTCACGTAGGCATCGGGAGGACAGGTGAAACCGGGGCTAAAGAGCCATTCATCTTGATGTTCGGCAATCCAAGCAATTCCTGCCTGATGATCGCCATCACTGGGGGTTACGCCTTCGGCAACGCTGAATCTACTCCAAGTGGGGCGAACGCCGTGCATGTTGGGAGGACCGTTATTGGTGATGGTCTGAGTCCAGTCCGTGGGCGGGAAAGACACGCCTTCGAAGCTTTCGACGATCTCAAAAGCATCGGGGTCGGGCGGGTTCCAGCTGATGTTTACAGAGCTGTAGTCGGGGCTGATCTCGGCTGCAACTTGTGTGGGTGCAAAGGCGAGTTCCTCCATGGTGATGACTCCCATATCGTAATCTTGAGGACCGACTTCGATGGTGCCCGTCTGTGCGGTATATCCTGCCGCGGTGAGTGTGTAATCATAGTCATTATATGCATATACGTTTGAATCTACTATGAATTCGCCTGCGGCGTTCGTGGTGACGCTGTAGTCTGCATATCCTGTGAAACTCAGCGTAGCGTCTGCAATTCCGTCTCCGGTATCGCTGGCTACAATAGTTCCTAAGATGGATACCTGCGGCATCTCTTCCATGGTGATATCCAGCTCTTCGGTGACGTCTTCTTCTATGGTTACATCAATGGTTTGGGTGAGATAGCCATAGCGTGAGAGTGTCAGCTGATAGTCGTTCGGCAAGAGGTTATTGATATAGAACAAACCGTTTGCATCTGAGGTGACGGATGTTCTTACATCGAGATTGACCAAGACTCCCGAAAGGGGAGAGCCGTCTTCGCCGCGGACTATGCCTTCAATGTGTCCTACGCCGCCGGGGATGACCTCGAAGGTGATCATGGGATATTGACCGGTGGTGCTTCCTGCCGTCATGTTCGTGGGATTATATTGTTCACTGTCACTCCATGCATTACGGGCACGGTTTGGCGCTCCGGTCTGACATTTGAAATAGTCGGCGGAGCTGTGCCAGTTATCGTCATAGGGTCTTTGCATCAGAAGAACCATGTTTCCGCCTTCTATGAAGAGGAAAGGCTCCGGGAAGTTTATGGCAATTGTGTTCTGACCGGAGGGTAAGTTCAGGTTTCCGTCATAGACCAAAGTCAGGTCGTTTGATGAGATCCATCCGCCGCTGAGGTTTGTTTGTGTGGTTCTGCCCAGCCAGATCTTTGCGGGCGTGGAGGGTAGGTTTGAACTGAAGTCGTTATATAGCTTGATTCCCGTGACCATGCCGATGAAGCCGCTAAGCTCATCACTGGTGAATATGGTCTGGTACATTGAGTTTCTGTAGTAGAAGTCCATGGGGATACGAGCGTTTTCAGTTCCGGTTCCTATGCTGATGCTGTGAACGCCGTTTCCACTTACTATAAGTTCATGAACGTCTCTGCTTGCTCTGTTTGTTCTGCCTGCTCTTTCTTTGTCTGTGGCTTGGTTTGTTTCGCCTAAAACAGGCTTCGTTCTGCCGGTGAGGATATAGCGGTTGTTCTGATCATCAGTGATCGTGAATGTAGCCGAGATCTCGCCTAAAACGGCAGGCGTGAAGGAGATGGGCAGGTTCAGGGTTTGATCCGAACGTAAGGTGACGGGGAGGTTTGGCTGGGTGAGCACAAAGGCTCCGCTGCCGGAATGGGTGATGGAGTTGATAGTAAGTTCACCGCCGCCGGCGTTGATTATCTGGAAGGTCTTGTTTGCGCTTCCGCCGATGGTGACGTCGCCGAAATCCCACTCGTAATCACTGAGGGCAAATTCGGGAGTTCCTACTACGGTGAAGTTCTGCACGGTTTCTTCATCTTCTTCTATCACCACGGTGTGGGTCACATCCGTATAACCATTCTTGCTGGCGGTGACGGTCTGGGTTCCAACGGGAACAAAGCCGAAGTTATATTGACCGTTTTGGTTTGTAGTGGTGTTAAACACTGTGTTTTCCACGGTGATGAGCATATTTGGCACGGGATATCCGTCTTCCAAAACGGTTCCGGAAAGGCTGCCCATGTCGTCTATTATCATGTAGAATCTGGTGTTTGATCTATCCGTAAGGGTAGATCCTGTGGTGCCTGTATCTCCGGGATTGCTATCATTTTGGTAGCGTAAGGAGCTGTTGAAGGGCGTGGTGGTGAAATATGTAAGGGCGTTACGAGTGTAATTGCCCTGCAATACGTCTGTGACGATATCTACCAAGATGTTATCTGTGCCGTTCCATATAAATGGAGTTGAGAAGGCGTGCATATTCCAGCCTACAGTGGGCATAAAGCTTGCAGATTGGAAGACCTGCTCATAAACTCCTGTTTCAAATGATGTGCTTAAGGTTGTTTGGTTAGTGCTCTTGACTCTAATGCGATAGTTTGGCATGGGTGAACATGTGTCGAGACTTTGCACATTAAATGCCAGAGCGGTGATGAGTCCGGGCGCGGCTCCCATTGCATACAATTCATCTGCTTTGTAGAGGAATTGCTGACGGAAGGATCTGTACCAAGTTCCATAGGGCGCGGGAGCACCGGTATCACCATTCACCATGTTTCCATCGCCTAATTGGATAACAGCTAAGCCTGCTTCCATCACAGTTACAATCAACGGAGTGGTATAGTTATTGTTCAGGTTTTCGTCTTCGTCAAAATCGACGTGTCCATACACCAAAGCTTCTCCTACAATCGTCGGAGTCCATTCAAGCTCTATATCTGCAGTTTGCATGGGCTGTAATGTGGTTCCTGCTGCGGTGTCAACGATCATAGGATCGGCAGTTCCTCTCTGTACCATGAGGTTTACATCATAGCCGCTCACGGGTTCGGGAGAGAGGTTGCGAATTCTAACCGTGTAAGTGACGGTTGATTCTACGCTTGGCGTGGTTGAGCCTGTTATCGAGACGGCGGAGATGTCAATGGCATCAAGCTGCGACATAGCAAGCTTCATATTGGGTCTATCCATCAATAGATAGCTTGCCGTGGTGGCAGTATCACCACTTCCGCTATCAGATTGCCAGCGTGCCGTGCAGTTGAACGTAAGTGTTGAGAAATAGGTGCTGGCGTTTCGGGCATAAGCACCTGCACACATATCTGTAACTATATCTACAATTATGTTTGATGTACCGTCCCAATCGAAGGGGGTTTGGAATATATGTGTGTTCCAGCCGACTTCGGGAATAAAGCTCGCTGCCTGGAAGACTTGCTGATAAACACCGGTTTCGAATGCGGTGGTAAGAACAGTCTGGTTTGTGTGTTTGAACCTGATACGATAGTTGGTCATGGGAGTGATGGTATTCAGGTTTGCCACGTTAAAGGCAATAGACTCGATGTTTCCTGAGCCGCCGCCATGGTTGTGGAGCTCGTCTGCATGAATTAAATATTGCTCGCGGAAGGCTCTATACCAAGTTCCATAAGGGGCAGGTTGACCGGTGTCGTTATTAACCAGTGTCCCATCTCCGAGCTCGGCTATTACCAAACCTTGGGTCATTACGTTTGCTGCGAGTTCAACGATGTGGTCTTCATCGTTGTGGTTCATCACGAAGTTTGCGCTGATGGGGCCTTCTTGGTTGCCCATCACAAAGAGAGATATCTCCGCGCTTTGTCCGGTGGTGAGGTTTATGGGGAATATATCATCTCCATAGCTAAACATTGCAGCTTGAGGTCCGGTGAAGGAGACATCATCTTCCGTAAGGGTGAGCGTTCCTGCGCCGATATTGCGCACCAAGACGTTCTGTGGTCCCATCATCATGCCGAAAGCTGCGCCGCCGAAGTGTATCTCGGTGGGAGAGTATGTCAATACGGGATGATCGGGGACATCGCTCATCAACATCCTGATATTAGGGAAGCCCTGCAATATATCCGGGGCAGGCGGAGAAGTAGGGTCAGGATTGGTGCCGTCGTTATAATAGCGTAGTGCACGAGAGGTAGTAGCATTTGTGCAATAGTAGAATTGAGCAGAGCCGTCATAGCTGGGCGTGTTTTCATCTACGGCAATCACCAAGTTGTCGGTGTTGTTGTAGGCGAAAGGCATCTCTAATTCAATGGTGACCCAGCCGGGAGTGGCGGTTGCCAAGACTTCGCCATCGAACACTTGCGTCATCTGGCTGATGGGGATATAGCTCGTCAAGGTATTCTGGCTGGTATGTCCCATCCAAACAACCCAGTCTTTGGTGAGATTGCCCACACCTGCGCCGTTCCAATAGAAGGCGATCTGTTCTATCTGCTGACCTTCCATGTTGATCTCGCTTTGCAGGTAGAGCTGTTGGGTGTAGGAATAACCGTAGAAGGGGTTCACAGGGAGCTTGAGATTTGAGGTTCCAGTGCCTATCACTACCAACCCCGGAGGTAGAATGGTTGCACTGAGTGAGGTGGTGATGGTCTCGCCTCCCCAAGTGACATTGAAGTTTGCCGAGACGTTTCCTGCTGTCGTTCCTGAAACGACAATGGGGATCTGGAGGGATGTTGCAGAGTCCAACACGATGGGGAATACAGAGGCATCATAGCTAAACAGATCGGCATGATTTCCTGTGAATGAGACATCAGCTTCATTGAGCGTGATGCTGCCGCCGCCTATATTGGCTACTGTGACGTTTCTGGGTTCAGAGATTCCACCATTGGCTACTTCGCCGAAGTTGATTGCATCCGGGAACATTACCAGCTGAGGGTCTCCTCCCAGTTCGCCTAAAGCCATCATGATATTTGGTCTGTACATATTTAAGTTGCCGGCTCCGGTGGGCATATTACCATCCGCATACCAAATCATGTGTGAGTTTATGCTGTCGCTGGTATAATGGAATGAAGGTGATGTGCCGCCGCCTGAACCACCATGGTTTACCTCTACGGCAATCATAAGGTTATCGCCCACATAAGGGATGGGCATATCAAGCTGGAACATATTCCAACCTGTTTCTGTGAAATGATGGTTTCCTTGTTTTACCAACTGCATGTCTTGTGTGAGCTGATCAAAGGTTACGGCTGTATGTGCGGTCTGAGTGGTGGTGCCTGCGTAGATTTTATATGGCATATTTGCCGTGCCTCCGCTATTACAATACCAGCCTACTTGATGAAGCATGCCCACTCCGCCTATCTCTTGTGAAGTATAAATTGAGGCAGAGCGTTCATAGCCCCAAACATGTCCAAAGGGTTGACGTTGGGTTGCTGTGCCATCTCCCACGATCACAATTCCCGGAGGCAGAACATCGGCTTGTAGTGCCACGTTATGAGTTCCGCTTGCGTGGTTAACCGTAATAGTAGCCGAGATATCGCCTTGCGTGGTTCCTGTGACATAGACGGGTATATGAGCCGTTTCGGCAGATTCTAAGGTGACAGGTAAAGCGTCTGTATTATAGCTAAATTCTGCGGCATGAGTTCCACTCATAGAGATATCACCGGGGTTCACGGTGAGGCTGCCGCCGCCGATATTTGCAAGAGTGATATTGCGAGGGCCTATCTGTGCGCCATTGAAAACCGTGCCAAAGTTCATGACTTGCGGGTTTACCATCAGCTGTGGATCGCCGGTGAGATCACCCATCATGAGCCTGAGATTTGGGCGCAGGGCATTAAAATTGCCGCTTGCAGTAGGTTGAGAATTATCTTGTTGCCAGTATGCGTGTGAGTTTTGTCCGCTCGTGGTATAGTAGAAATATGGATAGCCGCCGGTTCCAGTGCCGCCGTAGTTGTTCTCCACTGCAATGAGCAAGTTTCCGCCGGTGTAAACAACAGGAACATCAAGCTCAAAGCTGTGCCACCCGGTAGTGCTAAAGGTATGATTACCTTGTTTCACGAGTGTCAGACCGGCAGTCATAGATTGGAAAGACTCACTGGGCACTTGGTTTGAATCAATTGAGCCTGCGTATATTTTATAAGGGATAGAAATGTTCCCGCTTGCAGAACAGTGCCAGCCAATACTTTGGATCATGCCCACAGCGCCTATATCGTCCATGGTATAAACCGCTGCAGAGCGTTCATAGCCATATAAATGACCAAAGGGGAAGCGTTGGGTTAGAGTTCCGTCTCCAATATCCACTATTCCTTGAGGAAGCACGTTTACACTTAGTGGAACGTCGTGATCTTCGCCGTCATAGGTGATGGTGAAAGTAGCGTTTATTGCACCGGCAATGCTTCCGGTGACTGTGACGGGAATTTGGACGTTCTCTGCCATCTCAAGAGATGCAGGAAGGTTTGATGTGTCGATATCAAATAAAGCAGCATGAGTCCCCGAAATAGAGACGTCTGCAGCGCTGAGATTAAGCGTGCCTTCTCCATAGTTTGATGCTCTGATATTGATGGGATCAGAGGTCTGTCCAAAGCGAAGTTCGCCAAAATCTACGGACGAAGGATACACAAAAAGCGTGGGCACATCAGGAAAGTTTTGAGTTGCATGAATCTGTATGTTCGGACGATTGTATGTGAGAGTGCCGTTGCCGGTAGGAAAACTGCCATCAGCTTGTGCATATGACGCCATATATCCCGTAGTTTGAGTATATCTGAACGTGGGATATCCTGTCAGCCAAGTACCGTGGTTGTTTATCCAAGCGACTTCTATGTTGCTTGTGCCATCCCACTGGAAAGGTTCAGTAAAATCGACGCTATGCCAACCGCCTCCATTGAAAACAACCGTGCCGTTGAATGTAAGCATATAGTTTGCAGTATTTGGGATACTATTATCCTGCACGGTAAGGTTTGTACTTCTCATAAATATTTGCTGGTTTGTGAGGGTGTAGTTGGTCGGTGTGTTACCAACGTTGAAGCCTATGCCCGTGATCATTGCCGGGTTGCTAAGTCCGGCATTTCCGAGCTCGGCGGAGGTGTAAATAGTCTTACTCCAACTGTAGCCATAATAGCCGTTCACCGGAGTGCTATTCGATGCTAAAGTGCCATTTCCGATCGTATAGATTTCCGCAAAGGAAAAGACGGCTAACAGCGCGAGTAATGTAATCAATAGAGTCTTTTTCATACTATCTCCTATAAAAGATATATAGTTTAATTTCAATTTGCTCAAAATAGTGTTACAGATCACAATATATTATTTTACATCATCAATGATATTAAGAATATTGTCAAGACAAATATATCTTTTTGAGAGGATTAAGAATTTGGTAGGAAGGAGGGAGAGTTTCTCGGATTATTAAGAGCTTTGAAGGCATAGTTTCTGCCGGGAATATTCAAAGTAAATGTCTTTTATCTGCGTTATTCCCGCCTCAGTGCTCTTTCTTTCTCGCGTTGCATGTCTTTTCTCTGTAGAGCCTCGCGTTTGTCATAGGTTTTCTTGCCTTTTGCGATGGCTATGGTCAGCTTGCAGAGCCCTTTCTCATTGATGTAGATATCCAGCGGGATGAGCGTCATGCCTTGCTCTTCCACGCGGGTTCGCATGCGGCGAATTTCATGACGATTGAGCAACAGGCGGCGCGGACGAGTGGGCTCGTGATTGAATACTGCCGCCTTTTCCCAAGGGGAGATGTGGAAGTTCATCAGCCAACATTCTCCGTCTTTGATGCGTCCATAACTATCCTTGAAATTGATGCGTCCGGCGCGGATTGACTTGATCTCGGTGCCTTTCAGCGATATTCCCGCCTCAAACTTTTGGATTACTTCATACTCGTGAAGTGCTCTTCTATTTTTTATCAACATCTTTTATCTCTCTTAATATCATTGTCTTATATTCCTCGGCGCGGTCTATGATGGAGTCTTCATTTAGCGTGGTGAGTCTGCCTTCTTCCAGGAGCAATTTGCCTTCCACCATCACGTGGCTGATCTGTTCTTTACCTATTGCGTAAATGAGATGCGAATAGGGGTCATACATGTTTGCGCTTTGCAGATTGCGATGGTTTATCAGTAGTAGATCCGCCCTTTTACCAATCTCGATACTGCCCATTATATCTTCTTTACCCAATGCCTTAGCGCCGTGAATGGTGAGGCGAGCGAGCGTCTCTCTTGCGGGCATAAACTGGGGATCATCATTGATCGTCTTATGCAACTGTGATGTAAACGATGCCTCGCTGAGTATATCAAGATCGTTATTGCTTGCCACTCCGTCTGTGCCGAAAGCGAAATTTGCACCTTTTTCGGTGAGAGCTTTAAGCGGCGCAATCCCGCTGGTGAGCTTGAGATTGCTCTGAGTGCATATGCTCACCGTTGAGGACGTGTCTTTTAGCAGTTCAATCTCTTCATCACTGAGCCACACGCCATGCGCAAAGATGCATTTCGCCTTTTCAAAGCCCAGCTTCCTGAGGTAGAACAGCGGACTGAGTCCTTGGATATCAAGGCAATCATCCCTCTCTTTTTTTGTCTCGCTGAGGTGAGTATGCAGGATAGTCCCGCTCTCTTTTGCATAATCAAAACAAGCCTCAAATATCTTGCCGCTACATGTATATATAGCATGAGGGGCTATCGCCCAGCTGATGAGACCATCCTCGCCGTGAAGCTCTCGCATCTCATCCAAAAAACCGATTTCCTCGGCGATATTATCACCTTTTGGATTGATGATTACTCGACTGAGCAGCGCCCTCATCCCGGCTTTCTTGAGCGCTTTCGCCGTCTCATCGCTATGAAAGTACATATCGGCGGTCATGGTGATACCATTCTTGATCATCTCCGCGGCGCCATGAACACTCGCGTCATATACGAAGCTTTCATTCGCCAGCTTTGCTTCCATCGGCCAGATATATTCTCCCAACCATCTTTGCAGGGGGAGGTCGTCCGCCAAGCCCCTGAGATAGGTCATGGGCAGATGGCTGTGAGTGTTCACGAATCCTGGTGTGATCAGACAATCTTCGGCGTCGATAATCTTATCTGCGCCGATTTTTTGTGCCTTTTTTAAAGGAACTATATCCGCGATTACTCCCGATTTGATGAGTATGGCACAGTCCTCCAAAACCTCATAAGCGGGGTTCATGGTGAGCAGCGTTCCGCCGGTGATGATGGCATCTATCTTCATGATTGCACCTTCAGCGCGGCTTCTTGCGGATCAAAATTACCCAAAGGGGTGATGATCTTGGTGATGAACTCAGCCGGAGTCACATCGAAAGCAGGGTTGAGCGCCGGTGATCCCGCATTTGTTATCAGATTGCCATCTATATACTTAATCTCATCTTCATCGCGAAACTCAATAGGAATATCCTCGCCACGCTTACAAGAGAAATCAAAGGTGCTATTCGGCGCAGCGATATAGAAAGGGATACCATGATGCTTTGCCAAGACCGCCTTTTCATAAGTGCCTATCTTATTTGCAATATCACCATTTAGGCAGATTCTATCCGCACCCGTTACAACGAGATCTATCTCATTTTTCCAAAAATAATAGCCAGCCGCGGCATCGGTGATGACGGCATGCGGGATACCTTCTTGCTCCAGCTCGAAAGCCGTGAGCCTGCCGCCTTGCAACCTGGGACGAGTCTCATCCACATACACGAAAATATCCTTGCCCTGATCATGTGCAGCGCGGATCACCGCCAAAGCCGTGCCATGATCCACTGTCGCCAAAGCTCCGGCATTGCAGTGAGTGAGTATGCGCGCACCATCGGGCACCAAATCCGCACCATGTAAACCCAGCTGATAGCATTGCTCTTCACTACGACGAGTGAATTCATGAGCCGTCATCAGCGCCACCTTACGAGCGGCATCATAATCGGGGATAAACTTCAGCGCAGCCTCATAAACCTGCATCACTCCTATGGTGAGATCAACCGCTGTGGGTCTTGAATCTATCAGCTCTTGCCTTGCTTTTTTAAGCGCACTGCGGAAATCTGCATCCTTTGCACTTTGCGCCGCTAAAGCCATGCCATAAGCACCCGCCGCTCCGATTGCCGGTGCACCGCGCACGGCCATGATCTGTATAGCTTCGACAACCTCACGATAATCCGTGTAACTCTTGATTTCAAGCTCATTCGGCAGCTGATTTTGGTCTATGAGAAAGAGTGAATCTTCCTCGAAATAAACTGTTTTATAGTCTTTTCCGTGTATTTTCATCTTATTTTCCTGTTATTTATTCTCCGAGAGTCAAGGCTTGGCAAAGGCGATATTTATGTCAATCATCTTTTTACTTTGTGAGATATTAATACGATTTCTTTAGCTTTTACACACCTCCTTTCCGTGCCTTTCTCATAAAGTTCAGGATACGGCAAGACATAGACTTAGCTCTTATCTTCATCAGAACATTTAATAATCTCACAAGAAATCGCCTATTTCAGCTTTTCAAGCTCGATTAGAGTTCTTTGACACATCTCTTTCAATTAAACACAAAAAAGACTTGACTACTCTGAAAGAAAATAAAACAATGCAGTCGGTCTTGCGACCAATTATGTCTCTATGCCCGCGAACCCATAAAAGAGAATTTCGAAAGATAATATATATCCTTAGTCAAATGAAGAGTTTAACAGCTTAACTTAACAGAAATAATAAAAACTGGTAATTTAACATGAAAGCCGCATCAAGGCATTGCTTTATAAAGCTTTCGCATAGTTATAAATTCAAAATTACTTTAATGTATTAATAAGGAGAAATTGCAATGAAACGAATGCTCTTGTTGAGTTTGCTGCTGATGGCAATGATGCTATTTAGCGGCAACATGTTTGCACAATTGACCATAGAGCTGGGACAAGGAACCGCAGTCAATACCACCACCGGCGCTCCCTCCCCCTATGGCACTTGGTATAAGGCCTTTCGCCAACAGTTCCTCATTCTGGCTTCAGAATTGGAAGACGAAGGCGGCGGTACAGGAAACATCAACTCTCTTGCTTTTAATGTACAAGTATTAAACAATATTACCCCTATGAATAACTTCAGGATAAGGTTCAAACACACAAATCAAACCTCCTTATCTTCCACCTTTGAAACCGGGACTTACGAACAGGTTTTCCAAGCCGCAAGCTTTTTGCCCACCCTTGGCTGGAATACTCATAACTTTACTACGCCCTTTGTTTGGGACGGAACATCCAACATCTTAGTGGATATAGTAACGGATGTAATCACCGGTGCTTACGCTCAGAATGCGTCCACTTATTATACGCCCACGACCTTTAGCAGTAGCCTTCGCTTCCAAAGCGACTCACAACATGGAACCACGGCAACCACGGGCACGCTCTTATCAAATAGAAGCAATATGCGCCTTTCCATAGATATGGGTAATTCCGGCTCGCTGAGCGGAACCGTATCATCCGGCGGTATTAATTTGGACGATGTGGTAATCACTGTTTTGGATACTCCGTGGAGTCAAGTAACAGACTGGGAAGGACAATACAGTTTCCCTTTCTTGCTTGCCGGAGACTATCAGGTTCAAGCTCAGAAGGTGGGTTTTGAGAATCAGATTCAGCCCGTCACCATCGTAGAAGATGAAGAGAGTATCCTGGACTTCGAATTGGCAGTATCTACCAGCGTTTTGCTCACCGGAACGGTTGTGGGCAGCGATAACCCCACGGTTGGCTTAAGTGATGCCACCGTTTCATTATCAGGCTTGATCAATTATGAAACCGTCACAAACGATGATGGACAATTTGGCTTCATGGTGCTTTCCGGTAATACCTATAACTGGTATATTGAGCGAAATGGTTATCAATTTGCCACCGGCACGGTAGATGTGGGCAACACTACACATGATATGGGTACCATCATTCTTGATGAGCTTACCTTGCCTCCGGGACCCGTGCTTGCTGAACTGAATGCTTCTGAAACCGCCGTTAATCTTACATGGAGCCCTCCCGGCGGAACCGGCTCCGGCTTGTTCTTTGATTTTGAATTCGACGATGGCGGATGGGAGCCCAGCGGCAGTCTTGCAGGCGCAAGCGACTGGGAATATACCGATAACTATGATGTTGCCGACTTCGTGATCATAGAATATCACGATGATACTATCCCTCCACCCTCGGCATATTCCGGAACGGGAATGTGGGGAACTCTGATCAATACCAACCATAGTAACTCGAATAGTTTTCACTATCTGAGCAAGACCTTTGACTTCTCAAATCTCACAGATGCTACCCTACGCTTTATGAGTTTTGAAAACGTGTATGGAGACTGGGACTATTGTCAGATCTCGGTAAATGGCACACTGGTTTGGGGACCCTCTTGGGAGTTTATTGACACCCAGTGGTTAGAACGCATCATCGATCTCTCTGCTTATGACGGAATGGATGAAGTGACCATACGCTTCGAGATGTTCGCAACCTCGGTTCGTGCTTATGCAGGATGGTATATAGACGACGTAGAGATAGGAATGGCATCTCAATTTGCACCTCCCACAGTGAGCGCGCCAAAGCCTCCTATTCGCTATGCTGGCTCCCTGGAAACCGACTATATTCCGCGTTCAGAGAAGATAGTAAGAGACCGCTCCAATCCTCAGGTAAGCCCACGTCTCAGCTCTTCTCAAAGCCAATCTCGCCTGCCGGTGGGATACAGGGTATGGCGCTTGACCTTGGGACAAGAAGACAATGAAGACTCTTGGACAGAGCTTACTACCACTGCCACCACTGATACCACACTCTCAGATACGGCTTGGCAAACTCTGCCTCATACCATATATAAATGGGCGGTGAAGACGGTTTATACGAATAACGTGCTATCCGAGCCGCGCTTCTCGAATCCGCTCCGCTTACAGCCCGATGATCTCTCTGCGCTTGAGATCTATGGAAACACTACTCCCACTCAAAACTCCTCGGTCACTCACACCGTGGTGGTCAAAAACACGGGAACTGCATCGCAGTCAGCGGGTTCTTACACAGTGAAGATAATGCACGGCAATACCGAGCTTGCTTCGGGCACAGGTCCCGCTATCGCAGTGAACCAAGAAGTGGAAGTGCCTCTTAGCTGGACACCTACCACCCCGGGTGCCATGGCAATACATGGACTTGTGGTCTTGCCCGGAGACAGTGTGCCCGATAACGACCAAAGTCCGCCTTTGAATATCACAGTGATGGACGAAGGCTTATTCGTATTGCAGCTTGGCGATGGCACTGCAGTAAATGGCGATACCGGTGCTCCGGCGCCTTACGGAACTTGGTATAAGAGTTTCCGTCAACAGTTCCTCTACAAAGCTGACGAGATATATGCTATGGGCGGCGCTCCTGGACTGATCACCGCCTTGGCTTTCAACGTGCAAAGCCTTGACTTATGTTCGCCTATGCCGAACTATCGCATCAGGCTCAAACATACAAGCCAAGCAACGCTGTCCACCACATTTGAGACGGGAACATATCAGCAGGTCTTCCAATCTGCAAGCTTCATGCCGATTACGGGTTGGAACATGCATGGTTTCACAGAGCCATTTATTTGGAACGGATCGGACAACATCTTGGTGGATATAGTCGTTGATCTTTTCCAAGGTGCTTACACGCGGAATGCCCTCGTATATTACTCTCCAACGACGTTTAATAGCTCCTTGCGCTACCAAAGCGATACTATTGCAGGCGATACCGCAACCACAGGAACGATCTTAGCGAATAGATCCAATACCAGGTTCTTCATGGTGATAGACGATATGGGCAGCCTCTCGGGAACTGTTACAGAGAACGGACATCCCGTGCCGAATATGCTCATCACCGTGGAAGATACAGTGTTTAACACAACAACCAACCATAACGGTGCTTACAGTCTTCCCTTCGTACCTGCCGGAACTCAGACCGTCACCGCCAGTAAGAACGGATATACACCTGTGAGTCACACCGTGATGATTGAAGAAGATGAGGAGACCGTGCAGAACTTCAACGTGGTGGGAACTCCCGAGTTTGCGCTCAGTGAAGACGGCTGGGACTTCGGCGATATCACCATTGGCGGCAGTAGCAGTAAGACCATACAGATAATCAATGCCGGCGGCGGCGAGCTTACAATCAGCTCCATCGTGCACTCCGGTAGCGGCTCTTTCGTGCTGACGCAGCCCAACTTGCCTGTTACATTGCGCACGGATCAAACTATTGATCTGCCTATCACCTTCACGCCTGCCGTATTGGGTGAAGTGACGGCGACATTCACCATTACCGATGATAGAGGCAACCGCTATCAGATCACCGGCAGAGCAGATTCCGCCACAGGCAGAGCAAGCTCCGATACACAGGATAGCAGAGACGTCCACGAACTCATCGTGACAGGTAATGGCGTACACAGCATACATGTAGGCAATGGCGGCGAAAACGTCCGCATGCCTTATGACTTCTATTGGAAAACCTCAATGTTCCAAACGATCTTTAGCGCCGCGGATATCAATGATTTCATCGGCATGATCACCGGAATCAAGCTATATAATAACTTCACTTCAAACCTGACGAATAAACCAATCAAGCTCTGGCTGGGCAGCACTACCCAGAATGATCTCAGCGCCGGTTGGATCTCATCGAACGATATGACATTGGTCTTTGACGGAAACATGAACTTCCCCAGCGGTCAAAATACTATTACCATCAACTTCCCGGAGCCCTTCCTCTTCATAGAAGGCGGAAACCTGGTGTTGTTGGCACATAGACCCATGGATACAGGATATCACAGTTCCTTAGACTATTTCGATTGTCAGACTATGGGAAGTAGCCGCAGTAGAAACTACTACAGCGACTCTGTCACCATGAACCCCGAATCAATGGCACCGAGCGACGGAACCGTCTCCGGTCAATTCCCCAGGATCACCTTTGAGGTCATCCCCGGCGGCGTTGGACACATTGAAGGCATAGTCCGCGGCGAAGACGGCTCTCCGCTTCCCGGAGTTCTCGTAAACGTTGATGTAAGAGCATCTGCCACCACAAACCAGTACGGCGAGTTCCACATCCACAACCTCTTGCCGAACGACTATACAGTGACCCTCTCGCGCTATGGATATCTCACTCAAACCATCGACATAACCATTGAAGAGGACGTTACAGAAGAGATGGACATCACCATGGAAGAGATGCCGCAAGTATCTATTTTAGGAACGGTTGTAGCCAGCGATACCGGGGACGGAATTGCAGACGCTACGCTGAGTTTCACCGGATATGCGGACTACACTGCAACTACGAGCGCCTCAGGTGAGTTCATAGTGGATTCAAACGTCTATGCGTATAACACTTATGACTATGTGCTCACGGCAGCAGGCTATACAGCACAAACAGGCTCCATTGAAGTAGGTCCCCAGGATTACGATATGGGAGTCATTACCATGGAAGAGCTGGCTTTTGCACCCACTCAAGTGGAAGCTGCGCTCAGCGATGATTACAGCTCTGTGAACATAGGCTGGAACCCGCCCGACCCCGATGCTTTTGAGATAGTTGAAAGCTTCGAAGGCGTGGCATTCCCACCCACAGACTGGACTCAGACCATTACCAATAACGGCGTTCCCAATATGCACGGCGTACGTCCCACCTGGTGCAGATTCAGCCTTGCTGAAGGCGTAGCTCCCAGCGATGGCGATCATCAGGCAGGGCTCGCTTGGATTGCGGAACATCAAGATGAA
>DUNQ01000130.1 GCA_012839325.1 Candidatus Cloacimonadota bacterium
GCAGAGCTACGATATCCAGCCCATCTTTATCTAAAGGCACGCATTGGATATCTGCACCGAGCGCTTCAAATGCCACGAGGCTTCCCAAAAAGCTGGGGGCTTCACAGATGATCACATCGCCGGGTTCTACAAGCGCAAGACTCATATAGTATATAGCGTTTGTTGCGCCCGCTGTGATGAGCAATTGATCCGGCGAGATGTCGTCATAGCCTTCCCATTTTAAGAGCTCTTCTTTGAGCATGGGATCGCCTTCACTGGCACCATATTGCAAAACGAAGCTCGCTTCATTGGCGATGGTTTCTGCATAGAGCTTGCTAAGGGTTTCTGCGGGGAAGGTCTGCGGAGCGGGAAAACCGCCGGCAAATGAGATCAATCCTTTGATATCTCTCGTGCTGGCTACCAGCTCGCGTATCATGGAGGATTTCATAGTTCTGGTGGTTTCTGTAAATAGTTCCTTAATCATAATCTTTCCTCTATTCTATTTTATTATTTCATTTATCTTATGCACATTGTTTTCCAAAACGGGAAACATCTTATTTTTTCGCATGAATAGAATATGCCGTATCTTCACGCCGCGATTGTATCTCTTAAATCTTGGCGATTGAAAATACGGCATATCATTTTTAACTTTATTTTACGGATAGATGCGATATATCATCCTGGGGAAGGGGATAGTTTCGCGAATATGACGCGTGCCACACATCCAAGCGATCAGCCTTTCCAGTCCGATGCCAAATCCGCTATGCGGAACGGAGCCATATTTACGCATATCCAAAAACCATTGATATTGTTCAAGATCCATCTTTTCGGCAATCATGCGTTCTTTTAGGGTGTCATGATCGTCTTCTCTCTGGCTTCCGCCTATGATCTCGCCATATCCTTCCGGGGCGATGAGATCACTACCCAAAACGATGTTGTCATCTTCGGGATCGCGCTTCATATAGAAAGCTTTGATATTCTTTGGCCATCTTTCGATAAAGAGCGGAACCGGTGAATTTGCAGTTAGAAGCTCTTCGTCTCCAGCACCAAAGTCGCTTTCATAATCAATGTCGCTGCCTTTTGAGCGGAGGAAATCAACTGCTTCTCTATGCGTCATGCGCGGGAAGGGTGCATCCGCCGCTTTGAGCACTTCTTTATCGCGCTCAAGGATATCAAGCTCATTGTCGCATCTTTCCAATACTCTGCGAATCACAAAGCGGATCAATTCCTCTTGAATCTCCATATTTCCTTCGTGTTCCACAAATGCTGCTTCGGCGTCCATCATCCAGAATTCTGTGAGGTGTTTACGCGTCTTAGAGCGCTCTGCACGGAAGACGGGACCAAAGTCATACACTCTACCCATGCTCATGATTCCGGTCTCCAAATAGAGCTGTCCGGATTGCGAGAGATATGCCATTCCTTCGTCAAAATACTCCACTTCAAAGAGCGTGGTAGTGCCTTCACAGGCGTTTGGCGTAAGGATGGGCGAATCAAAGCGGAAGAACCCGTTTTCATTCAGATAATCGCAGATTGCATAATAGATTACATGGCGAACTCTCATGATCGACCACTGCTTTGAAGATCTCAGCCAGAGATGGCGATTTGAAAGCAAGAAGTCTGGTCCATGTTCTTTCTTACCGATAGGATATTCATCGGCGATCTGGATTATTTCCACGCCGGTGAGCGAGAGCTCATACTTTCCTTCTTGCTTGGGATGTTTTTTGGGGATTCCTGTGATAATCAGGCTGGATTCCAGGGTGAGGCGCCTTGCTTGTTCAAAGAGCTCCTCGCCGAGTTCCGGTCTGAACGCAACGGCTTGAATATCTCCCGTTCCATCACGAAAGATGATGAAGAGGAGTTTGCCGCTGCTACGGATGTTTCGCACCCAACCTTTGAGGCGAACTTCCTGCCCTTCA
>DUNQ01000131.1 GCA_012839325.1 Candidatus Cloacimonadota bacterium
ACTGCTCCTTACTTCAGACCTTGCCGTTGCCGGCAACGCCCTTGGTCTCATGTTGACTTCCCGCTGGTGAGGTGTCAGGACTTCTTTCAGTCCATCGGCGCAGAAAGCATTCTGGGCAAACAAAAAAATATGCGCCTAAATTGACGCATATTTCATGAAACAATACCTATATATCACAAAAACAACAGGTTAGATTACCTCATCTGAGCTTGCTGATTTATAAGGCTTTTCGCTAAAACATCAAGCTCACTTTAGCCATGCTTCAAGGGCATGCTGACAAAGACGGTCGTGCCCCTATTTTCCACACTCTTAATCCAGATATTTCCGCCATGTAGATCAACGATGCGTTTCGAGGTGGAAAGCCCCAATCCCAGCCCGCTTGAACGATACTCCACCGTCCCGGACTTATGCGCATATATCTCATTGAGTTCATAGAACTTACGGAACACATTCTTCAGCTGATATTCAGGGATTCCTATGCCGTTATCTTGCACGAAAAAGACCAAGCTTTCTTTGCCGTCGATGCGCTCTTGATGGAAAGCCGCCATTCGCGCACCGATGATGATTGTGCCAAAGTCGTTTGTAAAGCGAATTGCATTGAGCACAAGGTTATAGATCATCAAATGCAAGCCTTCCCAGTTCGCATAGATCTCCGGCAGGCCTTTCTCTATTTCCAGGCGGATAAACATCTTTCGATTGCGCGATAGTATCTCCACTTCCTGTTGCACAAGTTCAAGTATCTCATACACATCCACCATCGCCATATTGAGCTCTTTAGCGAGGTTATAACGGTTCATCGTCGTGATATCGCCGGCGGTGAGGATGAGCTTTTTCACCGACTGTTCGATCTTATCAACGATCTCGTCTTTCTCATCTTCGTCCGAATAGAGATTGCGTTTTAGCCGCGAAACATAGCTCTGGAGCGTTGTCAGAGGGGTATTTAGCTCATGCGAAACAATAGCCATAAACTCATCTTTGAGCAATTCAAAGCCCTTGAGTTCATTGCTTTTTTCCAGAATGCTCTCATAGTGCATAGCGTTTTTGATCGCGATGGAAACCTGTTCCGCATACAGCGATATAATCTCTTGTTTCAGATACATAGCTCGCCTATTGTCATCCATATTATCAAGATAGAGGAAGCCAAAGATTGTCTCATTTACAATTATGGGCGTGCAGAAGATGGTGTAAAGCCTATAGTCTTGCACGCTGATGGCATCCATAAAGCGCTTATCGTCCATAGCGTTAAAGGTGCTAATCATCTCCTCTCTGGTCTGCGATTCCGCCAAGACGGATTTGCTCACGCCCGCCACCTTTGTCAGGAACTGCTTTTCCCTATCCATCTGCACTTTATAGATGTTGTTGCCATCATCGTCTCGTTTGATGAGGAAGCCGCGTCCTGCGTTGGTAAAGTCGATCGCGGAAGACACAATTTCATGTTCGAGATCATCAAGATCCACGATTCTCATCAGATCGTGTGAGATGCCGATGAGCTGATTCATCTTCTCAATACGCATGGTGATCTCGGAATAATCCTGTATCCTAAGTAGCAACGCCGCAAGATGTTGGCGAATGTTGCGCATCATGGTGCGCTCTTGGCGCGTGAAAGGCAGTTCGCCATCATCAGATAGTATCAGATAGCCGATATGCTTGAATCCGGCTTGCAAAGGAATAATAGCTACATTGCGCGCGTCCAAAGTGGTAATCACAAGTTTGTCATTGCGCATCGCTCGCTTGATCTCATCGCTGAGTTGCGCAGTGATCGTGCCGGAATCATTGAAGTTATAGGAATGAAATACGGTGTAGTTTTGAATCTTTTCCGAGTGTTGCATAAGCCTGAAACGCCATGGACAAAAGACTTCGTTAATACCCTTTTCAATGAGGAACTTAATGCGGTCTATATTGTTCACGTTTGCAATGTCGAAAAGCAATTCATTCCACTTTCTGCGGGAATCACGTGCACGCGACTTGAGTTGAATTAGATCAAACTTCTTAAGGTTTTTGATCTTGTGTTTATTGATAGACAGATAGTTAGCCCTATCATCTTCAGGCGTATTTTCTGTGATCTTAAAGAGATAGTCCTGATACTCAGCATAGGCTTTTTCTGCCAAAGAGTCTTGTTTGAGATCCAAAAGTATCTGTATGCGTATCTGCATCAGCTCAACAATCAGCTGATAATATTCATACTCCATCCACTTATCGAGGTTGTTTTTGACGCGTCTAAGTATATCTCTCAGAGGGATTTCCGTGGAAAGCAAGTCCAGCCTGAGCTGAATCACATCCAGTTTGCACAGCCAATATCGATAACTGTTTTGCGTAGCGAGTTCACGCCCTTTATTGATGATCTCCTGCGCTCTGGCATAATTCCCGAGACCATAGTTGCACATTGCCTCCATGGTGTAAAACACGGTGATGGCATAATGGTTGTTGATCTCGCCGGCATAATGCAGCGCTAACTTCAGCTCGTCCAATGCCTTCTCATACCGTCTCTCTGCCATGGCAATCATGCTGAGCACGTTGTGATGAAACTCCTCTTCGTGCAGCTGCTTGAAATTGATCTCAACATTGCTGCCGAGCAGGCTTCTCAGCTTCTTAGGGCTCATCATCTCACTGAGATAGTAGAAGTATGTTTTAACTAAAGGGTTTATCTCTCTTAGATGTCCCTTGATGAGATCCGGTTCATTTTGCAGAATGTATTCAAAATAGTAGCCATAGCCCTTGATCTTACTCTTTGTGAGGGCGAGGTTTCGCTTCACTGAATCCTCATAACTCGCACGTCCTACCGCTTGTTCGAGCTCACTGCAAGCCTCCAGAAGCTCTTCAGCCTCCTGGAAACAGCCCATCTTGATCTTTGCTTCGCCCTGATTTAAGAGCGATAAAGCCTTCATAGTGGTGAGATTTAGCTCTTCAGCATGCTCAAGCGCCATCTTTGAAAATTCAACCGCTTTAAGAGTGTAGCCTTGCTTGAGATGGAGATCGGACAAGTTGTTATAAATCAACCCGAGATACCTGCGTATATTGTATCTCTTCCAGATGTTTAGCGCCTGAAAGAGATGCTCATTTGCTTCTTCTATATTCTTTTGATTGCTGTAAAATACGCCCAGATCGTTATGCATTACCGCCAAGCGGATCATGACCTTTGCATCGTGCTCCGGAGGGATTGCCATGAGGAAATCCTCGAGTATCTTGATGCCCCTATCCTCTTCGCCCATAATGCTATAATAGACGGCGAGTCTATCTGTGAAGGCGATCAAAAGCTCAAGCGGCATATCCTCTGCAAGAGCCAAATCAAGATAGCGCTTTGCCTTTTCAGGATCGGTCTTTAGATAGATCTGAATCAGTCCCAACCAAGCCTGAAGCTGCTGTTTACCGGTGATTTGCAGCTCATCTGCCCTAAGGAAATCAGCGAGCGCATCCTCATAGTTCTCCATGAGCAAATTGACGGTTCCAATCAAGTGATATTTCTCAAAAAGCTCAGATATAACCTTGCTGTTTTCCACCACAAAGCTCGCTTTCTTAAAGAGTCCTGTCATCTCGGTCTTCTCCTGGAAGGCAGCCAAATCTTTGATCAGTTCAGTAAGGCTAACGTCCGTGCGCGGATCAAAATCCAGCTCCAAGACACTGAGCATAGCGTCGTAAGCCTCGGCAAGCTCATGGTTTTCACCATAGAGATCAATCAGCTTGAGATAATACTTTCTTGCTGACTGATAGTCCCCTGCAGTATAAGAGTTTTCGATGAGTCCATAGCAAGTTTCCTTGTCCAAAACGTCTATGTTTTCATAGTATTGCAACAGTCTTTTAGAGATGAAGCCCAAGAGCTTTGGATCACTCTCGGATACCATCCTTGTCTTGGTCTCTTTGAATGTAAACCTATAGTATTTACCGTCTTTAGCTAATATTTCGTTATAAATAGCATCATTTAGCATGTTATAAAGTTCTGTATCGCTGATGTTTAAGAGGTATATCATCAACTCTCTATCGAGCTTTGTTTGCACTACGCTCAATCTCTGCAAAAGCGCATATGACTGCGTGGTTAAGTTCCTCATCCGCGCATAGATGGAGTGCATGAGGCTATTGGGAAGCCTATAGTCTTTCAAAGTAGAAATAAAAGCAGGCTTTTCGCCGAATTGTATCATGTCCCTCTGCACAAGGTCGATCAATATCTCCCTGATAAAGTGAGGGTTACCCGCCGAGCGCTCAAATATCTCCTTGCTGAGTTCATCCGACGGCCTTACAGGCAATAGCTTGTGAATATACTTCAGGCTCTCATCATAGCCGAGGAAGGGGATATTGGTGAGTACCACATGATCGATCTGCTCGGCTTTATTGAAGTCTGTGCAAGAGAACACAATCAGCATCCTCTGATTTACAAGCACGGGCGAGAGATAGTTCAAAAATTCTATGCTGTGTCGTCCCACATGCTGGAAGTTCCTGATCAGGAAGATGACCGGCTTCCGCTCTGAAAGCTGTATGAGCAGGTCTTTTACTGATTCAAAGTCTTGCCTGATATCATCAGCCGTCTGCGTGATCTTCTTCGCTTCTTTCACATCGGTGAAGAGGTAATGTTTAAACCTATCCGAGATGCGTTGAAGCGCCTCATATTCCTTTAGTTCTTCTTCATTTATGGATTGCAGATACTCTTTGATGAGCGCAAAGAAAGGATCATGCTCAGTCTGGCTGCACGTGTAGTCGAAAAGATAGTATTCCCTGCCTAAAAGATGGTATCTGAATAGCGACAAAATGCTGTCTTTGCCCAAGCCGTCGCCGCCGATGAGCGAGACGATCTTACCATTGGAATTATTCACCGCCGGCAGATAGTCAAGCAATTGATGCGCATAGTTTTCCCTCACCATATAGCTATTGAACATCATGGTATTTACCACAGACCATGACGCCGAGAAAGGATACTGTTTATGCTGTATGCGATTGATATAAGCGATGATCTCTTCCGCGCTATCGAACCTGTTTTCAGGATTTCGCTCCAAAAGCCTGAGGATAAACCTCTCCAATTCAGGCGGGATGCTGCGATTCAGCGATGAAGGGAAATTGGGAATAAAATATTGATGTCCGCCTGATATAAGCGCATTGATTTGATCTATGCTATATGGGAAAGATCCCGTGCACATGCGGTATAGCATCACTCCCAACGCATAGAAATCACTCTTGTGGCTGGCGGGCTGTCCGGTATAAAGCTCCGGCGCTAGATAGGGCAATGAACCGGTGACATCCTGTCTTTCTTCCTCAGGATTGATCTTTGAAAAGCCGTAGTCGATGAGATTAATATCAACTTGCGAGCCTTCCATCTTATAGAGAACGTTCTCCAGCTTGAGATCTTTATGCAGGATATTTTGGCTATGTAAAGCATTGAGTGCATAGCATATCTGCACCACGATGTCGTAGATGAGACCCACGCGGTTCTTGCTGAACTTAAAGTGCGATAGCGTCCTGCCCTCAAAGAATTCACTGATGAAATAAATATGATCGCCAACATGTCCAAAATCCACTACATGCGCGAGATTGGGATGATTGATCTTGGTAATATGGTGCATATCCTCAGCAGAAAAGTGCTTATACAGCTCTTCCGAGGATAGATATTGAAAAAGTTTCAGGCTGTAAATCTTGTCTTCGCGGATATCACGAACTTTATAAACATTCGCCCAGCTGCCTGAGCCTAGGCTTTCGATAACTTCATAACGATGATCTATATACATTAAACTACTCCAAAAATGCAATAGTTATGCAAGCTTTATATAGAGTCAATCGCTGTCAATCTTTATCTTTCAAAAAAGTCGTGCGCGCGCTTCCAACGCTTGTGAACCCAAAACCACTGTGAAGGATATTCGTGGATAAATCTCTCTACATGCTGATTTACTTTTTCCAGCACCACTACATAGTTTTCCTCTTCATCAGCGAGATCGGGCTCCATTATCATCTCCTGAAGGTCGAAAGTGAGAGTGTCATCGCTATTGCGGACAACAAAGCCCGGCACGATGGGAATCTTATATCTGAGAGAAATCTTTGCAACGCCCTTCCAGTGTGATGCGGGATAGCCAAGAAAGTCCATGATCAAGCCTCTTCTCCCTGCATTTTGATCCGCCAAGATCGCCACGACCCTATTCTCTTTGAGATCACTCATCATGCCCCTCAACCCGCGCTTCATATCGATGATCCTAAGCCCCGATCGCGTGCGTATCATATTGGTATAATCATCAAATAGAGTGTTACGCTGCTTTTTGACTATCACGCTGAGCGGGATATCCACCATGGGCAGGATTCTCGCCGCTTCCCAGTTCCCAAAGTGAGCCGTAGCAAGGATTACCCCTCTCCCCTCTTTGAGCGCAGCTTGCAGATGCTCTTCGCCTTTGATCTCGCTTTTGTAGAGCAAGTCCTCATCGCTAACTATATATTCATCAACGATATTAAGCGCCATTTGCCTATAGACATCCTTGAGCACGCTTTTGAGCTTCTTATTGTCCCAATCAGGATACACCGCTTTCAGCTGAGTTTTAGCAACCTCGCGCCTTATCCCCAGCCCATAGCCAATCGTAGTAAAGAGCCATACAACAATGGCTTTGCTGAGCCGATATGGTAAAAAGCGCAGCAAAGCCAAAAGTGCCCGAAACGGGTAATATTCAAGCCGATTTATCAGGAAGTTTTTATCCATCAGCCTTCCTGAATAATGGCATCAATTTTACTGAGTAAGACATTCTTGGGAACCACTCCGATGGAGCTATCTTTCAGCTCTCCATCTTTGAAGAAAAGCAAAGTAGGAATGCTCATAACGCCATATTTGGCAGCAAGCTGAGGATGTTCATCCACGTCGAGTTTAGCCACCGTGATATCCTGTCTTTCCGTTGCGATTTCTTCCAGAACGGGAGCAATCATACGACAAGGTCCGCACCATGCAGCCCAAAAGTCCACTACGACCACACCACTTTCCGTGATTTCCTTAAAGTTCTTATCCGTTAATTCCACTGTCATTTTTATTTACCTCTGTTTATGTTCTTTTAAAACATAATACAGCGTTTTTCGATTTTGACAAATCTTTGCGTGGGATCAATAGAACTGATCACGCTCTCCGCCCTTGAGGTTTTCCAGCTTTTCAATCACAGATTCCTTCATGTTTTCATCCTCTATCCTGCCTACTTCAAAGTCAATTAGCTTGAGTCCGGCATCAAGAGTGCGCTTGGAAGAATAGTCATAGAGATATTCGGCAAATGTCAAGAGCGCGTTCGGCGTGCAGAATCTCTTCACAAAGCCCGGCACAGCGAACTCCATGAAGTGTTCACCAGTTCTGCCTGCTCTATAGCAAGAGGTGCAGAAAGACGGGATAAAGCCATGATCCGCAAGCTCAAAGATCACATCGTCCAATGAACGCGTATCACCTAATACAAACTGGCTCTTCTTCCTGGACTCTTCATCTTTGTGAGAATAATCGCCCACTCCGATAGAGCTGCCGGCGTCGATTTGCGATACGCCATAATTCAGAACCTCATTACGGATGTCGATCGGCTCACGCGCAGTGAGGATCAAGCCCGTGTAAGGCACGCTGAGACGCAGTATTGCCACGAGAAGCTTAAAGTCTTCATCCTGAACCTGATAAGGCGGATGCAGTGTGAAATCCGTGCCAATCGCAGGCTCGATGCGCGGAAAGGAGATAGTATGCGGCCCCACTCCAAACTTATCTTCAAGATGGATAGTGTGATAGAGCAGAGACATCACCTCGAAACGCCAGTCATAAAGCCCCATGAGCGCGCCGATTCCAAGGTCATCAATACCGGCTTCCATCGCACGATCAAGACCGTCCAAACGCCAGAGATAGCTACTCTTAGGCCCACGCGGATGAAGCTTTTCATAAGTCTTCTGATGATAGGTTTCCTGGAAGATTTGATATGTTCCGATGCCTGCCGACTTCACAGTTCTGAAGCCTTCCACATCCAAGGGAGCAGCGTTGATATTCACACGGCGGATCTCTCCATTCCCATGCTTTGTGTTATAAACTGTTTCCACGGTATCTTTGATATATTGCGCATCATACTTTGGATGCTCGCCATACACCATGATCAGCCTTTTGTGTCCCACATCCACCAGTGCCTTGGTCTCTTCGATAAGCTCTTGCTGTGTAAGAGTCTTGCGTTCGCATTCCGTGTTCGAGATTCTAAAGCCGCAATATGTGCAGTCGTTGATGCATTCATTGCCGATATAAAGAGGCGCAAAAAGAACAATTCTATTCCCATAAATAGTCTCTTTCAGCTTTCTTGCTCCGTCTAATATCATCTGACGGAGTTCGGGATCTTTCACGCTGAGCAAAGCAGCGGTTTCATCAGGGTCCAGACGGTTTTTATCCAATGATTTTTGGATAATGTCTCGAATTCTCTCTTTACTTGCGTTCTTTTCTTGCTCCAAGAGAGTCTCAATTGTTGCTTCGGGGATAAAGGATTTTACTCCCTCAATACTAATCTTCATCTGTATCTCCTTGTTTGTCAATTTTTAGAGTCTGCGTCCTTACATTCACTCCGGGAATCATGCCCAATTTGCCGGAAAAAGCGCCCATCTGAGGGGTTGTGAGTTCCATTACCAAAAAGATAACGGAAACGCCCCAATCGCGCATAGGATAGCCCACTCGGAGCAATATACTTTCGGCATTGAGGTGCAGAAAGTCGCTGACGGGCTGAAAAGCCTTGTCGATATCATGAACGACGATGGTGACAATGTGCCTTTTGAGTTCCATGGTATTTCCTTGTTTAGTATGCGGGTATGGGAATACGGAATTGGCACGGGAGATGTGTCAAAAACCCCTTGAAGCCAGAACCGTATCTCTCATCGCAGGTATTTTAATTACATTATATTCGCAACGCTGTTTTTGGCAAGCAATATTTTAGTTTGGCAAGCTTTTCACCCTCTCTTCCCTATACATTTCACGTGGAGATGCGCTCATGATGTGCTCATCGCCATGAGCGTATCATGACCATATCTATAGCAATCACCAATAGGGAAGCGGCAGGGATCAGACAGTTTTGATCTCAGCCCATGAAGCGCGCTAATAAACAGACATTCAAGCACTTAAGAATCGATAAAGCATTAGATTTCAAAGAATTTGATTGACAGATATATGCTTCTCACTTTCCTTGCTTCGGTAAGTGTAATCATGTGCTTAACAATGCATTATGAGAGATCTTGCTTATGAAGAAAAAAATAACGCTAATGGTTGGCATCTTATTGCTGATCAACCTGATAAACGCTACCAACTTCAGTTGGTTTTCGCAGAATGACTCGCGATGGAAATACAACAGGCTTGGCAGATCGACCTCGATCGGGCGAAGCGGATGTGTTGTATCATGCCTTTCTATGCTCTTAAACGCCGAAGCCTCAAATCCTTATATGACACCGGATAAGCTCAACAATTGGCTACGTAAAAACGGCGGATATTCCGGAAATAACATGCGTTGGCAAATCCCCGGACTCATCGATGGCGAAGGACTGGGCATGGAATTAGAGGCGCAAAGCACCTCATATAACAATTGGAGCTTCCTCTCAAGTGAACTTGAAAAGGGCAATAAAGTAATCGTGAAAGTAGCCGGACGCCGCTCACACTGGGTCTTGGTGGTAAAACAAGATGGCCCAGCAAATAGAGCATCATCATATTATGTGAACGATCCCGGCATGACAAAGTTTGAAGAGCGCACCCTCGCCTATTGGGGAGGTTTCCGCTCAGCCCGCAGTTATAGCGGGAATTGGCTTGATGAACAGGCTTTTGTGATGAACAGTGAGATACACGTGGTTCCAATCGACAGCCGCGAGAGCTTCCTCTATGATATCTGCGACATGCCCCACCCGGCAGATGTATTCGTAACGATACAGAATAACCTCGCAGTTGATATTCACGGATACTTCATTCTCGGCCTTTTTGATGAAGAAGACAATATCGTAGATACCGTTGACTTCGCATACAGCTCGATAGAGCCCGAAGGCGAGATTGACCTTCTCTACGAGATGCTGGATTATACGCCCTTAGAAGATGACACTCACACCCTCAAAATAATATATAGTAAATACTTTTCAAAAATGCCATCTATGTATGACACAATTAACCTTGAATCCCAAGGTATCATCAATCTTACAAAGCCCATGCAGGCAGCAGGAGAACGCAGATAAACATAGCTATTCTATAAATTCATCGAAGTAAATCTGCTATCGTTTAGTATATAATGTAGGGCATATCTTCGGTTTGTTGGTTTTTTATGTGTTCTTGGCTCTTCTTTTGCATAATATATAGTTATAAGGTCTGTAATGAAGGCTTAGAAAATAATAATAAAAAGAATAGGATAAAACAGGAGAAGAAATGAAAAAATCTCTTTTAACCTTACTGCTTGTAATCGGCGCACTTATGCTTTTTGCCGACAGCGGTATGATTTGGACAAATACCGGCATCACGGACGCACAGATACTGCGTTCTTCTGCGGATGGAATGAGAGTTCGCTTTAACCTGGGTAGTTTGAGCTATACCCAATCCGAAAGCAAAGACGGCTCTTGGGCTGAGCTCAGCGTGCCCGGCTATACTTTTACCAATAAAGTCGGTGATCCTCAATTACCTCTGCTGAGGAAGATCATCAGTGTTCCTCTTGATGCAAATATAAAGTTAGATGTTAAATCTCAGTTGGTGCAAAATATTGAATTGCAGCAGCATGGCGTTTTCAGCCCGCTTATCCCTGCACAGGAAAGTGTGTCAAAGAGTGCTGATCCCGCCACCCTTCCTTTCATCGTGAATAGTAATTTCTATGATAATGGCAGCAAAACTCATGAGGCGACGCTTCAAGTAAGCGAGCTTGGCATGCTTCGCGGTGAGCGTCTCTTTGCGCTGGATTATGTTCCCGTGAATTACGATCACAATGCGCAGAGCATTGATGTAGTCCACCAAATCGAGGCAGAGATCAGCTTCATCGGTGCTAATCATAGCGCCACTCGTCAGCTGAAAGCCAAAACCTTCTCCCCTGCTTTTGAAACAGTGTATCAAACAAATATCTGGAACTATGAGAGCAGAGATATGGTCTTGCGCCATCCTATCAGCTATGTGGTAATCACTCCTCAAAACTTTGTTAATGCGCTTGAGCCTTTCGTTGAATGGAAGTCTCGTGAAGGCTATAATGTCATTTTATCCACCATCGAGAGCATTGGAAATAACTATAACTCGATCAGAACTTATATGCAAGGATTGTGGAATCAAGCCACCCCGGAAAACCCCGCACCGAGCTATCTGCTCATCGTTGGTGATGTGGCTCAAGTGGCAACAGGTGGCAGTCAAACAAGTGATACTCACCCCACCGATCTGCACTATGTGCGCTTGGAAGGAAACGACTTCTTCCCGGAAATGTATTTTGGACGCTTTTCAGCAACAACCCCGGCTCAAGTGACGAATCAGGTGAACAAAACGCTTATGTATGCGCAATTCACCATGCCCGATCCCAGCTATTTAGAAAAGACAGTGCTCATCGCCGGTGTGGACTCCTATTGGGCAACCACTCACGGAAACGGACAGATCAACTATGCCGTAGAAAACTATTTTAATGAAGACCACGGCATTGACGGACACAATTTCTTCTATCCTCAATCCGGCAGCAATGCTGCAAACATCCGCAACCTGGTCTCAGCCGGTGCCGGATATGTAAACTATACAGCGCACGGATACACTATGGAATGGAGTGATCCTTATTTCTCTAACGCTCAAGTGCTTGCACTTCAAAATTATGATATGCCCTCATTTGTGGTTGGCAACTGCTGCCTTACAAGCAAATTTGATATTCCCACCTGTTTCGGTGAAGCTTGGTTAAGAGCTGAAAATGCCGGCGGTGTCATCTACATAGGCGGCACAAACAGCACATATTGGCACGAAGACTATTGGTGGAGCGTGGGCGCGAAAGGAAACGCAACCGGTAATGCTCCCGCTTATGATCCCACAAGACTGGGCATGTATGATGCTCAGTTCCACGAAAATGGTGAAGCCTTTGATGATTGGGTTCACTCAGCCGGTGCAATGATCATGATGGGCAACCTCGCAGTTGTTCAAGGTAATAGTAATAGATCGGACTTATATTGGGAAATATACTCAATAATGGGCGACCCTTCCGTGAAACCTTATGCAGGAATCCCTGAAATCAACGATATGGACTATCCCGAAACCACATTCATCGGTGTTCATACCATGGATATCTATGCTGAACCTTACACTTATGTTGCGCTTTCCATGGATAACGTTTTGCACGGAGTAGGACTCACGGATGCAAACGGATTTCTCGAACTTGAATTCACTCCTTTTATGGAGCCCGGAGTTGCAACACTCGTTGCCACTCGCTCACGCATGCGTCCTATGATTCACAGCATCGACGTTGTTCCCAATGACGGCGCTTATGTAACCGCAGGTCAAATTCAACTTGCCGGTGGCGCAGAAGCCGTGGAAGCAGGCCACTCTGTAGCAGTTAATCTAAGCTTCTCAAACGTTGGCATAGAAGCTGCCGAAAACCTCAGTTTGAGCATTGTGAACCTCAGCCCTTGGACTTATGCCACCGAAATCATAGGCCAGCTACCTGATATAGCTCCTAATAGCACTGTAGAAGTGGAATCTGCCTTTGTATTAAACATAGACCAAGGAACGCCTGATCAGTTCATCGCCGGCCTTGCCATTGTTGTAACTGATGGCGAGGAAGAATGGATTACGAATCGCAGCGTATCGGTGAATGCACCGGACGTGATAATCGATTCAGTGGTATATTTTGATCCTAATAACAACGGCTTGTATGAGCCCGGTGAAACGATCAACATCACCCTTAATGCAACAAACGTCGGACACTTGGCTGTTAGCGGCGGAACGCTCAAGCTCATCCTTAATAGCGATCACGCCAGCTTGCCTGTAAGCAACTTCACCGTTCCCGGCATGAATATAAATGGAAACATCCCGCTGAGCTTCGATATGCACATCTCAGAAAACGCTCCCGAAGGTGAAATCATCGCCTTGGGTATCGCGCTCGACATGGGCTCTCAGATGATCAACCACAACCTTCTCATCCCCATCGGACACGTGATGGAAGGCTTTGAAAGCGGAGACTTCTCTGCATTCCCTTGGATAAATGATAACATGCGTCCTTGGACAATAGATTCTACTGAATCCTATAACGGAAGCTACTCTGCGAAAAGCGGACAAACTACAAACAACAACTCATCTACCCTCATTATTACTGCTAATGTGAGCGCTGACGGCGAAATCTCTTTTGCCCGCAAGGTGTCCTCTGAAGCAAACTATGATGAGCTTATCTTCTCTATCGATGGTGCTGAAAGAGGCTCATGGAGCGGCAATGTGGATTGGGATGTAGTTACCTACCCCGTCACCGCAGGAGAACACGCCTTCACCTGGCAATACAGAAAAGATATCAGCGGTTCCCATGGCAGCGACTGCGCATGGATAGACGACATCCGCTTCCCTATCGACGCTATCGATAAACCGATTGCATACACCAATACAACCGGTATAAACTTCAATGAAATCGTCGGCGGCGAAACATACAGACAAAACTTCGTGATCAGGAACCTGGGTTCATCCGCACTGGAAGGAACCATCAGCGTCCCGGATGGATTTAACATAGAATATCAAGGCGTTATCGTGGATAACTTCCATGACTACACGGCAAGCCCCACGACCACGCTGATCTTCACTCTCATCTATGAGGCACCCACACCTCCTCAGTCTATAGATAGTGAGATTCTCATCACTACGAACGATCAGGATCTGGTGATTATCACCATCCCGATCACTGCAAGACCTACATCGAGTGAAGACCTTGTATCCCCGTTTGTCACAGCACTTCAGGGGAACTATCCCAACCCATTCAACCCCACAACGATGATTAAGTTTTCACTAAAAGAGAACTCAGATGTGTCGCTCAACATCTATAACCTCAAAGGTCAGCTGGTAAGAAAGCTTGTGAACAAAGAACTCGCAGCAGGAAACCACCAGATGCTTTGGGACGGTAAAGATACAAGAGGCAGCTCTGTTTCCAGCGGCATCTATTTCTATCGCATGGAAGCCGGCAGCTATAAAGCAACACAGAAAATGATGTTAATGAAATAAATAATAAGCAGCTTGCGGCATGGCTCTTAAGCTGTGCCGCAAAGCTATAACAAGATTTAAAATAGAATAATTGGAGGCTTGATGCGCAAGCTAATTTTGATTACCGCCTTGCTTTTGAGCATGATCTTTGTGCTCGGTGCCGAATACATCTCGGTATCCGAATACAACAATGAGGTCAGGCTCATCAGCGACTCATTTGGCAACACGGTTCTGGAATTCACGCTTGGGTCTTTTGAGCGTGAAAGGCACGACATAAATGGCGATACTTGGTTTGTACCCAAATTCAAAAACTCAGGTTTTCTTCTTGAAGAAGGATACCCGGAAGTTCCCGTAGATGCAGGAAGCATCATCATTCCACACAATGCAAGAATGAGCATGGAACTCATCGACAGCGAGTATGTAGATATGCCCATGAAGATTGCACCATCAAAAGGCAATCTTTTGCGCAATGTAGATCCCGAGTCTGTAGCATTTGATTTCGGCGCGTTCTACAAAGGACAAGGACACTATCCCGAATATCCCGTAGAGCTCACAGAGCCTTTCATCTTAAGAGATTTCCGCGGCATCACCGCGCGCTTTATGCCCTTTACATATTACCCTGCCGAAGGCAAGACCCGCGTCTATACCCGTCTGCGCGTACGCATCACTCAAGATGGCTTTGATAGCGTAAACACACTCAGCTCATCAAAGAACAGCTATTCCGCCGCATTTGCAGGCATCTATAACAGCATGTTCTTGAACTTTGGACAGGCTAAATATCCATCTCTGAGAGAAGACGGCGACATCTTGGTGATCACCCACTCAATGTTTGAAGACGAGATTATCCCATGGGTTCAGTGGAAAGAACAGATTGGCTTCAACGTGGAAGTAGTAGACGTTCAAGAAGCCGGCCCCTCCGCAAGCCAGATTCAGACTTATATCCAAAACAAATATGACAACAACGAAGATCTGCTCTTTGTTCAGATAATGGGAGACGCCCCGCAAGTTCCCACCCTCAGCGTTAATGGCGGCGGCAGCGACCCCTCCTTCTCACTGGTTGCAGGAAACGACAACTATCCCGACTTATATGTAAGCAGATTCTCCGCTCAAACCACCTCCGAGATGGCAACTCAGGTTCAAAGAGTGCTCTACTATGAAAGAGACATCGACGGCGACACCTCTTGGGTTCAAAAAGCCATGGGTATCGCCTCAAACGAAGGCGGCGGCTGGAACGGAGACAACGGCGAGAGCGACCAAGAGCACATGGAGATCATCCGCGACTTGCTTTTGGACTACGGCTACACCACAGTTGATCAAATGTATCAGAACTATGGCGCAACCGCCTCTCAAGTAGCCACAAACGTGAACCAAGGTCGCGGCTTGATAAACTATGTAGGTCACGGCTCAGACAGCTCTTGGGTGACCACCGGCTTCAACAACAATAATGTCAACAGCCTAACCAATACCTATAAATATCCCTTTATATTTACCGTTGCATGCGTGAACGGCAACTTCGTGAGCAGAACCTGCTTTGCCGAAGCCTGGCTGAGAGCAAGCCATAACGGCGTTCCCACCGGTGCCATAGCAATGTATGCCTCCACGATCAACCAAGCCTGGAATCCTCCTATGAGAGCACAGGACGAAGCCAATGAACTGCTCGTTGATGAAGAAAAGATGACCATCGGCGGCATCTGCTACAACAGCTCTTCCCACATGATGGAAGTATATGGCACTAACGGCATAAAAGAATTTAAGAACTGGCATATCTTCGGTGATGCATCCATGCTTATTCGCACGAAAGAGCCCACCGAGATTGCAGCTAACCACGACGATGTTCTCATCCTCGGAATGGAAAGCCTCGAAGTTCAGACTGTCCCGAATGCCAGCCTCACCCTCTCCGCAGACGGCGTGATCTATGGCAGAGCCCGCTCCGACGCAAGCGGATTTGCGCTCATTGAGATGGACAACCCTCCCTTGGAGCCCATGGAACTTCTTTTAACCATCTATGCCTTCAACAAGAAAGCATATTTAGAGCCCATTCAGGTCTTGCCTTCAGACGGTCCTTACCTCATAGTAAGAGACTTCACAATCGAAGACGACAACAACGGCATCCCTGAATTTGACGAAACCATCACCATTCAGATCGAGATGGAAAACGTAGGCAGCGACCCTGCTGAAAACATCAACGTCTATATCAGCACGACTGACCCATACATCTTTAGCACAGGCAGTGAAACACTCACAGACCCGATTGATGCTAATGACACCGGCAGCACTGTGCAAGGCGTTCAGATTCAGATCAGCGACTACGTTCCGGATCAGCACCAAGCTGAATTCACCATCCATTTAGAACTCGATGACGGAGAGAGCTTTGCCTATACAAAGTCTTTCATTATCAATTCCCCCGATCTCGAATGGGGCGGCTTGATAATAGACGACAGCAGCGGCAATGAGAACGGCACCATTGATCCCGGCGAAACCGTGATCTTGGGCATCCCCATCATCAACGAAGGCCATAGCGCCAGCCCAGTGATCAACACATCTGTGAGCATCACCGGTGCAAACCACGTCGTAGTTCCGATTATCGACCAGATCGACGGACTGGAGATAGGCGAAGAGGGTTTGGCCATGTATGAAGTGACCCTCTCTTCCCAAGCCGCTTACGGCTCTTTGATCCAGCTTTCCGTTACAGCAAACTATGGCGGACTGAGCGTATATCACGGTCAAAACCTCATCGTTGGCGTGCTTCTCGAAAACTTTGAAAACGGTCTTGATAACTTCGACTGGCAATTCCCTCAAAGTCAGTGGAGCATTGTGGAAGGCGGTCCTGAAGGCGGCCACGCAATCAAGAGTGCGCCGATTAATCACAATCAGACCACCAGCATGAGCATCACCATGGATACCCCGCAATCAGGCTTCATCTCGTTCTGGAAAAGAGTTTCCAGCGAAGCTAATCAGGACTTCTTCAGCTTCCATGTAAACGGACAGTTAAAAGGACGCTGGAGCGGAACAAACGACACCTGGAGCCAAGTGAGCTATATGGTAAACCCCGGCACAAACACCTACACATGGCAATACAGCAAAGACTATTCCGTAACAGCCGGCGACGACTGCGTTTGGATAGACGACATCATGTTCCCCGTAGTCGAGCTGCCCACGGGTAATCCCGAAGCCTATGTAGAAGAGACAACTCTTAACTTTGGCAATGTAATACCGGGCGAGAGCGGAGAAGAAACCTTGCTCATTCAAAACGTCGGTGCTGCCGTGATGATAGGAAATATCAGCGTAAGCGGTCCTTTCTGGATGGATAGCGATAGAGACGGACTCACCAGAAGCATGAAGTATGTGATCCCTGCAGAATCGAGCATGGAAGTAAGCATACTCTTCAACCCTATCGATGAAGGCACATTTGAAGAAACTCTGAACATCACGACTGATGATCCGGAGAATCCCAGCATCTTAGTAAGCCTGGTAGGACAATGCAGCCCCGTGAGCAACGAAGACCTCGTGCAGGTATATCCCACAAAGCTCACCGGAAACCATCCTAACCCCTTTAACCCCAATACCCACATCCGTTTCTCTTTGAAAGAGAAAACAGAGGTTAAACTCGATATCTATAACATTCTGGGACAGAAGGTGACCACGCTGGCAAATGAAGAGCTAAGCGCGGGCGAACACTCTCTGCTCTGGAACGGAACAGACTCTAAGGGCTCGAAAGTATCCAGCGGCGTTTATTTCTATAAGATGCAAACCCCGGGATATCAGAGCACCAGAAAGATGGTTCTAATGAAATAATATCAAATGACCGCTGCCCTACCACCATTGGGCGCGATCAAAAATATATCATGGCGCAGTCTTAGGATTGCGCCTTTTTTGCATCCTTTTCAAGCACGGCTGAAGCTATATCAAAGCGAGACTGCTCATGGATGAAAAGCAGAGCAGTGATCGCTATGATACAGCTTCGCCCCGTGGCTTCTACATTCACTTTGAGCCTTAATAATTTCACAAATTAACACGACTATATACTTATAAAAGAACTATAGAGTATGGGCTGATCGCTCTTGGGCGGGAAACGTCCTCCGGTGGATTGCAAAGGTCCCCGTTTGCATTATCTCGACACGGGGACGTGTCGAATCCAACAAAGAACGTAGCAGACGCGCGAGATCTACCTACACTTTGGGACGGGAACGTCCCCGGTTAAGGTAGCTCAGCACCCTCTACTTTTATATAGGAGCCCAAAACCCAAAATTATGGCCAAAATCTCAAACTATTTTTTTAGGGGTATCCTAAGTGATTGATAAATAATGCCCGAAATAATTTTGAGCAGAATAATGTTATGTAAACTTGTAGCCATTTCGCTGAATGATTTGTGAAGGATTAAGACTATGAATCGAATATAAGAAGGCAAGTATGAAGCTATCTCACCTCAACAATGATGAACCCAAACAAACACTAAAGAAAGCCATGCCTCAACAAACCCAAAATTAAAACAAAGCACAAAAAAAGCGGCATCCATAAAAGACACCGCTTATTATTTTCTTAAACTAATCTATTAGTCCTGAGGCAACCACTCATCCAAGACGGTAGGTCTGCGTTCGGGGGTGGGATCATCCACCTCATAGCTTGCGTCTCTGAGGGTATAGATCACCTTTACGCCTGCCTTGCCAAAGCTCTCTGTAGATTCGGCTATGAACCTATAATCTTCACCATCATAGCTAATAACAAAGTCTTCAGCATCTACCAACATTGAGCCGGTTTCATCGTCAAAGACAATGCTATATGAATCATCTGCGGGAATATTCAGCTGACTAAAGTCAAAGGGATATTCACCAAAGTCGTCCGTGCGGCGATATTCTTCCGCGGCGGCAATCGAGGCTCTGATTGCGGGTACGATTTGTTCAAACTTTTCATGAGCAATGAGCTCTCTGGCTTTGTCTTCCTTGAGCTGTTGCATGCCAAAGAAGAAGACAAAAACGAGACCGACGAGCAATAGGATGAAGATAAGCTCAACGAGGCTCACCCTGTGTATGAGCGCGGCACCGGAGGCACTTGCTTTTTTCTTTTCTAAATTTTTTGATGTATCAGACATTCGTATCTCCCAAGTAATCTTTCTATGATAATCATCTTTTTAATCTCTCGCATTTTGTCAAACCTTTTCTGATTAAAAACAGTAAGATCAGGATATTTCTCGCCTTTTATAGATGAAATATGCGGCGATTATGAAGACAAACCCCAAAATCAACTGCCAGAGATGATGCATGCTAAATAGGTATCCAAAAGCCAGCTTTGGCATATTTGGCATGTCAAACTTGCTCATATTTGGAAAGGAATCTATTAGAAAGCCGAAAAAGAAGTCATGCAAACTTCCGATTTCAAGCTGCCAGAGATGATTTGCTATCCTTACAATGCTATCAATTGCATAGAGGTTTATTAATAAATAAAAGAAATTGCCCCTCTTTTTGAAAATAGCCGAAAAAAGAATAGATAGCGGAACGAGACTGATGATGCCGGATAACAAATAAGGAATTGCCGTAATATATGCATTTAATCCGGCATATAAGAAGTTTGTTTTAAAGATTGATCCCATTATCAAAGAAATACTAAGATTTGCTATGAGTGTAAGAGCCGTGAAAAGCAGCATTTGTCCACCTATTACAAAAAGCATCTTAGTGGAAAGACTTTTGAGCATGGAAATAGGCTGACAGCTATGAAAAACCTCAAACCTATTCTCATGATCCTTATTCATCAAGGTATTTTGTAAGCTAAACATTATTATCGCACATATTAAAGCAATTGCGCCGGCAACGCTATATTGAATAACCCACACAACGACGTGATTGAGGTCTGAATCAAAACCCCAGGTCATACTTGGCATGCCCATTTTGATGATCAGAAAAGTAAATAGAGCTACAAGAGCAATGGTAAAACCAACCAAAAAAAATAGCGGAAACATAAATGTAAGCTTATGTATATCCCATTCTTTTTTTAAGATTGCATTAATTTGAGTCATTGCTTCCTCCCACTTTTTCGATGAATATATCGGCGATTCCCGGGCGGGCGTAAGAAGCACCCTCAAGCAAATTTTCCGAAGGCAAGACAGCGCTGACATTGCTCAAATGACTCATTACCACCTTAGGCTTATGTGCTTCAAGAGCGGCCCTTTCAGATGCCGGCACAGTTGCGATATGATATTTATCTTTCAGAGCTTCAATATCGTCGTAGAGTATCTTTTTCCCCTCGTCTATGATGAGGATATCCTGCAAGATATTTTCTATCTCTTCAACCTGATGTGTAGAGATGAAAATTGTCTTTGTTTCATCAAAGAAATCCGCCAAGATAGTATTAAAAAACTCTTTTCTAAATACTATATCCAGCCCCAAAGTAGGCTCGTCCAAGAAAAGATATTGAACGTCTAAGGATAGCGTAAGAAGCAAGTAGAGCTTGGTTTTCATGCCCTTGGAAAGTTTGCCTATCTTTTTATTTAAAGGCAGCCCGCTTTCGGAGATGAGCCTGCGCCCGCGCTCGTCATTAAAGCGGTAATTGATACGGCGAACGTAGTCAAAACTCTGCTGAACGGTTAGCCTGTCGTCCAACCCGCTGATGTCCGGGATGAAAGCGACCTTATCAAAGACGCGATGATCGCGATGATAGACCTTTTCACCATCCAGGCTCACCGTGCCTTTGTGCCTGAGAAATCCCAGCATGCAACGCATGAGCGTCGATTTGCCGGCACCGTTTTTGCCCAAGAGCCCAACTATGCGCCCTTGCGGCAAACTGAAGGTAATATCGTCAAGAGCAAGAAACTTACCATAGCTCTTGCTGAGATTCACAACACTGAAACTTTTTACGAGGCTTTCATGTTCATCAATCATCTTGTTCATCATTTTCTCCATAAATTCTTAATATTAAATTCATTAGTTCTATTTGAGGCATCTCATAGCTCTTTGCAAGCCTGAGTGCGGGTTCCAAAGTATCTTTCTTGAAATTTTTATAACGGTTTTTGATTATGAGCTCACGCGCGCCCTCGGAAACGAATACACCTATCCCCCGCTTTTGGAATAGTATGCCTTCATCTACGAGCGCGTTTACGGCATTTCCGGCTGTGATGGGATTAATACGATACTGAGCAGACATCAGGCGCAAAGATTGAAGTTTATCGCCCTCTTTGAGCGCACCATCCAAGATTTGCTCTTCAATCTTTTGCCTCAGCTGCAGATATATCGGTATATCGTCTTTAAAAATACTCATCTTTACCTCTGTTTATTTCACGGGAAGATCTTTAGTGTTATAGTCAACTATATCACTACCACAATGCTGTCAAGTTAAATTTTTGGATTAGATTGATATAACGCCGCCTATCTCCTTGTTTATCAGGCTTCTTCCCTATATGGTTCAGGTGGTCTTCTGCTTATGATATGCTCATGGCTATGACCACATCATGACCACATCATGACCAGAACCCCATAAGGAAGCAATGGAAATCGGCTGAATATTCTTTTCATTTTGACCCACTAATGTACAACCACAGAGCCACTTGTCCATGAGTTTTGAGCCACCCTTCCAGTTAGAGAACCACTTGTCATAATTCGCAAGCCTTAAATGTTGTGTCAGGCTGATGATATATACAAAAGGTAGCTCAAAATAAGCTACCTTTGATATTAAATTAAACACTAAAAAGCTAATTATTCATTTATAAGATTAGGGTCTATTAATATTTGTGAGCCACTTATTGATGCCTTGTTTATCATAAACAAAAAAGGTATCAAAGTGGTTCTATATTTGTATGATGCATCGACAATTCCAACACCGCCGGGTATATCATTCAACGCTTTATTAATTAAAAATTCAGGTTCTATTTGAACACCTTTTGACACATAGGTAGTAAAAATGAATAGTTCAGAACGTTTTGCGTTAACAAGTTTTTCTTGGACAATATATTCATTTGCTTTGTTAATATCATAAATAGATGAACTTGCTATTTTCATTTGTGAGTTAAACCCTGAGCAAGATATTAAAAATAAGGCAATGAACGCCAAGATTAAGATAGATAGATGATTAATTTTTCTCATGATATTCCTCCTTTTATAAGCACATAATAATTATAAAAATAATTAAAATAATCAAAGTAGTCCATGATTTATATCCAGACCATGGCCAAATTCTATCAAAGTATCCAAAATCAGTGGACATATATGTTGGCATATTTGTAATACCACTAAAATGAAATTTATAATTATTAACATCAAATTCTAAGCTAGAAATGTATTTTGAAGAAAAGTTTTTGTCATACATACTGTTTTCTAAAAATAATAAAAGTTCATCTAAAGAACATCCATTTTTAACAATATCAAAATACAAGTCATTGTGGTGTTGTTCCCATTTATTAAGTTTTGCATAAACTTCTTTTTTGAAAAAGTTATTAATTTCTGTTAATCTTTCTATACGATCAAATTTAAAAATATTAAAGCCATCATATTTGCCTTCATAATCTAATATTTGTTTTTTTAAGTTATTGTCTAATAAAGGAAATAACGGTTCATCTACATGAATATTAAAGTGTTTTCTTGCTTCTTTTAATATATCCTTGAAAAGAGTTTCATTACTGAAAAGATTAAAATTGTCGACGATAAATTTAACTGCTAGTTCCTGATTGATAGATCCGTCAGGATTTGTCCAATTGTTTGAATGATCTTTAAGTGCCGTTTTAAGTTCATACCAATTTTCTCTTCTTAAATACTCGTGAATTACATACTCGTGGTAATTAAGCTTAAAGTTTAAACTTGTTTTTTTCATTTTGAACTCCTTTATCTTTACTGATACCAATATGATATTGGTAGAACCCTTGTCAAGTACTATTTTAAAAATTTTGAATATTCTTTTCATTTTGACCCACTATTGTGCAACCACAGAGCCACTTGTCCATGAGTTTTGAGCCACCCTTCCGTTTAGAGAACCACTTGTCATAATTCGCAAGCCTTAAATGTTGTGTCAGGCTTATGCCTAAAATAACATAAAGGAGTTCAACAATGATTAATTATGTTGAAATCTTGTGCTTGCTTATAGTGGTGTCAGCTTACGCAGCATTGCAGAGAGCTTACCGCATTCACGCAATACTATTAGCAATGTCATCAAGCGGTCAAATGAGCTAAGAATTGAGAGGGGTGGCTCAATTTCAATCCTCTGCCGGCTCAACTCTAACGGAAGCTATGCTCATTTCATGCGGAATATACAGGCTGTATTTTCTACTTCAAAACAGCAATATTTGATTATTTAACAGCCTCCGGTTTCCTTCTTTTAATGGAGCTTGACATTATTTTGATATCTACAATGATGTCTTTTACTATAAATATTAAGGGAGAGACCATGTTTTGCTGGAACAACTTGTTCTCAAAAAATGCGAGCGATCGCCCTGAAAGGCTTGAGCATGCTAACTACACTCGCGTATATAGAATAAATGAAACTACTTTATTAATTTGTAAAATCGAAGTGGAACAATGGCGCTATTAGAACTCATAAAAGCAACTTTTGCGAGTCACATCATATTTAGCGTATCCATCATTTTACTGATTGGATATATCTTTGGTCAGCTTGCCGAGCGCATCAATCTTCCGGCCATCACAGGCTATATTATTGCAGGCGTTCTTCTCGGAGAAAGCGGCATGCAAGTATTTCCGCCGGAAAACATTCAAATCTTGAATACTCTCTCCGAAGTCACCCTCTCTTTTATCGCGGTTATAATCGGTGCAGAGTTTTCCTTCCAAAAGCTTAGAATGTATGGCAAAGAGATTCTGATTCTCACTACCTGTCAGCTGGTGCTCACCTTCCTCTTGGTCTCTTTCGGGCTCTTGCTTGTGGGGCTTCCGAATTACACGGCATTCGTCTTGGGTGCGATCTCGGCTGCAACCGCGCCCGCTGCGACCGTCGCCATCATAGAAAAGCTCAAGATCAAGGGTAAGTTCGTTGACTATCTATATGGCATTGTTGCACTTGACGATGCCGGAACCGTTATTCTCTTTTCCATAATATTTGCAATCTCTACCTCTATGATGGGACAGGCTGAGTTCATGCTTTCCAGCGTATTATGGCAAGCTTTTTCAGAGATAATTTGTGCGATGATCATTGGCTCAATCGCCGGTGCGCTCATGCACTTTACCACATATAAAAAGAAGAATATGAGCGAGATCAAGATACTTGCTTTGGGCTTTATGTTCCTCAGTACGGCAGTCTCAATCAGCCTGAAACTCTCTCCGCTGATCGCAAATATGGTCTTGGGTTTGGTGCTCATCAATCTCAGCCCTAAGCATACTCGCATCGTCCTTTCTTTTGAACCTTATACGAATATTCTCTATGCAATCTTTTTCACGGTTGCAGGCGTAGAATTGCAGATGAAGGTGTTTTCCGATTTCAGCGTGCTGCTTGCCGGAATCGTCTGTATCGTGATGAGAATGATAGGTAAATACTTCGGTGTTTTCCTTGGCGGAGCGGCACTCAAAACCGATAAACATATACGCAACTATCTGGGAATAGGGCTTTTCCCTCAAGCCGGAGTGGCAATCGGGCTTGTGCTCTTTGTACAGGGCTCGCCGCTCGTCCATGGCATCAGCCCCGAGATGCATCTTGAAGTCGTTAAAATGATCAATATCGTTCTCATGTCTGTATTTGTAAATGAAATCTTAGGTCCGCCCTTGGCGAAACATGCAATCTTAAAAAGCATTGAGAGGAGATAACAATGAATCTTACTGAAATTATTAAACTCGAATCCTGCGTAATAGATATGAAAGCCAAAAATAAAGAAGAAGCTTTGCGCAAGATAGCCGCATTGCTAAAGCGAAGCATAGAGAATCCTGAAGTGGATGAAGAGATGATATATCAAGGACTATGCTTCGCTTTAGCAATGCGGCTATCTTGCGCAAAGCTTCTTCTTTATTTTTGGCTTTCATATCTATTACGCAGGATTCGAGTTTAATAATTTCAGTA
>DUNQ01000018.1 GCA_012839325.1 Candidatus Cloacimonadota bacterium
CGCGGCCTATCGCTTTCATCATCAAGAATGATTTTCAGCCCTTTCAATTCCAATTCTAAAGACAATTCATCTAAACAAACAGTAGTAACATTATCAAAAACTATATTCATGAATACACCCAAAACAGCCAAGTGATCAGTATATCGGTGAGAATTACGCCGAATATTGAGATGACCACTGCTTTGATGGTTCGTTGAGGAACCTCTGTGCTGGCATGCTCTACCTTCATGCCCTGATATGAGGATACCACGGAGATGATCAGCCCGAAACAGATGGATTTGATCACGCCGGAAAGAACGTGTGAGAGCTTTAGCACAGAAAAGAAATCCATCATGAAGGCGCGAAATTCGAGGTTGGCAAACATGTGTGAGAAGAGCCAGCCGCCTATGATGGCGATGAAATTGAAATATAAAACGAGAACCACCATAGAGATGACCACGCCTATGATGCGCGAGACCACTAAATAACCTATTGGCGAGATGCCGAAAGAGCGGATGAGGTCTATTTCTCGGCTCATTTTCATATTGCCCAGTTCGGTTGCCATCGCCGTTCCGCTGCGAGCGATCACCACCAATGCCGTGAGAATGCCGGATAGTTCGTTCACCACGACCGTCACGAGGATAACATGCACCCATATTCCCTGTCCGAAGCCGGCAAGGAAGTTATTGCCCTGCAAGATGATAAGCCCGCCAATTGCCAGCGCAAGAAAGCTGATCAGCGGCAGCGCTTCATATCCGGTAAATAGTATCTGCCTGAAAATCACCGAGGAGCTGGCATGGCGATTTGATCTCAGGCGAAAGATTTCTTGCAGAACACGGGCAAAAAAAGTGAAAAAACCCTCATCTCTGCCCTGTGGAAAATCCTGTTTTTCCATACTCCTGTAAACTAACTATTTCAAAATGAAGGTTTTCTTGGTAGAAGTGTAACGAGAGTTTACAAATGCGGAGGCAACAACCGTGTATGTTCCCGGCCTGCAATATTCTCCATATTTGTTTATTCTATCCCAAGGAATGCTTCCTTTTCCAAGCCAAGCACCTTGATGAAGCGTGCAAACATGCCTGCCTTCCGGGCTCAATATTTTTACACTCAAATTCACCTTTTGCTCAGTAAAGATCACTACTTCACAGTAATCTTCAACAAGATCAGGCGTCACTTCCAGATAGATTTGCAGGGACTTTATCATAGCCCCGATTCCCACAACGGCGAGAAGCAGTACTGCGAATATAATTAAAAAGCGTTTATTCATGATATCCTCTTGTTCTTTTTTGTATAGATATACATGAACTTATAAGATGCAAGTTTTGTTCCTAAACGCTAAATTGCTGAAACTCAAGCCCTTTCACAGAGTATGATTCCGCCCATTACACCTGCCCTATTTCCAAAGCGTGCGATTTTGATCTTGAGATCTTTGCGATGCGCGAGTGAGATGCGCGAAAAGACTTCTTTACGGATTTTGTTTATATCATAGAGTCCCAAATCCATGGCGCCGCCACCCAAAACGATGAGATCGGGATTGAGTATGGTGGTGACATTTGAGAGCGCGCGGATGAGGTATGTTTCACCATCAGCCACAACTCGCTTCACCAGTGGATCGCTCTTGCTGCGCGAGATCATTCCGGGAACGTCCAGCCCGGCGAAGGGGGATTTTGCCTTTTGCAATTGACGTCTGATTCCATCCACCGAGGCATAAGCTTCCAGGCATCCTTGAAGTCCGCAATTACACTGTTCACCGCCCAATACGGCGATGGTGTGCCCCAGTTCGGAGGCAAAACCGCTCGCACCGTGGAATATATTTTTTTCTATGATGAGTCCGCCGCCTATGCCGCTGCCGACTGTGACGCCATAACACACGCGACAAGGCTCCAAGCAGGACTCCGCTAAAGCCATGAGATTCGCATCGTTATCATACAAGACCGTATGAGGGAAATCTTTCGGGAAAAGCTCCGCGGGGGAGATATCCGTGAAAAACTGTAGATTTGGATTCACTCCTAAGATTTTGCCTGTTTTACGATCAATGGTGCCGGGAGTCCCCAATCCCACACCCTGATAAGGATATTCTTTTACATCTTCCAATATATCTAAAATGTTTTGTTTAACATGTTCCAAGCTTTTTTCGCGGATACGGACCGTGCCAAAATGCAATAAACCGCCTTTGCTGCTGCCTACTCCATATTTGAAGCTTGATGCTCCCATGTCTATTCCTAAGTATTGCTTCATATTAAGTCTCCTTGAATGTCAATCATATTCAATCTTTATTTTAGGTGCTCTTTGTCAAGGGTTCTATGCGTGAAAATGTGGGTTATTGAGAACAGTATGTTGATATTTTGCTACATGATGGCGTAGAGTGTTGACTACCAGTAGATAAGCGGAGGCTTCGCAATGCGGATAATCTAAGTTTTGAGTTTATGATATCAGGGATCCACCCCTGTTTTTTTGTGCTTTTTTTGGCGAAAACCGGTGTTTTTCTGAAATGTTATGTAAACTTGTATCTTGCCTGCCTGATGCCTCACCTATTGATTACTGCTGAGTTTGCGCTTATGATGTGGTCATGGCGATGACCATATCATGACCACATCATGACCAGAATTGTATAGGGAAGCTGTGGGGAGGGGTGGACAGAAAGACTATATAACAGATTGGTATAAAAAGGATTAGATGGTATCATTGTGTGTTTATATAATAAAATTAAAAAACGGTAAGTCGGTCATAGACAAATCGTGCAGGAAATCATCAGAAAATTGCCTATAGTCAGAAATCACCACCCATTTTATGCATTCTTCTCTCTTTCTATGTTTTGCCTGTTTCGGATCATCTTGATGTAGTCTTTGAAAATTTGATATTCAAACCAGTCGGCATAGCGCTCCAAGACTATGGTATCAACGGCTAAGATGCGCTTTTTAAGGTGATCCGGGATGGTGTCCCAATATTTTTCCATACTTTCTCGGTTATAAATTTCTTGAATATCCGTGGAGTCATCGGTTTCAAAGTAATCGATGATGTATTCATATTGTTTTACGCAGTGTTCTCCAACCATGTTAGCTTCTTTTGATGTGTATTGATCGGTTAAAAGCATAATTTTTACCGCTACTTTTTTGTATCTTCATGAGTCTGAGGTATGTCGTGTATCGGATCGGCTGTTATCCGGGTGAGATCGAAATTGATGAGGCTGTAGAATTAGCAGAGCTTTATTGTGAGGAGAGGGTGTAGTGAGTGTGTCCTCTGGTGGGGACTACTTGAGGTACTTGTCTATAGCCTTGATGCCGGTCTTGCCGCCGTTTCGCACTCCAACCATTCCAATTTGATGTAGAATAAACACGAGTGCTACCAAGAAAATGATGTATAGAATGAAAGCTAACTGTCGACGGAAGTTAAAAATGCACCACAAACGGAAGTTTAAATTGCACCAGATTAAACTATCCATTATTAGTCCTCTTAACCTAAGAGTTAG
>DUNQ01000132.1 GCA_012839325.1 Candidatus Cloacimonadota bacterium
GAGAAAAATAATAATATAAGAGAGAAGGAAAATCGCTAAAATTAAATTGATTAATATGCACTTGCATACCAAAGCTTCGGATGGAGTTTTGAGTCCCGAAAAGCTGGTAAGACGCTGCATGAGCTTGGGCTTGGATCTGATCTCAATCACGGATCACGACACCTTTGATGCCTATAAGTCCATCCCTGAAAGCACTATCCCCTTAAGGATATTGCCCGGCATAGAAATCAGTTCTTTCTACAAGAATGATGACGTGCACGTTTTGGGATATGGCTGTGATATCAATGATAAGGCTCTCACTGATCTGGCAAGTATGTATTTGAAAAATCGTAAAGACCGTGCACTGAAGATGATTGAGCTTCTAAAAGAGTATGATGTTGAAATCACTTGGGAGGATGTTGCAAAGCACGCGGGGGATAAAAATCTCATCGCGCGCCCACATGTTGCCCAAGCCTTGGTGGAAAAGGGATATGTGCCATATCGGGCAATGGCTTTTGATCTTTATATAGGTAATAATGGTCCTGCTTTCGTGAACAAAGAAGAGGTGCCTACAAAGGATGTCATCCGCATGATTCAAGATGCGGGCGGCTTCGCGGTGGTTGCGCATCCCGGTAAGCTGAAAAATCAGGATTTCGTGCACGATTTCATCGAGATGGGCATGGATGGAATAGAGGTTTGGCATCCCGATCACAGCTATCAGGAGATAGAAAAGTTTAAGGATATCGCACGCGAGAAAGGCTTGTATATGACCGGCGGGACGGACTTTCATGGAGATCCCGAAGGGAGGATAAAGCTGAGCCATGCCCGGGTTGGACAAGAGGTTTTAGAAAGCGTAATCAAGATGTATGAGGAATATAAATGTCGAAGCGCGTAAATATCGAATTGATCGCGGATAAGCTTCCCGTAAAATATCGCTATAAGCAGTTTGCGCGCTGGGCAGGGCTCTTTCTATCAGCCGTGCTTTTGGCGTATTGCCTTTATTTTATGGTCTATTTCATTGATGCGGATGCAAATATGTTTGTGAAGATTCTTACTCTCACCATCGCATTTGTAGCCGTTCACACCATCATTGTTCGCGTGACGGATGTGAATTCTATCACCTTTGAGGATGATGGGCTGAAGATAAGCTATCTTGGCAGGGCGAGTAGATTTGTGGAGTATAATCGCATCACAGAGATACGCCTCGAAGGCAAGATGAGCTTTAGCCTTATCGCGAACTATCTTGATGACAATGGAAATAACAAAAGCTTTACGCTGAAGCCCAGCTTTCCGCATAAGCCCGAGATACTTTTGAATTTAGTTGAGTTTTCACCCAATGCCAAAACGGCTGAGGAAATAAACAGAGTAGTAGAAGTTTTAAGAACAGGAGCGTTACAAAGTGTTCGACACGATTATCCCGAGAAAGAATAGCGGCTGTTTCAAGCATGATGGCTTGAACATGACTTATGGCCGCGATGATATCATCCCGCTTTGGGTGGCAGATATGGATTTTGCGGTTGC
>DUNQ01000133.1 GCA_012839325.1 Candidatus Cloacimonadota bacterium
ATAAGAGCGCTGTTTTGGAGTATTCCTATCTCATCTTTCGCTATTTGATCACGTTCATGATATTTGAGATATTCCTGCGCAATAACCCCGCTATCCTCGCAAGAGGACACCTTTTCCTTATGTTCATCGTGGGAATCTATTTCCTGACGGCATTGTGGGAGATCATTACCTTCAACCATCTTCCATCGTCGAGGCTATATCAAAGCATGATGCCCATCCCTACGGGGCCATTTTATAACGAGAATAACCTTGCGGCGTTCCTGCTATTGCTCTTTCCTATGATGCTCTTCTTTGCTCGGCTGGTGCCCAATATCTGGGGCAAGATAGTCTCTGTCAGCTCGACGGTGCTCTTTTTGGCAGTGATCACCATACAAGGCGCAAGGATAGCGATGTTGATCTCAGCCGCGGCTTTGGGAGTGTTCTTCATCTTTTTTATGAAGAAACGCTATAGGCTGCTCTCGCTTGCGGGGATTGCGCTTGCTCTGTTTATGTTTGTACAGATCTTTCCGGTGCAGGCAAAGATAGGGGCAGGGCTCTTGGAACATGAATTGGGCAGCCTGCGTTCAGAGACGGAGACGGTTAAAATGAGCTCGGTTAAAATACGCAAACATCTGATAGGCGAAATCTTTGAGCTCACTGCAGAGAGTAAGTTCATGGGTCTGGGCGGTGGTAATATCGAACGTCATATGAGCACGGATCGCACCCATCGCACAGCCGGAATCATCAATGCGCACAACTGGATGCTGGAACTCATGGGCAATTTTGGCGTCATCCCGCTGATGATCTTTGCTTATTTATATCTAAAGTGGCTGCATCTGCTTTGGCAGAAATATCGCGAGGCTGAGGGCAGGCTCAAAACACTGTATATGAGTTATATATGGGTCTTGATCCTCTTTATTCCGGCTTCGGTTTTGCCCAGTTCTATCTGCTGGTATAACAACTACTGGATAGTCTTTGCTGCGATAAACGCCCTCTGCCACACACCTTCTTCACAAATAAAGGAACATATATGAAAGCTTTTGAAAAACTAATGCAAATCGTGAGCGATCTTCGAGACGAGACCAAGGGCTGTCCTTGGGATAAGAAGCAGACCGCTAAATCTCTGGTGCCAAACTTCATAGAAGAGCTCTATGAGGTAATCGAAGCCATTGAAGATGAAGACGATGATGCACTACGCGAGGAGCTGGGCGACCTCATGCTACACTTGGTTTTCCAAGTCCAAATTGCCCGAGAAGATGATAAGTTCGGCATGGAAGACGTGCTGAAAGCCATCAACGATAAGCTGATACGTCGCCATCCCCACATATTTGGCGATGAGGATGTTGACACCGCCGATGCAGTAAAGATGAATTGGGAACTCATCAAAAAGAAAGAAAAGAAAGACCGGAAGAGCATCTTGGACGGAGTTCCGCGCAGCATGCCTGCTCTTATCCAAGCTTGGCGCTTGCAAGAGAAAGCCGCATCGGTGGGCTTCGATTGGCAAGAGCTTCCTCCCGTTTGCGATAAGATAGAGGAAGAGCACGCCGAGCTGATGGCGGCACTCAAATCCGGCGAAAAGGCGGCGATAGAAGAGGAATTGGGCGATCTCGTCTTCAGCATTGTCAATCTCGCCCGCAAGCTGGATATAGACGCAGAGGCGGCGCTGAAGGCAACCAACAGAAAGTTTTACGACAGATTCCAATACATAGAAGCACAATACAAAGATTCAGACATCAATGAGGCAGGTTTAGATGAGCTCGACTCGCACTGGAAGAAGGCTAAAGAACACTAATTTCTCGCATAGATTGAGGCTCTTTTTTGTCTATGCCTCACTCTTAGTGTTTTTGGTGCTCACCTCATACACCCAATACCTGATCAATAAAGCGCGTGAAGAGCACGAAAACATACCGCATATCTTTGCAAATTATGTGGCATACACGGATGGATACCTCAGGCATGCCGAAAAGAACGCCCAGCTTATCACCGAGCTAAGTAGCAAGTATCTGCAATTCACCACGCGCGACGACTTCCAACAGCTGCTCTGGGACTATGTTTCCATAGACTTCATGAACGCAAACCCCATCTCAATCATCATCACAGACGAGACCCTGCAGCCTGTAATGTGGAAGAATGTATCCGTACCGCCGGACATCCCTTTCCCGGAGCTGGAGCGGGATTTACAGATACTTTTGCAAGATATGATGGAAACAATGGAGAAGACCCCTCTTTCATACAATAGCGGAGTCTCGGGATATGCTTTTTACAGCAAGCCCATCTCTTTTGAGCAATTTATCCGCAATGTAAATTACTCACTGATAGTCACAGATAGAGAACGCGAACCGCTCTTTTGGCGCAACGTCACCATCGATGAACACACTCACTTCACTCAGCTTTCCAGGCAAGACCAACAGGATTTGCTCGCTCGCCAAAAGACCATGACCGAAGTGCCCATCACAAACGAAGCGGACAGCATTGGTTACATCTACTTCTCCAGCCCTCAATCTCTCTCTTATATCCGCTTTACAATCCTTTTAGAGGTGCTTTTGGCGCTGATGGTGGTCTTCTTTGGCGGATACAGCCTCTTTATCATCAATAGATCTGAAAAAGAGTCCTTATGGGTGTCTTTGGCAAAAGAGACGGCACATCAATTCGGCACGCCCATAACTTCGCTCACCGGCGGCATTGAGTATCTCGCAAACTCTCCGCCCGAAGGCAGAAGCGCCGAAAACACAAAGATGATCTATGATCTCATGCTGCATGACCTACAGCTGCTTACCAGCATAGCCTCAAGATTTGGCAAAGTGGGCAGCGGAGTGAAGCTCAAGCCGCACAATCTTCATAAGATACTCTTGGAACTCATAGAGTATTTCCGCCATCGCCTGCCGCATCATCACAGCACAAAGCTCGAGATTCACCTAATCAGCAAGATTGAGGAGATACAAGTAATGGTGGAGCCGGAGCTCTTCAAATGGGCTATGGAAAACATCATTAAAAACTGTATGGACAGCATGATTGGCAAGTGTGGTGATATCATCATCACCGCAACCTCTAAGGAGCCTTACGTCTATGTTCACATCCGCGATGAGGGCAAAGGCATCCCGCGCAATCAGTGGAAGAAGATCTTTGAGCCCGGCGTCACCAGCAAAGAACGCGGTTGGGGACTGGGGCTTAGCCTCGCCAAGCGCATTGTGGAAGAATATCACCACGGTAGAATCAGGGTCTTGCAAAGCACGATCAATGAAGGCACGGCCTTTGAGATTCGCCTAAACACGGCAACGCCGAAGAGAAGAAAGAAATGGATATTATTTTAGATCGCAAACAGATGCTGGATATAGACAAGAGAACAATTGAGGAATATAAGACCCCTTCGCGAGTGCTGATGGAATGTGCAGGAGTGCGCTGCACGGATGCGATTATCAGCCGCTATCCCGATGAATTGAAGCAGGGCGCATTAGTGCTTTGCGGCAGCGGAAACAACGGCGGGGACGGCTATGTGGTCGCGCGCCACCTCTATCAAATCACGAAGAATATACTCATCCTCTCTTTTGGAAAGAAGAACTATAGCAAAGAGACAAAGGCAAATCGCAGCCTATGCGAGAAGTTGAATATCCCCATTATCCATATCAAGAAAGCCGCTGACTTGTGCAGTGCCAAGATGCCTGATCTTAGGAGCTTCGGCGTGATCATCGACGCCATCTACGGCATAGGTTTCCGCGGAAGTTTACCCGATGAGATAGCCGAGCTTTTCAAGCTACTTTCACCCTTGCCACAGAGGCGAGTCGCGCTGGATATTCCCTCCGGCATAGACGCTAATACGGGCAATGGCAGCGCTCTGGTGATGGATCTCACGCTTGCCATCGCCGCCTTGAAATACGGGCATCTTTTGGGCGATGGAAAGAGATACTGCGGTGAGATCATCACCCTTCCCATAGGCATTCCGCCTTCTTTTTTTGACGAAATAAACAGCTTCTTTTATAGAGAATTGATCCTCCCTGAGCGCTTTGCCGAAAGCCACAAAGGCAGCTATGGCAGGATAGAGATATTCGGCGGCAGTCCGGGTTTCGAAGGCAGCGTTTGCCTGAGTGCATTAGCCGCTTTGCGCAGTGGCGGCGGATTGGCGAGCGAGGCTTTGGGGCTGTGCA
>DUNQ01000134.1 GCA_012839325.1 Candidatus Cloacimonadota bacterium
GCATTGATACATATGGCTGAAGAAGTTGGGATAGAGCCGCTCATCGTTAGGTCTGTCGAAGAGAGAAATGCCAGGCAAAAAAGGGTTCTTTTCGAGAAGATTGTAAGGCGCTTTGGCGATGACCTAAGCGGCTATACTTTCGCTATTTGGGGGCTGTCTTTCAAGCCTCAAACCGATGATATGAGAGAAGCTCCTTCTATAGTGATAATCAATGAACTTATCGCTGCCGGGGCTAAGGTCAAGGCTTACGATCCCGTTGCGGCAGATGTTGCGCGGGGGATATTCAAAGGCTTGGACAATCTTGAGATCATCGACGATCAATATGCGATCTGCGAAGATGCCGATGCCTTGGTTATGATCACTGAATGGCTGCCCTTTAGATCACCAAATTTTGATGAGCTTAAACGACTTTTGAAGCGTCAGATTATCTTCGACGGCAGAAATCAATATGACTATGCCATGATGAAAGAATATGGCTTTGAATATTATGGAATCGGTAGGGGAGATAGTTTAGAGTAAGGCAGGCTGGTGCAGTCGCGGAGCCTATCAGGCATCTTGAAGATGTCGTGCTGCGGTTGAGTTGGTGGTTTTAGTTTAGTCTATGCCGATGATTCTGCGCAGTTCTTTAATCTTCTTCTCCGCGAGGGGAATAGCTTTCTCTGAGCCTTCTCTGAGGATTTGATGGATGTAATCCTGATTTGCCATGAGCTCGTTATAGCGCTCACGAAAAGGAGTTAGAACCTCATCCATGCGCTCAAAGAGTTCCTGTTTGGCGTGTCCCCAGCCCATGCCTCCGGCGAGGTAGCGCACTTTGAGGGCTTCAATCTGTTCCTCGGTGGCAAAGTTTTTATACAGAGCAAAAATATTGCATTCATCCGGGTTCTTAGGCTCTTCAATGCCTTGTGAATTGGTGACTATCTTCATGATGGTTTTGCGCAGCTGTTTGGAGCCAGCAAAGAGCGGGATGACATTGCCATAGCTCTTGCTCATCTTGCGGCCATCGAGGCCTACAACGGTCTCTGCGCCTTCATGTGCGAGCGCTTTGGGTAGCTTCAGTCCTTCTGTTTGATAGACATAGTTGAAGCTCTGAGCGATATCCACAGCCATCTCTACGTGTTGAAATTGGTCTGAACCCACGGGCACAAGATCGGGATCAAAGAGCAAGATATCTGCCGCCATGAGAATGGGATAGGTGAAGAGCCCCATGTTCACGCCATCATCCGGATCTCTATTTGCTTCGTGATTGCTTTGCAGCATTGCTTTGTAAGCGTGAGCGCGGTTCATCAGCCCTTTGGGGGTGAATGCCATGAGAATGGTTGCCAACTCAAAGGTTTGCGGGATGGAGCTTTGACGATAGATCAGCGATTTTTCGGGATCCAGGCCGCAAGCCAGCCATGCGGCGGCAATTTCCAAGGTCATAGACCTCAGTTCTTCGGCATCTTTACAGGTATTCAGCGCATGATAGTCGGCTATAAAATAGCGCGTTTCACAGCTTTTGCTGAGTTCTAATGCGGGTTTGATTGCGCCTAAATAGTTGCCGATATGCGGGGTTCCGGTGGGTTTGATTCCCGTGAGGGCTGTCTTCATCTCTCGTCTTTCCTTTTGGTTTATTCATTGTAATGACACCAAAGTTCGTGCGTGATGGCGTCCACCACCTCGACTTCGGCGAGCAGTGCGTCTTCCGGCAGGAATTGAGTATAGGCAATGCCGTCTATTTCCGGCGCCTGAAACCACAATCTGCCAACGAAAGCGCCCATCGTGGGCACATAGCCATCCACGAGGAAAGCATGATTTGTGCCGACGAACTTCTGCATCTTTTCTTCTTTAATCTCGGCGAATTCCATAGCCCAAGCGACCATGAGATTCTCGCCTTTTTGCCAGTTAAACTGATAGTTTGGAGCGTTATAGCCCTTGCAATCTTTCTCCGGCGAATAGCTGAAGATTCCTACGTGCAGGATGTCCACTTCTTCGAGGAACTTGCGCAAAGTGTTGCGGTCTTTCTCGCTCTCGCCGGGATAATTCAGCATGATGGTTGTTCTGAATATTGCCTGCGGAATCTCTGACTTGATGTGATCAAAGAGCTCTTTAAGCTGGTGATATCCCTTCTTACGGTTCATGAGTTTGATGATGCGATCCGAGGCATGCTGTATAGGTATCTCGAAATATGGCAAGAGTTTAGGGAAGTGTTTCCAGAGCTCTGTCCACTCAAATTCAAAGTGATCGGGATGCATATACATGATGCGAATCCAGTGGAAGCCTTCGATCTCGTGCAGTGCTTCGATGAGGCGCGGCAAGGCTTTTTCGCCATAGATATCAACGCCATAGAGGCAGGAATCTTGTGCGATGAGAACGAGTTCCGTGGCGCCGCTTTCTGCCAAGGCTTTTGCTTCGGAGACGAGATCTTCTATGCTCTCGCTCTTCATCTCGCCACGGATGGAGGGGATCATGCAATAGCTGCAATGATTATCACAGCCGTCGGAGATGCGCAAATAGACATAGTTTTCGGTGTCTAATTGCACTCTTCTACCAGTGTACTTTTTGGTTTCGGGAGGCTTTTTGACGAAGCCGGCGAGGTAGGCTTCAAAGGCAGCAAAGTCTTTGAGACCTATCCAGGCATCGATCTCGGGGAAGAGTTCCTGGAAGTCGTCTAAAGCGCGGTTCATCACGCAGCCTGTGACCACTACCTTGGTCTTCCTTTCATCTATGGTGTCGATGATTTCATCTAAAACGTCGTCGAGCTCTCCCAGTGCCTTTTGCAGGAAGGCGCAGGTGTTCACGAGAACGAGGTCTGCACCTTCCGGCTCAAGACTTTCTTGAAAGCCGTAGTCCATCAAGAGCGCAACAAATCGCTCGCTATCAACGAGGTTTTTGGCGCAGCCTAAGCTTTCAATGAAATATTTCATTTAGTCGTCCAATAGATGGATGAAGAGTCCGCTACGAAGTTTGGGCTCAAACCATGTGGACTTAGGGGGCATGATGCGTCCTGCATCTGCAACGCCGAGGAGTTGATCCATCGAGGTTGCATACATGGCGAAGGCGACCTTTTCTCTGCCGCTATCTACGCGGTTGACGAGCTCGCCGAGTCCACGGATTCCGCCAACGAAGTCGATGCGGTTGCAAGTGCGCGGATCATCGATTCCCAAGATGGGCTGGAGCAGGTTGTTCTGCAGGATGGCGACGTCGAGATTATCGACAACGTCATCTTCGTTCCAGGTTCCCTTTTTGGGGCTGATGAAGTACCATTTGCCTTCGATATACATGCTTACTTGGTGCATGCGTGAAGGGGCAAAGTCTTGACCTGCAGGCACTTCTGCTATGTCCCACTTTTCGCCGACTTTCTGGAAGAACTCTTCCGTGGTATTGCCGTTGAGGTCGATGACCACGCGGTTATAGTCGAATATCTTAAGCTGGTTATCGGGGAAGATCACAGCCATGGTATAGTTGAATTCTTCATCACCTTTATAATCCGGGAACTGCTCTCTGCGCATCATTCCTACTCTTGCGCCGCTTGCTGTGCGATGGTGTCCATCTGCAACATAGAGATTGGTGAGCTTGGCAAATGCGCCTTCTATGGTTGCGATATCATTTTCATCGTCCATGAGCCAGAGTGTGTGTCCGATGCCGTCGTCTGCTACGAAATCATAGACAGGCTTGGTGTTCTTGACCACTTTCTCCACGGTTTCGTCTATCACTTCTTGATGACGATAGGTAAAGAAGACGGGTGAGGGGTGCGCATTACAGGTGTCAACGTGGCGGATGCGATCTGCTTCCTTGTCGGCACGAGTATATTCATGCTTGAGGATGGTTCCATCATAGTATTCATCGATGGAACTGAGTCCCACGAGTCCATACTGTCCACGACCGTCCATGGTTTGTCTATAGATATAGAACATTCGTTTATCGTCTTGGAACATGTGTCCGTCTGTGATGTATTTATACAGGTTTTCTTTTGCTTTTGCATAAACTGCAGGATCGTAGAGATCGGTTCCTTCGGGAAGATCAACCTCAGGTTTTTCGACGTGCAAGAAGCTGAGCGGGTTTTTCTTAACCTCAATAACAGCTTCGTCTGAATCCATCACATCATAGGGATGGGATGCTATCGCTTTCGCCTTTTCCGGCAAGGGGCGAACAGCCTTAAATGGTTTTAAAGTTGCCATTTGTTTACCTCTTTTTTATATTAATATTTTGTATTTATTCGCTGTAAAAGCTTGATAAAATCTTGATGAGATCTAAGTGATCTTGCACGCCTGTAGTCTCGCGGATGGAGTGCATTGCCCACATGGGATTGCCGATATCCACGGTGTGAATACCCAGCTGAGAAGCTACTATGGGGCCAACCGTGCTGCCACAAGGCGAATCTGAGCGCACGAGGAACTCCTGATGCGCCGCGCCCACCTTCTCGCAATGAGAGATGAAACGCTGACTGCTCACGGAGGTGGAGGCATATTTCAGGTTTGTATTACGCTTGATTACCACGCCTTTGTTCATCAGCGGACTATAATCCGGTTCATATTTCTCAGGATATGCAGGATGCAGAGCGTGTGCCATATCCGCTGAGATCATGAAAGAATGACGCAAGGCACGTAAGAAGTCTTCACGCTTTGTGCTCTCTGCAAGGTTGATACGCTCAAGGATCTCGCCCAAGAAGGAGGAAGCTGCTCCCTGCGGACTTCTGCTGCCTATCTCTTCATGATCGAAGAATGCAGCGAGTGCAGTGCTATCCGGCTTCTGTGTCTCCAAGATCGCTGCCAGGATGGCGTGCGTCATGGCAAGATTATCCAATCTACCACTGGTGAGCATGCTTTGGTCATCACCCACGAGAGTCGCTCCCGCGAGATCATAGAGATAGAGATCCATCTCCAGGACGTCCTCTTCTTTGATACCCAGCTCCTTTGCCACCATCGCTTTAAGCGGATCTTTGCTATCCTGCGGAACCGCGCTCAAGATGGCTTGCAGATGTGTCTGCGGATTATATTGAAAGCCTTTATTTATCTCACGATTCACGTGTATCGCGGCATTAGGTATGATCGCCACAGGGCGTCCAAAATCCAAGAGACTCGCCTTAGTGCCGCCATCAGCTCTATACAAAACTTGTCCGCTGATGCCCAGCTCTCTATCCAACCATGTATGAATGATGGGACCGCCATAGACTTCTACTCCGATGCGGGTGATGCCTCTATCGGTCTTAATACTCTGAGTCTTGAGCTTTAACGCAGGGCTATCGATATGACTGGACGCCATGAGAAAGCCGCTTTCTGCGAGTGGCTTTTGCCCTTTAATGAAGGCGATCACAGCGGTATCATGCCTGTGTATATAATACTTTCCGCCCGCCTCAAGAGAGAATGTATCAGTCTCCTCCAGGCGAGAGAATCCCGCTTCTTCCAGCTTGCGAATCACTTCTGCACCGGCTTGGAAGCGCGAGTTTGACGCATCCAAAAAGCCGATAAAATCTTTAATCTGTATATTCATTATAATATTTACTCCATTATCTGTGAGCATAAGACAATCACTGTCATGCTCTTATCTCGAGATTCCTCTATCCGAATCCTTTACAAAATCCACGAACACTCTCTGCAGTTCAGTGAGCTCCATCTTTTCGGCTGCGTCAAGGGCTTGTGTCACATTGAGTTTACCGCGATAAAAGAGGTTATATATCTCCTTGATGGCGGCAATCTCTTCCTTGGCAAAGCCTTTCCGCATGAGTCCAACGCTATTTAAGCCAACGGTTTGGTAAGGGTTGCCCTGCCCGCGTGAGAAAGGAACGATGTCCTTTTTGACGGCAGATGCACCGCCCACGAATGCTTGAGTTCCAATCTTCACAAACTGATGAACAGCCGTCACTCCGCCGATGGACACATAGTCGTGAACGTGCACGTGCCCCGCGAGTTGCACCACATTTGCCAAGATGCAATACGAGCCGATCTGACAGTTATGCGCGATATGAACATACTCCATGATGAGGTTATTATTACCCACCACGGTATCTTCATCCATGCCGTTGCTCCGGTTAATGGTAGCAAATTCCCGGATGGTATTGTTGTTGCCAATAAGCAGTCGCGTTGGTTCACCGTTATACTTGAGATCTTGCGGATCTGTTCCCACCACGGCATAGGGAAAGATCTTATTCCCATCGCCCAGCGTGGTATAGCCATCCACGATAGCACCGCTATACATGATGTTATTTGCGCCCATGACCACATTTTCGCCAACGTAGCAATTTGCGCCTATCTCACAGTTTTTACCGATGATAGCCCCTTCTTTGATGATTGCATTTGGGTGGATTTTATTCATAGATTCCTCTCGTTGATCATTGCCAGAAAATCCCCTTCGGCGACGAGCTCGCCATTCACAAAGGCCTCCCCGTGCATCTTTGCCAGAGAGCGCTTGAGCGAGATCACTGTCAGCTCATAACGCAGAGTATCTCCGGGCATCACGGGCTTGCGGAACTTCACATTATCAATAGATGCGAAGTAAGCCACATAGTCCTCGGGATTTTCCAGCTGGTTAAGCAACATGATGCCGCCGGCTTGCGCCATTCCTTCTATGATGAGCACGCCCGGCATGATGGGATGCCCGGGGAAGTGCCCTTGGAAAAATTGTTCATTTATGGTAACGTTTTTCATGCCCACGATCTTATCGCCGGGGACAAATTCTAATATCTTATCCACGAGCAGGAAAGGATAGCGATGGGGCATTATTCTCATGATGGCATGAATATCGAAGACCACATCTTTTCTTCTGCTTCTTTGATAGATCATCTGCAGCTCTTGCTTCTTGCGCATCTGACGCAGCTTTTTCACGAGCTCCACATTGGTCTTGTGCCCGCTACGCGCCGCGAGGATATGCCCTTTGATAGGCATGCCCAAAAGCGCGATATCTCCCAAGAGATCACACACTTTATGGCGCACAAACTCGTTGTAATAGCGCAGAGGATGGCTGTTCAAGATGCCTTCGCTTGAGACCGTCACTTCCTTGTGATAGCCAAATACATCCTGCAGATGCTTGAGCTCCTCTTCGCTGATGCCCGGCTCGGCGATCACCAGTGCATTTTCCAGTGAGCCGCCTTTGATGAGCCCCATCTCTTTAAGCTTGAGTATCTCATTGATAAAGCAGAACGTTCGCGCTCCGGCAAATTCCTTTTCATACACATCCAGATTAGGGAACCAAGTATATTGCGTGCCCAGATAAGGATGCTTATAATCTATCATGAAAGTGATCTTGAGCTCATTTGAAGGCACGATCACGATATCCACGTTATCTTCCGGCGCCGAAAAGCTGATGGGATCTTCAATCTCAAAATAGATGCGTTCGCTATCCTGCGGAACCTTTCCCGCTTGCTTAAGCAGATTGAAGAACACCAAGGGAGAGCCATCTGCAACGGGCGCTTCGGGTCCATCGATCTCAATTCTGATGTTATCGATATTATGCCCTTTGATGGCAGAGAGAACGTGCTCTATCGTGCCAACCGTTGCGCCGCCCAAGCCAATGGTAGTCCCGCGCGAGATATCCACGACATGGTCGATATCCGCAGGGATTTCAGGACGGCTGGGCAGATCAACCCTGATGAAGACAATGCCTTCTTCGGGACCTGCCGGCTTGAAGCGTATGGTAGATATCTCACCGCTGTGCAAGCCTATACCGGTATAGGAAATATCAGAGCCTATAGTATTTTTATATTCAGTCATCTTTCTTCTCTTTCAATTCTTTGCGATATGCTTTCAACATCTCCGGCAGATACTTTTGAGCCACTGCAATGCGCTTGCCCAGATTAGCATTCATCGCGGGCGTGCCGAAATAGCGCGCACCCTCAGGAACGCTGGAAGCAAGTCCGCTTTGCGCACCCACCATAGCTTTTGAGCCGATGGTGATATGCCCCGCAGCGCCCACTTGCCCCGCCAGATACACATAATCTCCCACGATGGTACTGCCGGCAAGCCCCACCTGCGCACAGATGATGCTATGCTTGCCAATGGTGCAATTATGTCCGATCTGCACGAGATTATCGATCTTTGTGCCTTCACCAACCACCGTAGAGCCCAGCGTAGCACGATCTATACAGCTATTTGCGCCGATCTCCACATTATCGTGGATAATTACATTGCCAACCTGCGGAATCTTTTGCTGAATCTCTTCTATGAGCAGGAAGCCGAAGCCATCCGCACCCAGCACCACCCCGCTATGAAAGATGCAATTTGCTCCCACCTGAGTGTTTTCATAGAGCCTTACATTATCATAGAGCAACGTATTTTTCCCGATCACACAATCTTTATCTATCGTACAGCCGATGCCGATCTTCACGCCTTTTGCTATCTTCACCTTTGCGCCGATCACGCTGTATGCCCCGATGGACACATCTTCCGCGATCTCCGCGCTTTCAGCCACGATGGCGGTAGGATGAACAAATGCCACGCCTTCGCCCGCATCCTGCTTTTGCCAATATGCGATGATCATCATCAGGCTGAGATATGGCTTTTCGCTGATTAGGAGGCTGCGCTTCGGGAAATTATTCACAAACTCCGGCTTGGTAATAATCAGCCCGGCAGGGGATTTGGCAGCACTTTCTATGAACTTATCCTGTTCGCAAAAGATGATAGACTCATCATTTGCCTCATGGATCTCACAGACATTCGAGAGCTTTAGCTCTTTCTTGCCTTGCCACTTCCCGCCGCCGATTGCCGCGATCATTTCTGTTGAAAGTTTCGTTTCAAATCTCTTCATGATCAGAACTTCATATCCATATCAGATTTGAAGTCATCCCCGAAAGGATCGCTATCAAAGGGATCTTTACTATCCGGGAATGAAGGGAAATCATGATCAAAGTCCGTGGGTCTGATCGTATCTTTATTCAGCTCTTGCAAGACCTGTTCTGTGATATCGATAGAGGGCACTGCATACAGCACCACACCCATGCTCACATCCAAGATCATGGTATATTTCTCATCTTCGGCGATATCCGTGATGATCTCATGGATTTTCTGCGAGAGCGGATCCACGAGCTCACGATAGCGCTGTTCTGCCAGGCCATTATCCCCAAAATACTGTTGAAGGAGGCGTCCGGCCTCTTCTTTTTTGCTTATAATTTGGTCTTGCAGTTCACGCTTACTATTCTCGCTGAGAGTTAGCTTGCGCACGTCGAAATCACGCTCCATTTGCTGAATCTCGTTATCCAGGGCTTGTATCTGTCCCGTCCATTTTTGCCTATCGAGTTGAAAGAGGCGACTGATCTCAGCCATCTCATTACTATCGAAAAGGATTCTATCGGTATTCACATACCCGAGCTTCACATTTTGCGCGATCAGTCCGCTGAACGCCATTACTATTGCAAGAATTACACATAGTTTTTTCATGATACAATTATCTCCTTGAAGCCGGCTCAATCCTCTATCTTGAAGATGGGGTCCAGCTGTTTGACGGCGCGAACGTCATCCACTCTTCTAACGGGAGTGGTGGTAGGCGCCTCGTGTAAGAGAGCAGGATTTTCCTCTGCCTCTTTTGCGATTTCTATCATTGCTTGGATGAACATATCCAAGGTCTCAAGACTTTCGGTTTCCGTAGGCTCGATCATCATCGCTTCCGGGATGATCAAGGGGAAATAAACCGTGGGCGCATGAAAGCCCTTATCCAAAAGTCTCTTTGCTATATCTGTCGTATTTACGCCATATTTCTTCTTTTGCCAGCTGCTATCTGCAACAAACTCGTGCATGCAAAACTCAGGATGCATAATATGATAATAATCCTTGAGATGCGCCTGAATATAGTTTGCATTGATGATGGCATTTTCTCCCGCTCTACGCAAGCCTTTTCCGCCCAACATCTTGATATATACATAAGCGCGGATGAGCACGCCGAAGTTGCCATAGAAGCTTTGAACCTTACCGATGGAGCTATCTTCGTGGGAATAATCCAGATAGTAGCCTTCATCGTTTTTTTCTACCATAGGCACGGGCAGGAAGGGGAGAAGCTTTTCCACCACTCCTACGGGTCCTGCTCCGGGTCCGCCTCCGCCATGCGGGGTAGAGAAGGTTTTATGCAAGTTAAAGTGTATGATATCAAATCCGCCTTTACCGGGCTGAGAGATGCCAAGCAGTGCGTTGAGATTCGCGCCATCCATATAGATCAGCGCATCCACGCTGTGAATGATCTCGGCGATCTCTTCGATCTGTGTCTCAAAAAGCCCTAAGGTGCTGGGATTTGTGAGCATAAAGCCGGCAGTATTCTCGTCCACGAGCTCGCGCAGCTGTGCTATATCGCAACGCCCGTTCTCATCGGACTTGAGTTCCACCACATCATATCCCACCAGCCTGCAAGTTGCGGGGTTCGTGCCATGCGCACTATCCGGGATGATGATCTTGGTCTTATGCGTATTTCCTTTTGCCTTATGATATTGGGCAATTATCTTGATGCCCACATATTCGCCTTGCGCACCGGCTGAGGGCTGCAGAGTGACGTTTGCCATTCCGGAGATCTCCGCCAAATCGTGCTGCAATTCATACATCAGCTCCAGCGCGCCTTGAATGGTGCTTTCCGGCTGAAGCGGGTGCAGATTCGCAAAGCAGGTATGTTTTGCAAGATGGTCATGCACTTTAGGATTATATTTCATCGTGCAGCTACCCAGCGGATACATGCCTTTTTCGATGAAGTGATTGAGGCTGGAAAGCCCGATATAATGGCGCATTACTTCCAGCTTGCTCACCTGTGGCAGGCGTGCATCTTTCTTTCTGAGCTGCGCTTCGTCGAACATATCGCTAAGCGGAATGTCTATCTCACGCTCCGGGAGTATCACTCCGTGGCGTCCATCGGATGAATATTCAAATATTGTCTTAGACATCACAGACCTCCTTGATAGCATTTACAAAGTCATCGATTGCGGCTTTTCTCTTCTTTTCCGTTACTGCGAGCATGAGCTGGTTTTTACCCACCACCACTCCGGCATAGATGCCGCGCGGCACTAAGTTATCCACGATCTCTTGCGCATCGCATTTGGTTTCAATTACAAATTCATTAAAGAACTTCGCATCGGGATATTTCATGGAGATGCCATCGACTTTGCTGAGTTCACTTGCCAGATAGTGAGCTTTCTGCGCGCTTTGAATAGCGGCTTCTTTCAGCCCTTCTCTGCCCATGAGGCTCATATAAACCGTTGCGGCAAGTGTGCACAGGGATTGGTTTGAACAGATATTAGAGGTTGCTTTCGCACGACGTATATGCTGTTCACGCGCCTGCAAAGTCAGCGCATAAGCACGCTTGCCATCCACATCCACCGTTCCGCCCACAATGCGTCCCGGCATCTGTCTTGCCATATCGAGCTTGGTTGCAAAAAAGCCGAAAAGCGGCCCGCCCAAACTCTGTCCATTGCCCAGGCTTTGACCTTCGCCCACCACAATATCTGCACCATAATCGCCGGGGGATTTGAGAATCGCGAGCGAGATGGGGTTCACAGATGCAATCAGGAGCGCACCCTTTTGGCTGTGCGTGATTTCACTGATGGCATCCACATCTTCCAGATTGCCGAAATAGTTAGGACTTTGCACCGTCACAGAGCCCACATCTTCTGTCATAAGCTCTTTGAGCGCATCAAGATCCGTCACACCATCTTTCATGGGGACATATTCCAGCTCAATCCCGATTCCCTCGGTATAGGAGCGCACGATATCCTTAAAAGTGGGGTTCAGGCTATCAGGCAATAAAGCCTTTTTCTTTCTATTTTTGCGAACAGCCATGAGAATGGCTTCAGCCACCGCCGTCGCTCCGTCATACATGGAAGCATTGGCGATTTCCATGCCCGTGAGTTCACAGATCATGGTCTGATATTCATAAATAAATTGTAAGGTTCCCTGGCTCACCTCTGCCTGATAAGGCGTGTATGCGGTGAGAAACTCGGGGCGAGATGTGATTGCATCTACGGCGGAGGGGATGAAGTGATCATATACTCCGGCGCCGAGGAAGGAATTAGCCGTTTGCGTGCAAGTATTGCGACAAGTCTGGCTTTGGATCTTCTCTGTGATCTCCAATTCCGTCATGGGTTTATCCAGTTTCAATTCGCCTTTAAGACGATACTTTTCAGGGATGGCTGCAATGAGTTCACTAAAATCTTTAACGCCGATCTTAGCAAACATCGCTTGCCTATCTCTATCAGTATTAGGGATATAGGGCATTTTAACTCCTTTGACTTCAGTCATGTTGATATTTTTTAGCAATCTTTATTATTATGCTGTTTGTGTCAATGATTTTATGCTTGCGGAGCAAGCCGATTTAGCGATTTAGCGAATGCTTCGCTGCTGTCGGATACCTATTTAATAGAACACGGATTTGCACGGATCGAACGGATTTTCACGGATTACTGCTCACTGCGTTCGCCGATTTAGCGATTTAACGGGCGGCGAGCATTCCTCACTTGGGCGGGTAACGCATTAGTAGCGCTGGCTTTAGCCGGCCGTTTCCGCTGACTTTAGTCGGCTTTATTTAATCTATGCGCAAAGCGGCATTCCCCTAAATCCGCGTTCTGTTCTTAGAAAAGCTTATCCACCTAAGGCAGATAGCAATCTGCAGAGCTTTTTGAGCGAAGCATTTTCCTTTTTTGGTCGGGTAACGCCCTCGTTGCCCACGAATCCGCTAAAACAGTGCGCAACACCCCCAAATAACGTGAGCGAAGCGAACCTGATCCGTGCAAATCCGTTAAATCCGTTAAATCCGCGTTCTATTCAAAGAATTTTCCCACCTAAGAAGAGAATGCCCGCCGCAATAACCGATTCAGCGTCTATGCGAGATTACGACTATGCGTTTTGGTCGGTCTTTGGTTCACTGCAATCTGATTGCGGCGAAGCATTATCCACTTTTGGTCGGGTAAGGTCCTCATTGCCCATGAATCCTTTGAAATTGTGCGTAAGCACATCCAAAGAATCGAGCGCAGCGAGTCGTTTTCCCGTTTAGAGGTAGGAAGGAATAAATGAAGAAAACCTTCTACCTTTATATAGGAGCCCAAAACCCAAAATTATGACCAAAAACGCGATTTATTTTTCAAACCGAGAAAAGTCAGTTTTTTTAATGGCACTTAAAGCATTGAATAAAAGCATGTTCCGAGGATGAAAAAAAGTTGAAGATTTTTTAGAGTCAGAAAATGTTATGTAAACTTGTGGCGACTTTGTCGCAGCTACGAGCTACAAGGAACAAGTGACGAGAAAAAAGCAAGGCAATTTCTAGAGAATAGAACACGGATTTAACGGATTGAACAGGATTTGCATGGATTTGCTCACTACGTGAGCCGGTTTAGCGATTTGACGATTTAAGGATTGCTTCGCTGTCGTCGCGGGTGGGGTGGGAACCTTCATTGTGTGAGCTAAGGCATTAGTAGCGCTGGCTGTCGCGGGCGGTGTGGGAACGCCCTCGTTTCCACAAGCGACAGCATTCCATTTTTGGGGCGGGAACGTCCCCGTTGCCGCATGCGCGTGAGCGCATATGTTTAAGAAGAAGATGAGGCTCGTCGCAATGAGGACATTCCGACCCCGGCCGCATCATATCGCTTGCCCGAAAAAGGGAGGCTGACGCTCGCGGCGACAGAATGTCACCGCACCGACCGCATCATATTACCCACCAAGAAGGGAAGGCTGAGGCTCGTCGCAATGAGGACATTCCGGCCCCGGCCGCGTCATTCATCCATCGGTTTCAGGCTGATCAGATCATATATTTTCACCGCCTGATTTTTCCCTTTCACCTTTACCTCATCCAGGTAGCGCACTTCCGCATAGTCTTTGATATATTCCAGGGTAAATTCGCTGATGATAATGCCTTTCGTGGTATCATATTCCTTGGTAATGCTTTCCAAGCGCGCGCCGAGGTTGATGGTATCGCCGATAGCGGTATAGTCAAAGATCTGTTCACTACCGAGGTTTCCTATCACTGCATTTCCGGTATTGATTCCTATGCCGATCTCGAATATCTCCCGGCCTTCCGCGCGCCATTTATCTTGCAGCACAGCGAGGCTATCTCTCATATCCAGCGCGGTTTTACAAGCGGTATAGGCATGATTTGGCAGCTTGATGGGCGTACCGAATAGCGCCATCACGGCATCGCCTATGAATTTATCCAAAATGCCCTTATTATCTATGATTGTCACCACCATTTCGGTGAGATATTCTTTGAGTATGGAAACCGTTTCTTCCGGCGCATGAGTCTCTGTGTAGGTTGTAAATCCGCGCACGTCGGAAAACAGCACGCTCACTTCTTGCAGGGTTCCGCCATAGCTGATATTATCGGGATTCTTAAGCAGTTCATCCACCAATGCCGGCGCCATATATTGCTGGAACGCCCCGCGTATAAAGCGTTTTTCTTTCATGGTTTCCAGGTAATGCGAAATCAGGCTCACCACATACAGCGAGATGAGTAGCAGCGCCGTTTGCACGATAGGGGAGAGGATATTGGCATATTTGAAAAGCAGAAAAGCCAGCGCAAATTGAGCTATCACCAGCCCGAAAATCACCATGGCAGAATACTGCGGCTTTGTTTTGCAACACACTTGCCAGAGCAGAAGCACGAGTATGAGCTCGATGAGGAAATACAACCACATATTCGCATTTACCAGATGATCGCCATTTAGCGCATTGAGCAGGAAATTTGCATGAATCTCCACCCCTGATGTCCACTCTCCGCCAAAGGGCGTAGGAAACTTATCATGCAATTCATCCGCCGTTGCACCTATCAGCACAATCTTATCCTGCAAAATTCCGGATTCCAAGAGATCATAAAAAGCATCCAGTTCCACGCCATAATAGCCGGGCATAGTCTCATTTTCATCATCAATCACATCCGCATAGGATATATGCAAAAAGCTCTCCGCCTGCCCATAATAATTGATCAAGCTCCTATTTTGACTGACAGGAATCTGAAGCCCGCCTATCTCCACACTTCCCGCTTCAATCACGGGCTCATAGATCTCGCCGATCTCATCCAAATCCCTATTCATCAGCCCATGCACGCCCAGCGTATAATATGGCTCGCCATCATGATATTCATAGAGCGGATAGCGCCTGATAACGTTGTCCCAATCCGAGCTCATATTCACCAAGCCCCAGCTCAGTCCTTTTTCCACGATCGGCATGATCGGCGTCACCAGCTGCGAAGCCTCTCCCGCCTTTCGGCTTAAGATCGCCTTACCCGCAAAGATCACATTTCCATAATACTCCGCAATCGCCGCCAGCATCTCATCCGTCTCAGGATTTGATGTTTCCGTAAATTCCACGTCGAAGATAATAGTTTTCGCACCCGCGATATTGAGATTTTGGATGAGCTTTGCATGATACTCTCTGGGGAAGGGCCAGGGTCTATTCATTGCGCTGAAGCTATCGTCATCTATTGCGATGATCACTATATCCTCACCGGGATCAATCGCCCCGCGCAGCCTGAAAAGCCCGTCTTGCGCCTTATGTTCCAACGAACTTACGGCAGGAAAAAGAAAAACAATCTTGATAATAATAAGTAAAATAAGCGGAATCAGAAAGTGTTTTAAGCGGGACATCGTTTCTCCACGGAATATCTTTTTAGCCCCTATCAAAGTGCCGACCTAATAAAGCCGGCACTTTTTTTATAGGGGACAATTTATTTTGTTTTAATTAAAACCTTTGCGTCACCAAGAACTTGACTGTGGTAGTAGCATGATCTTCGCTGTCGTCATTAGCGTTTTTAAAGCTCTTTCTACCCAAGTCCAGGCATACGCTGAGGTCTTTGATGGGGAAGCTTTCCAGCCCCACATTCATATAACTGTGACTATGTTTTTGATTTTCGGCTGATAGCGAAGTATTGCGATAAGAAGCAAATGGAATGATGCGATCTTCCCAGAGCGAGTAATCCGCCTTGGCAAAGAAGCTATTATTCTTTTGCGGTTTCACATCCTTATCTAACAGGTTTTCTATCTTAGAATTTGAGAACGAGAAATGGGTCTTCAGCGGCACGGTGCTAAATCTATTCAGCATGGTGAAGCTGATCCCATCGGTCTTATTATCGCGCTTGAGCTCAAGGGCATCAGCGAAGCTATCCGCCTGCTCATTACTGCTGCTTCCCATGCGATAGCTGATATCAAACTGAGTAGGCACATAGGGGATCATCTTAAAATTGTACCCCAAGCCAAAGCTCATATTACGCAGCTTTTGATGGTTCGGCATAAAGAGATCGGTGCTTGCGGAATCTTCTTCATCCAAGGGATTATTTTCGCCCACGTTATCCAAGAACGATGCCTTGAGATAGGGGAGATTCGGGAAGCGCAAGACCATCTGCGCAAACATATTTGTATGCACATTTGTTTCGGTGTTGAACTTACTGATGTTATCTTCAGTTTGACTAAATCCGCCATAGAGGAAGAAAACCCTGCCTATGGTGATCTGATCTGTTATCGATAGTGTTTTGGTATCGTTTGCCTGATAAAAAGAGCCGAAGGAATTAAAGGCGGGACCCACCGAGCTATATTGCACATTTATCAGATTATTCATCATAAACATCCGCGCATAGGCATTATATGCCATGTTCGCTTTGCCGGGTATGAAGGGTTCCATATTTCTATTGATCACAAAGAGATCCGCCAAGTTTTCCGGAGTGAAGGGGATATCAGATCCGAAATATTCCTCAATCTCAGCATCAGTCAAGATGCCCGGGATGGTGTTTGCATTCAAGAGGCTGCCCGCCATCTCAAATCCGAAAAGCACGTTTTGATCCGGCACGTTCAGCTGTGCATCAAAGCTAAGCACCGCATTATCCCGCGCATTCACCGCATAGGTGATCTCTCCATCGTCGTCCACGCGCTCATAGTATTCTTTTTCCAATGAACTGATGAGATCGCGATGGCGGCTCACGTTCAAGCCAAATCTAAAGCCGTCATCACTTCCGAATTGCAATCTCGTGCCGAAAGATTCCTGCTTGAATGTTCCCGTCATGTTCTCTTCATCCGTGGTTTTGCGCACTGCTTCGCCATGGCTGAGGATGAACTTCAGATATTGCGCATGCAGATCGATATATGCACCTCTGACGTTTTTCCCGCTGAGGGTATAATGCGAGAGATTCGGCGCATAGTCGCCCCAATACGCTTTCATGAAGGGAAGCTGCATGCCTATCATAAACCTGTTTACGGGCTGTTGATTTTTATCTTCCAAACTGGAAAAGAGCATGTTTGTTTCCACATCCACGGGACCATAGGTGCCAAAGAGCTCTGCCGAGGCGTTGAAGTCTTTTTGAGTATCGCCAAAAGATTGACTGCTCAGCGTAAGATCTTCATCGCCAACATTATAGATATTAGCCGAAAAGCTCACCGATCCACGATAGTCGAAAGGAATATAGCTGCTCAGCGTTCCCGGCAAGACCTGGATTATCCAAGTTTCCGAAAACACATCCCTGCCCTTTACTTTTGCCATCACTATCGCCTTGCGCAGCCCCGGTTTAGGCCTGTTTTCACGATACATGAGGAAGCAGCCTTCTATGGTGGTTTGTGAGGTGACATCTTTGTCGTCCACATACACCTTTATACTGCTGATATCTATATCTTCTTCCAGGGCAAAAAAGCTGACTGCCAGCACGTATCCCTCGTCTGCAGAGATTACATCTTCATCCGAGATGAGAACGAAATCGCGGCTCAGCCTTCCGCTCGGCGCCAAGGGCTGCAAGATATAAGGCTTTGCAATGCCGTCATCTTCGGGATGCAATACGGCTTGCCCGCTTTTAAGCACGATCTCAAAGCGATATTCCACCGCACTTGCCATTACTACGGTTCTGGGTATGGTTCCGCGCCAATAAATATTGTCCTCACTTTCGGGGCGCATGGCTGCTCTTTGGCGAATGCTGCTATCTGCTACATTGTAGAGTATATTGATAGCGCTGATCTCATCCTCTCCCGTAACGATTTCCAAGAGAAGCTCGGCATCCTTGCCGGGCGCGAGATCTTGCGGCTCTACGTGTATCACGCTAACGCCAAAGAGCGTAAAGACAGCCAAGAAAGCGGCTAATGTTATAAGTAGTTTTTTCATATCGTCCTCAAAGGGTATCTTAGTAAGTGATTCTGATATATTTGCTTGCTCCGCTCTCATCCTGATAGGGGATGATCATGGTGCTGCTTTCGGGATTTTCCAATGCATCTAATTCTTCATCGCTGAAGGCGCCTTCAGGGGTATCTTCAATTACCAGATTGCCGTCTATGATGGTGCCCATCTGTCCGCCGCCTATGGATCCGCTCTGAGCGGTATCGGGAACTTCAACTTCGATCTCACCTTCCAAAACGATGAATTGACTGTTATCATATTCGTCCACGCGGGTGATGAATTCCGTTCCCTTAACCGATGCTACGGTGGTGGGGGTATTCACCGTGAAGGGTCCGCTTCCGCTTTTTACTTGCGAATATACGCTGCCTCTTCCCACACGGACATTTTTGGCGAGTTTACCATCACTTTTTTCTGCACTGATGGTCACCACAGAATTTGCAAAGAGCTTTATCTGTGAAGAAGCATCCACATATTTATAGGTGGCAAAGCTTTGCGCACCCGTGCGTAAGACGTCTTGATTTTTCAAGAGTTCGCCATTTTTATGTTTTATATTTTTAGCTTTGCGCTCCAGGGTCACTCTGCCCTTGCCGGAAGAAAGGACGGCAACGGTGTCTGCCATGAGCGCCGTGCTCAATATAAGTATTGCGACAATGATTAATATATGTTTTTTCATCTTTTCCTCCAATTATCAGGGCATCAGCTCGGCATCAAAAACTGTGCCGATGAGATCCATGATTGCATCTATGGCTTCCATGCCTCTATAGGTTCTGCCTTCTATGATTACCTCGCCCAAGGGGATATAGCCCAGGTTACGCGCATTATCTATGGTTCTGTTATTGAGCATATTCAGCGCCGCCTGAAATTCGTCTATAGCCTCTGCATCTTCTTTGTTTGCATTATATTGAAATACATACCAGTTGCTGCGAAGCACGTTTCCATCCGGATTTCTTTTGTCTTCCAGGCTGGGATTGTAGATATCATAAAGCGGCATATACACTTGCCAAGCATAGGTATAACCATCGTTGAAAGGCAAGAACTCGCTGAATCCGCTGAAGGCTATTTCGTCATAAACCTTACGTCCCGCGGTTTCGATATTCGTAACCGTGGGCGGTCTGCTGGGCGGGAATTCAAAGATGCGCAAATATTCATTTTTATTGAAGTCCGTTTTTTGAACCTGCCAATAGAAGCTCGCCGGCAGATCGTTTACCTGTGGCGCAAGCTGTCCAATGGGTCTGCCCGGGCTTAGCAGGGTGATGGAATTCAGGTTTCTCACCGTGATGGTAAATCTGCTTGATTTCCAGCTACGCGCGTTTGAGGGCTTGGCTTTTACTTCCATTGCCAAGATCCCATCCGGGAAGCTGCCCGCCAGTGCGGCATCTTTCAGATTGCTCATATCGGAGAGTATATCAAAGATATCGATGCTGATATCGCCGTCTTTGTCAAAATATTGACTCCCCTCTTGTGAGATCATATCACGATTTGTAAGCACCAAGGGGGCATCGCCCGCTCCCAGCTCTTCTTTACTGATGAATCTTGCCTCGCCGGGATGGATGATATATTCACCGTTCCAGCTCAGCGCGATCTCCAGATTTATCTTGTCTGCAGCACCCTTGTTGCTTATCGTGAGCGTGGTGAGCAGCGGCTGCGCTTGCGGCATTATGGGATCAAAGCTCAGGGTCTTGAGCTCGTTCACCCTTATCTGCGATGGACTGAAGCTGAGCGATACTGTCCCGTGCAGCCCCACTCCGAGTAAGCAGATAATAAAGATTATGGCAGAAATCCGTTTCATAAATTCCTCCTTTAGGAACCTTCTATCGATATATCTATAATGGTTTTTAACAATTCTGGGAACGATAGCCCTGCCGCAGCTGCCGCCATGGGGGTGAGGCTGAGCTTGGTCATCCCCGGCAAAGTATTTACTTCCAAAAAGTAGCACTTGCCGTCTCTTATACGAAAGTCCACCCGAGCATATACGGAGCAATCCAGCGCGCTATATATGCGCTCGGCATAGAGCTGAGCCAATTGGCTTACAGCTTCTTCCAAGGGCGCAGGCGCTAAATATTCCGTCTTTCCCGAGGTGTATTTATTTAAATAATCATACCAACCGGATTTGGGACGAATCTCCACCACCGGTAATGATTTCCTATCCAATATACTAACTGTTATTTCGCGTCCTGCAATATATTCTTCCAAGAGAACCACGGGGCAATGCTCAAGCGCAAGCTCCACGGCGGGTTTTAGCCGGTCAAGGCTTTCCACCATGCTGATCCCCACGCTGGAACCGCTCACATTTGGCTTTACTATGATGGGAAGCCCCAAAGTTTCGGCAAATTCCGCATAATCCCGCTCGTCGTTGTAATCCGCTATCAGATTTCCCCTCAGAAGGATATGCTTTGCACAGGGGATGCCTTCGGCGAGCGCAATGAGCTTTGATACATATTTATCCATCGCGAGCGCGGAAGACTTTGAATCCGAGCCCGTATAAGCGATATTTTCAAGCTCCAGAGCCGCTTGCAGCCTGCCGTCCTCGCCCGCGCCGCCATGCAGTGCATTGAAAACCAAGTCCGCGTCATATTCTTTTATCTTTTGAAGCAGCTGAGCGAGGGAAGGATAGTCCATGGGGTCCAGCCCATAAACCTCATAGCCCATATCAACCAGCGCAAGCTCCACCGCCTCGGCAGATACAAGCGAGATCTCTCTTTCGTTCGAGACCCCGCCCTTTAATAATACAATCTTTTTCATTTAAATACTCAATTGATAAAATACTGAAAGACTAAGCCCCATTGCGCCTTTGAAGCGCGCCACTTCTTTGATATTTGCACCGCAAAAGTCCGAAATCATAATCTCTTCCGGTAAGATCGAGAGCGTCATCCTATTTTGAAGCGCGGCTGCACCCAAGGTATAGCTTGCCTCGGTACCCGCTATATAAAGCGAATATATAATCTCATTGCCGCCCCATAGCATTATCGCCGAAAGGATGATCTCATCTTCTTTATATACATTAACTTGCTTTATCATGCCCTTGTCATTTAGCGCATCGATATAGCGCCCCAATGCCTCATAGCTGACTCCCAAGGCGTGATCCTTTCTCTTGTCCAGATCCTCCTGCAATCTCAAAAAGCTGTCCAAATCGTATGCCTCTTTTAGAACCAAGCCTTCCTTTTCTGCTCTGCGCAGGTGTCGGCGCTGTTCCGGTATAACGAAGGGCTCTTGATCCCTGTACTGTGAAAAGGTGTATAATGGGCGCGCCTTTACTCCGTTCCAGGTGAAGCCGCGAACGTCTGTATTACCCGGATTCAGGCGGATATTTACCCTCCTATAATTATCGGTGAGGAATTTCGCAATGCGTTCGCTGATCGTAATCGTATCCAGCAATATGCGATTTGAAGAGGTCTTGGGCAAAAAGAAGGTGCTTAGCCCCTGATAGTAAGTCCCGATCGGCGCGACCAGTGCCTTGAGCCCCATGCGCCGCCTTTCATAAACGGGCATTATCCCTATCAGCTCCTCACCCTTGAAAACTTGTATCTGATATGGCAAAACTCCGTGCAATTCAGCCACGGTGCGCATGAAAAAAGGATCATGCCACAAACCGTAGCGAGAGGGCAGAGTCATGCCTTCTTCAGCGTTGATGTCGCAAAATAATACTTTGTATCTCATCTGTTTTCCTGCCTCGATTTTTGTCTATTTGAACGCAGCTTTCATCCATGAATTTGCGCTCATTTTAAGGCACATCACATATTACAATTCTTGCTACAATAGTCAATGAAAATATTTCCTATTGCCTTCCTGCTATTCCTAACTACTCTCTATTTCGATCTTTCGGTGTATCGTAAACGTCCCCGTTTACGCTTTTTACTCTCGACAGTATTGGTGGATTGCAAGCGTCCCCGCTTACGCTTTTTACTCTCGACAATACTGGTGGATTGCAAGCGTCCCCGCTTACGCTTTTTACTCTCGACAATACTGGTGGATTGCAAGCGTCCCCGCTTGCACTTAAATAACTCGACACGAGGACGTGTCGAATCCAACAACCTATCCTTCCCCGTGCCGCGTGGAATAAAAGATCCCGGCACCCGGCACAAAACATACCACGCAATTCCCAATCACGATATACTCATCCATGGGGTTTTCGCTAAAACTTTCCACCCGGTTTAGTTCAGTTTCCTGCCCTTGCAGATTTCGGTAAAAGACCCTGAGTTTCATGCCCGGGCTATAATTTTCCACCGGCAGATACAGATAAGGGATGGGCGTGCCCGGCGCGGTAGCGGCAAAATCTGGTTGAAAGTCTTGCCCCTCGGCATTGAAAAAGTTGATATGATAGGCTCCCAGCGCCCCAGAGGGGGCATCGCTGGCTTTGCTCAGCACCGCCTTGCTATTTATAGGCAGTATATTGCCAAAGAGATTGGGCGGGATATCCATCTGCGCCTGATACAGGGAGAGGATCAGGGGCTTGGTGCCGGCGTCTATGCGCTGTTCAATGCGGCTATGCGGCTGCAAATCCTGCACCAGAGCATATTCGGCGTCGTGCACCAGATAAAAAGCGACATGTCCCTTTGTTTGGGCAAAGTGCCAACCATCGGCTACGGCAGCTTTTGTATATGGATAGATGCGGTAATATTCCCCTTCACTCAGGCTAAAAAGCAGAGGACTATTGCGCTTTAGCTGCTTTAGCCGGATATAGGGCTGCACTTGCTCGTAAAATGAGCTTGCTCCTTCGGCAGCAAAGCGATACACTTTAGTTTGCAAGTTCAAAAGATACTGCGTTGCCAGGATGTCGTAGCTATCCGTAAATGCTGTCATGCTTTTAACTACCAGCTTACTTTGAGGCGGCAGAGGAAGCGGGCTATCGAGATACACTTCATACTCCCCTTCGTTCCAAATCATACGCTTAAACAGCTGAAGATTCTGAGAGGGAGCCGCTTTATTCAAGTTCGCCGTATTAAAAAGATAACCCGGCACCGCCAGAGGAATCTGCAAAATGCCATTTTCCCAGATAAAGCCATTGTCTTCAAAAGACTTAGCAAGATGATAGCGGTACCATTTGGGGTATTCTGGCGCAGGATTAAAATTGATCAATTCACCGGGCTCTTTGGCAAAAGGAAGCTGTAAAAGCAGATTTGCTGGCAGCTTATCTGAGATACCCGCTGCGTCAAAAGCCTCTATCTTCAAGAATGCTATGGAATTAGCCACGGTGTAGGGATTCCCATTGAGCCAGGGGTGCGATGCTGGCAAAGCTTCAGCAAAACGCCAGGAGAGCTTTTCTACCTTGAGGGAAGGATCGTTCCAGCTTATCCCCAGTTGCGAAGTTTGGATATATGCTTCCGTTTTAAGGCAGGGGATTTCCGCTTTTGGGTTTTCCCGCGTAATCCCGTAGATATATATGCCGCTGCTATTTATCCCGCTATAGATATAGCCATCTTTGTGGCTGAAATGCTGGCTATCGTAGTATTCGCCATAGCTTTTAAAACTGAGGATATCCGTATCATTTGTCCGATAAATGCGGCTTAGCCGGCTGGCGCTGAAGTTCTGCTCTTTTGCCTTTAATCCCAGCTCCAGCCACAAATCCTGCGGCAGGCTTGACAAAGGCAGTGCGTCTTGCCAAAAGCTGATCTCAAAAGCTTCCGGCGCACTATCCAGATAAAAGGGTTTACCGCTGAAATAGCTATTTAGTACATCATCCAGATTGGGTTGTAGCCGTAGTTTCAGCTTCAGCCCGGGCACCGCGATTCCTTTGGTATCCAGCCACAAATCCCGTAGATAAAGCTGATTAAAAGAGCCATCCAGCGCAATTTCCAGGCTGTTTTGCGTATCCATAGTTTTCAGCAAAAAATAATGCCCCGCGTTTTGTAAAAAGCTCAGCAGCCTACCCTCTTGGAAATACCAGGTGTTTTCCTCGCTCTGCCAAGCACTGATATCGTTGCCAGAGGTTTTTATCCACCGTATCTCAGAGCCATCTTTCGCCGGCAATTCCATACTTATCAAAGGCGTAAGATCACCCTGATAGTCAGTTTGCACTTCTATTACAGGCGATAAAAGCATGAAAGCCGAAAAAAGAGCTTGCATCTGGATATAATCCGCCTCGGAGAGCCTGTCTGAAACCATTATACGCGCAGTTGATCTAAGATAGCCTGCCGGAAACCAAAAATGGATGGCGCCTCCATTGTGCATTAGCAGTGCTTCGCAAGGCAAGTGACTGGGTTTCAATTCTAAGCTATCGCTATTTCCCAGGTGCATGAGCGCTTGTTCTGCGCTGGCTGAGATTTCAAAATAACCTCGGTTTCGAGAGTAGCGTATAGGTTGCCGCGCCGTGGCAGAAAGATAGCCAGAATAGCTTATTAATAGCGCATCCTCCAGATAATTATCTTCCAAAAGCGTGGTGTATAGCGTGCCCAGATTAAGGGCGCTATCCGGATATATCCTCTCTCCTCCACGCATTATCCTTATCTCATAAGTATTTGAAAGCGCCAAAGCATCGGTGGCAAATGCCAGGCTATCTCGCAGCCCCAGGCTTTCTGTGCGCCTTAGTTCTACCCTATCTCCATAATGAAGCAGGTTATCCGAGATACTGCTTTGGGGGATAAAGAGGTAGCTATCGTCATTACTGCTTTTTACCAGATGATTTGCATAAAGCAGGATATCATTAGATTCCACATAATCTTTGGGATTTAGCTCGGGCGGCAAAAGCGCATTTTCCCGCAGATTGCAGCCACCAAAGCTAAGGATAATTGCAAGCATTACGAAGTATTTATACACGGTAAAAGCCCTTAACATAAAAATAATAGGTGCCAGCATCTTTCCAGCTGCACTGCAGATATCCCAAAAGCCCTGTTTTGCTGCCCAACGGCGTATAAAAAGAGATTCCCAAAAAACCCGGTTCGGGCTGATAGGCATCCATAATGCCGCCGTAAGCATTTTGATAAAACTCCATATCTCCCCTTCCCGCATAGAGCGCAAGTTCTTTGCCCTTACAGAGCGGCACCGAGATATCCAGGGCATTTACCCAGCCTTGGGCGTCCGCAGAAATAGCGTCCCGATCCAGATAAAGGTAAGAACCAGTATAAGATAGCTTCAAAGGATCTGTAGAGATTTTCATGCCCAAATCCGCCTGATAGCTATTTTGCCGCGCGCCTTTTGCCAGATGAGCACCCAGCAATGGCTGCACTATTATCTTGCCCAGATAAAACCTGTGTTTCATCCCCAGGCTGGCGGCTTGCAGAGGGTAAAGGCTGGCGTCTTTGCCATCCAGATATTTAACGCCGCTATTTAGTTCCCAGCCGCCCCAGACCTGCGCGGCAGATGCCTGAATTGCATAGCGATAGTGTTTGTTTTCATAGAGCAATTCCTCTATGCCCAGCCCCAGTTTACTGCGTTTAATCTGGCTCTCAAAACCCAACGCAAGCAGCTTCAGCGAATTGCTTTTCATCCCTGCCGAAATTGATGTACTATAGCCGGCAGCCGCAGATGACGCCTGTTCCGGCAGCTTATCTGCCCGCGAAATATCCCCCAAGCTCTGGTAGATATTCGCCAAAAGCGAAGTTGCCAGATGCTCCCAAAGGCTATCTGAAGCATATTTTTGGGCGGAAAGTGCATCCAAACGGGCATTTAGCGGTTTGCCTTGCCGCAGCTTTGCCATAGCTCGGTAATAATAAAAAGCGCTTTGCTGCGGATGCAAGGAGAGATACAGCGTAGCCTCCCTCCGGCAGCGGGAGTATTCTCCCATTTCCACCAGCGCCCACAAAAGCCCTTTTTTCGCCTCAATATTTAGGCTATCCCGCTCTGCCACATAGCGATATTCCTGTAGCGCTGCCGCGTATTGCCCCTTTTGCATCAATTCCCAGCCCAAGAGCAGGCGCAGCTCCGGATTCACCGGATTTTGGGCAAGTGCCTGCCGCAAGGCAGTTTCATTACTTACCACTTGCGCCCACAGCGCCACACTAAGGCAAGAAATAAGGAAAAGAGCGAGGTTGCGCCGCATCGTTATTTCAATCTATCATTGTAAAGCTCAATAATGGAGGAATGAGGACAGTACTTCATTAGCAGGCGAAGCTGCATAAGCGCTTCCGATTCCTCCCCCGCCAAGAAGAGATTATTCACCAGATAGCCGCGGCTTTCCATATCCCAGGGCGAGATATCTGTGATCATCCGGTAATACTCCGCTGCCTTGCGGTAATCCTTTGCCAAATATGCCGCGTATGCTCCTTTTGCCATCAAGATTTGGTTTTCAGGGTGCACCACCAGCAGAGTATCCACTTTGCCGAGCAATTCCGGATACCGCCCCAAAGCCAAAAGGCAATTGATGACGCCGATCTGGGCATCCAAATGCTCTTTTAATTGCAAGGCTGCCTGATAGGACGCCAAGCTCGCATCATATCGCCCCAAGAGGTATTCCAGCCAGGCGATGCGCACCTGATAGAAGGCGTCTGAAGGCTCTTTTACTTTTAGTTTTTGCATACTTTGTAGGGCAAGCTCGTAATTTCCTTTGCTTTCCTGCAAATAGCTTTCTGCCATCTCCGCAGACTGAGCATAGATATTGCCCCAAAGTATTATCAATATAATTATTAGCCATTTTCTCATACTGTATCCTTTGTATCGGCATCAGTTATCCGGCTGGCGCTCAGATATTTCTCGCCTTTTTCGTATAATTCTATAAGCTTAAGCCCTTCCCGCGGGTGCAATTCCACAAAAGCCCGGTATTCTCTGAGCTTCATGCCTATCCCTTTAAGCGATATCATGGAACTAAGGCTCAGTTTCTCTGTCGTGGCGTTCAGGCTTGCCCGGTAGCCCGCCCGCAGAGGACGGAATAGTGGGAATAAGAATAGTGCCAGATTTTTGCCCACTTTTCCTAAAAGCAGCGAGAGTGCAGGCTCATCTTCCCAAAATAATATTTGGTCTTCTGCCCAGGCAAATCTGGACGCCGCCAAAGCAAATGCCGAGAGTGCACTGCGTTTATTTCCCTTAAAACCGAGGGCATTGAAAATGCCACTAAATATGGAATACTCCAAGCTGCAGCCACGATCGCTCACCAGCCGGTGCACTCCCAAAAGGTCTATGTCCACTTTCCAATTTTCGATCCAGCTTTCGCCCTCACATTCCACTTTGAAACTCTGCTCCTGATTGAGTCCCAACTTCAAAATAGCCGTCAGATTTTCTTTGGGATCAAAGCTGGAGATCTGATCGTCTTCGTCCGCCACGCCGCTACTCATGAGCTTATAGCTGCCGTCAGATTGTTTTACACGGTAATTTACCAAATGGCTAAAGAGCGTGGGCGAGCCTGCTTCTGCTCCACTTTGGGCATTGAAATGCAAGTGCGGCACCGGCGAGCGCCCGGAAGAGCCCACCAAAGCTATCTTTTCCCCTTGCTTTATCCAATCCCCTTCCTTGTGTTTGATGCTGCCTTCTTTTAAGTGTGCATAGAACGTAAAAAAGCCATAGCCGTGGTTTATCGCGATATAATTTCCCCAGTTATCGTGCGTATTGATGCTGCCAATTGGGTTATCCGGAATCCAATTTACCAACTTTGCCAGATACCCGCCTGCCGCTGCCAATACCGGCTTGCCATAGCAATAGTAATCCTTTAGCTCGTTTTCATCTTCACTGTATTTCTTGCCCTCAAAATCTTGCATCTCAAAATCCCAGGCAAAAGCCCATTGGTCTTTGTGCGTATATTTGCCGGAATGTGCCTGCGTAATAATCCACTCGCCTTTTACCGGCAGCATTAGCTGCGGCACGCCCACCTGTGAAAAGCGTTTATAGCGGCTCAGATAGGCGTCCAAAGCCTGCTCCGGGTGCAAGATGCCGTAGTCGTTCAGGATAGGTGAGCTTTGCTTTGGTCTTAGCCTGAGGGCATATACGCTGACTATTACCACGATATTCATGGGCAGGGCAAACATCGGCACCCATAGCACCTGCTGGCGTCCTGCTATATCCACCGCAAAGGTATAGCGTGCAGATAGCGCATACGCCACCAAAAAACCGGCAAAACTGCCCAAGATGGCAATGAAATAACTGCTTTTGCTCGAAATGAAAAATACCGAGCCCAAACACAGCGAGATGAGGATGACATTAAAACCCGGAAAAAACATCCCGTAGCTATCTCCCATATCGCTAAAGCGCATGAGGATAGCACACACGCTCCAGCCCAAAAGCGAGAGCATAAAGCCAATGCGCGAAACAAATAATAGGAGCAGCGCCACTAAAATGCCCACCCACAGCTCGGTGGTAAACACGATATTTGCCATGGATAGAAAGTATTCCTGCCAATACCAGTGCAAACGTAAAGGCATCTGCCACAGCACCGGTTTTTGAAAGCCGCTGCCCGCAAAAAGCCCAGAGCGCACCAGATAATACCACAGCAAAGTAGCGCCAATGGAAAATGCCAAACTCATGGAGGGCATGCCAAACCAGCTTTGGGTAAGCGAATTAAGCCCCGCATACAAGAACATGGTAAAAAGCGCCGCCAAAGCCGTAAGCGCCAAAAAGGGTAAGGGGTTATCCAGCATCTGTTGCAAAGGATAATAATAGCCCAAAGTAAGCCCCACCAAAAGGCTATTAAATGCCATTACGCCGCTGGCGGATTCCCAGCCTTCAAAACCCAAAAGCCGGCTGCCCAAAAGCGCCACACACAGCGCAAATAAGCCGGCGGCACCCACCAACGGCACCGCCATGGTAAGCAGCATAAGCGCCAGCCCCACGCCCAGGCTCTCCGAAAACATCACCGTGGCATAGGCATGTGGTATGGCTTTGATGAATTGCAACGCCTTTTTTTTCACAAATAGTCCCGCTAAAAGTCCTTGAGTCTATTCGGAATCTGCTCGCGCACTATTACATCCTCCAGGTTTTCGCGTTGCCTGATCAATTCCGGATTCCCGCTTTCGGAGATGAGCACTATCGCCGGACGGTATTCGATAAATTGCATCCACTGCGTATTGTTATAAGCGCCGGTGGGGGACAACACCACGGCTTCGCCGGTGTGCAAATCCGGGAAAGGCACGGCAGCGCGGATTACATCGATATTCATACATAGCGGTCCATAAAACACGGTATTTTGATACGCACCGGGGAAAGCTCGGGTAGGGCTTACCTTCAGCTTGTACCACCATGCGGTAATGGTGGTATTTACTCCCGCATCCAGGATCACCGCCCGTTCGCCTGTGGGCAGATTTTTTTTGCCCAATACCGTGCTGAGTGTACTGCCGGCTTCGTCTATCAAAGCTCTGCCCGTTTCCAGAATCAGCATAGGTTTATGCTGCGCCGCAAAGGGAGATTCATTGAAAGCTTCGCCAATGGCAGCGGCATATTGCTCCAGGGAAGGCGACGCAAATTCCCCCGGCGTGTACGAGCCCAAGAGCGTATTTTGCGAGGCAAAGCCACCGCCCAAATCTATATATTCCACGGCGATACCCAGCTCCTCATACACCTTTTGCGCCAAATCCAAAAGCGCTTTGGCGGCGTAATAGTAAGCGCGGGCATCCAAAATGAAGGTGCCGATATGCGTATGTAGTCCTATCAGATTCATCGTTGCCCCAGATAAAAGCCTTTGAATAGCCCGAAACGCCTCGCCATTTTCATAGTTAAAACCAAAGCGGCTCCACGCCGGATGAATCCCCGTTTCCATATTCACGCGAATCGCCACCTGGGGCGTTTCCTCTTCCTTTTTGGCGATTTTTTCGATGAGATACAATTCGTCCAAATGGTCTATATGCAGCTTTGCGCCTTCAGTTATCGCCTTTTGCAGCTCATGCTCGCGTTTGCCGGGACCATTGAAGATAATCTGGCTGGCTGGCATGCCCAAGGCACGCGCCATATCATATTCCATGCCGGAAACCACCTCTGCCCAAGCACCTTCCTGATGGTAAATGCTGCAAATAGCGCCCAAATAGTTCGTCTTGTAGCTCCAGGCTTGCTGCAAATGCGGATAGTGCATATTCATGGTATCCTGAAGCCTGCGGTAGCGCTTGCGCAAGGTGTTCTCGGAGAATACAATTAGCGGCGAGCCATATTTTCCCAGCAATTCCTTTACCGGCACGCCATCGATATTATCTATATGCCGTACAACGCTTTTGGCACCATATTTATTTAAGTTTCCAGCGTAATTTCGTTCGATATTAGGTGCAATATATTCCTTTTTCATCTTTTACCTCTTAATAATCTGGCTTTGAACTGTGAGATTTCCCATTTGCGAGATATCGGCAATGATATCTTCGGCGTGGCGGATAAACATCGTACCCGTTTTTGCTTCCGGCAAGCTTTTCAGAGGCTCACCTAAGGCGCCCAAAACGGTTAATGCAGGCTGATTTTGCCCTGCACCTTCTGCCAGGCGAACCCATGCCGGAAAGCGGGGATTGATCTCGATTAGATGGCAATTGCCATTGCTATCCATCATTACTTCCAATTCGCAGGCTCCCCGCCATTTCAGTGCGTCTATCGTGCGGCGGGCAAAATCCTCCAAAGCGACATTCTTTACCACCACTCCGCCAAAGCCCTTACCTTTATCTGTAATCACCAGCTTCTTTTGCGCCACCATGCCCAGCATGCCGCCCTCGCCATCGCCCACTATCACAATATTATACTCCTCGCCGGACACCATCTTTTGAAAGATGATGGGCAAACCCCAGCGCTCGACAATGGAATGAAAGTATTGTTGCGCTTCAATGGCGTTATAAGCTTTAAAGGCTTCATAATAGCGCCCTTTTACCATTAGCGGATACTCATAGTCTCCACCGCCAGAAGGGATATTATCGATATCCGATACCAACAACGTATCCGGCACCGAGATGCCCATAGGCGGGAAATAGCTGGCAAGCTTCGTTTTATCCCGCAAAAGGAAGCACTCCTCGCTGGGTAAAAAGGTTTTAATACCCCGCTTTTGCAATTCCTTTTCCAAGCGAATATATTGCATTATTTCCGCATCCAATGTGGGGATTATTACATCGATTCTCATTATTTGCAGTATCTGATCAATTCTATTTAAAAAGGCATCGGCACCGGCAGAAGGATAGGGCAGCAAAAACGCCGCATCTACCAAATCTTCCACATAAATGCCAGATTCCATAGAGTCATATACCAAAGCGATACTTTTGCCGGCAAAACCCGCTGTTTTCAGACTACGAATTACCGGAACCCCAGGCTGCGGATTGTCACCGGTTTTCAGACCCGAAACCGCGATATTGATATCGTAAGCGGCAAGTGAAGGATAGCTACTCATAATTCCAGCAAATCCAGGCTTTCCAGCATCAAAAAGTAGTGATCTATGTCGCTGGAAATATTATCAGGAGTCGCCTCATATTCCGTAGCTATCGCCGCTATTATCGCTTCTTTGCTCTGCCCCTCATTAAGCAGCCTCAGAATGTAAATGCCCAATTCATTGGCACTATAGCTGTATCCGCTGCTGGGGTCAAAAATGAAGCCGTTGTCGTTCATCGCCAGATTCTTAATCCGCTCTGTATTCATATTTCCTCCCTGAAGTCATATTAGTTGAGTCCCAAATGTTGGTGTAAATTCCAACTCATTGTTTCACAGGTTAGTTGAGGGCATTCTTATTATCCTCGTTTATACACGCGGTATATGGTCAGATGACCGCTGAGACTCTTTGTCATACTCGTTTTTTGTCAAGAACACTTTTTAAAGCGACCTCATTTGGGAATATCCTAATGCTTTTCTCCCGGCGTCTTAGTTCCTCATTGAGACTCTCCAATGTATTGGTACTTTTAATCTTGCTCCAATGTAAGCTTGGAAATTCCAGATATACTGATATTTCATGGAAAGTGCTATCCAAGCAATCCAAAAGTTTGTCCTTTCCTTTGCTTATGGCTGTATTGATAAGCTCTTTCCATACCAATTCAAAAGAAGCTACGAGCTTTGCTCACTGCGTGAGCCGATTTAACGATTTAGCGATTTAACGATTGCTTCGCTGTGCGTGATTTGCTAAGTCGTGTTTGATCTTTTTAATAGAACACGGATTAAACGGATGGAACGGATTCACACGGATTAGCTCACTTCGTTCGCTGGTTTAAAAAAGCTTTGGGTTGGGAACGTCCTCGTTGCAAAAAAGGCTTCGGGTTGGGAACGTCCCCGTTGCCAAGAGCCTTTTTCATGCGCAGCATTCCTTCTTTGGTCGGGCAAAGCCCTCGTTGCCCATGAATCCCTAAACCCCGTGCGCAGCACATCCAAAAAATGCGAGCAAAGCGAGCCATAGTAACACTGACTTTAGTCGGTTTTGTGTGGACTTCAGTCCACTTCCAATAACTGCGCAAAGCGCATACCATGTAGCTGTAGCGCTGGCTTCCAGCCGGCCGTTTCGCTGACTTTAGTCGGCTCCAAAAGAGAAAGCTCCGCTTTCTTAGGCAACGAGGGCGTTGCCTAACCAAACCCGTGCGCAAAGCGCATCCCTTTAATGGTAGGTTAACGCCCCCGTTAACCGAGAAAGCGCAGCTTTCTATCTCGTTAAATCTTTAAATCAGTGAGCGAAGCGAACCTAATCCGTGCAAATCCGTTAAATCCGTGCAAATCCGCGTTCTATTTCAAAATTCGCCAATATCTTCCATCAAAAAAAGAAGCCAAATCTATAAGCTTTATTCCCGCGACTTCACCATAGTGAAATATATCCTCGGCGCCGCTTTGCAGATATATACTCCTAATAAGTTCGCTGCAATATAGCTGATTATCGTCCTCAAGATCAAAGCTATGGTCAAATGGAGTATTTTCTGCCAAATAGTGCCGCACACGCTGCCCCAAAATCGCGCGATCTATCTCAAAAAGAGGGCTGATGAAATGATATTCCGCTTCATGGGCTTCCCTCAAAAACTTATCCAGCGGATCGATGCGGATCCCGTCCGTCTTTTCCAGCCTGCCGGAGATGCTGTGAACCACATAGGGACTGCCTTTTTCAAAGATTATTATCCCCACGTGGGACATCCCCCTGCCTTCGGGAAAATATTGCGCGATTAGCCCCGAAAGCAGGCTATTGCCGCGCCTCAGAACTAAATCTCCTTCTTCTAAAACTTGCGGAATATGGATCTTTTGCGCGCTTTTTTTGTCCTCATTCTTGCAAGAACTGAAGCACAAAATAATGGATAAAAGAAGGAGAACTGCGACTATCGCAATAAGGAATATTTTCCTATTTCGCCACATTATCCTTTGAGAGATCCACCTTCCACTCGCCGTCTTCTATCACCAAAGGCAGCTCAACAATGTCTATGCTATCCGGCTCGGCTTTTTGCCAATATTCATAAGTGACGGTTGCAGAATCGCCCTTTACCACGGTCTTTATGATCTTGAAATCCGTGTTTGCATTTTCCTCCAAAGCGGCATCGCTGAGACCTTCGGTAAAGGATTCTAACATGTCCAAAATCTCGTGCCCGGACTTCACGGAAAGCTCTCTTGCGCGGTCATAATCATGCCTATCCATGGCTTCCAAAAATTCGCGCGCAACCTTTGCCTGCTTCTTTTCACATGCCGTAAAAGAAAAAAGGATAACAATTACCAAAATCAAATATAAAAGCTTTTTCATCTTCACTCCTCTTGAGTATTTTCTTGAACTCCACCATAAATAATAAGCAAAATAAAGTCAAGAGAAAGATGCTGCTCGCGAGCGAGCCGATTTAACGAGCGCCAGCCTTCCTTATCTGGTCGGGCAACGCCCTCGTTGCCCATGAACCCGCAAAAACCGTGCGCAGCACCTCCAATCAAACGTGAGCGAAGCGAACCCTAAAAGAATGTCGGCTTACGCCGAATATTTCGCTTTGCTCAACAAAAGCTGTCGCGGCCGGTGTGGCAACGCCTTCGTATCGCTGGCTTTAGCCGGCCGTTTCGCTGACTTCAGTCGGCTTTATTAAATCCATGCGCCACCGGCGCATTCCTCTTTTGGGTTGGGAACGTCCTCGTTGCCAAGAGCCTTTTTCATGCGCAAAGCGCACTCCTTTTGGTGGATCGTAAACGTCCCCGTTTACGCTTTTAAATCTCGACACGAGGACGTATCGAATCCAACACGGTAGGTTAACGCTGTCGCGATCGGGGTGGAAACATCCTGTTGCCACGAGCGACAGCCTTCCTTCTCTGGTAGGTTAACGCCCCCGTTAACCGAGAAAGCCCCGCTTTCTATCCTCGTTAAATCGCTAAATCGTTAAATCGCTAAATCGGCGAACGCAGTGAGCATCAATCCGTCAAATCCGTGTTCTATTAACAAATCAAAAACTAATCACCCTCTCACTATCCATCACCCAATCCGCCAATTCACCCATCGTCGATTCATTTGCGCCCTCAAAATAAGGATGATTTCTATGTATCCCACAGCGCGCCATGCAGGTTCCGCAAACCTTCACGCTCACCCCGGCAGCTATCAATTCCCTCAACATCTGCGAAAGATCTTGATCATAATTTTCCGGCGGCTTACACACATCACGCGCCAAATCCACAGAGTCATTCATCAAAAACAATCGCATCTCATTTCCTTTCTCCAAAAGGGTTTTGGTCAAACGTAAGGCATTCCACGTCACATCCGTATTGTCATAAGGCTCTCTATTTAAAATAATCAGTATCTTCATTTCTTCCTCTCTTTTTCTTATGCTATAATAAATAATAAGCTTTTTCACTACAAAATCAAGTGTAAAAGAAGCTACGAGCTACGAGCTACAAGTGACAAGAGCGTCGGCTGATGCCGATTGTTTCGCTACGCTCAATAAAAGCTGTCGCGACGACTTCCCTTTCCGGGGCGGGAACGTCCCCGCTCAAGCATGCGCTCCGGCGCCTTCCTTCTCTGGTAGGTTAACGCTGTCGCGATCGGGGTGGAAACATCCTGTTGCCACGAGCGTCAGCCTTCCTTCTCTGGTAGGTTAACGCCCTCGTTAACCGAGAAAGCCCCGCTTTCTACTCTCGCTAAATCGCTAAATCGTTAAATCGGCGAACGCAGTGAGCTAATCCGTCCAATCCGCGTTCTATTCCCCAGAATCAGCATTACTTCTTCGCTGAATCGCTAAATCGTCTCGCACAGCGAGTCCCACCCCCTCACCCTCTCCAAATACCCCGCCTGCACCGCCTCCTCCACGCTCTTTATCGGATAGTCCTTCTCCCAAATCTCCACCCGCGAAAGGCTGCTGATCTCCGCCTCCGAAAAATCCCTCACAAATGCGCGCATCATCTTCAAATATACATTCGTCCAGGCATTCATCGCGCGATTCTTCCGCTTATGCTTGCTATTATATGCCTTTACATAATCCCGACAATCTTGGATAAATCCCTCGCTGATCTCAATGCGATCGCGAAATTCGAACACATCCCTCATAAAATCACCGCAAGGAACAAACTTCGGCTTCACCGTGCGGCGCCCTATAAATTGATTCAGATGGGAATTGAAATAAATCGACATCCCGTTTCTTTTCCCCGTGAACCCGGGAAATACTGCGTTAAATTTTACTTTCATTTTACTGTCTCCTATATTTTTTAGTCTCTACCTTTATATAGGAGCCCAAAATTGAATTTTGTGGCCAAAATCGCGAACTATTTTTTGACTGATCTCGTAAGTGATTGAAAAATAAGGCCTGAAATAATTTGAAAAACCTGATATTTTAAAATGTTATGTAAACTTGATAGAGAAAAGCTTCATTTTTTGGTCCTATTTTCTGCCTTTTTTGCGAAAATGTTTGATTCCAGCATGAACGATTGCATAAGAAGATGGCTAAAGCCTTGCTTACTTATTCATTACAGCTTAGCTTGCGCCTATGATGCGCTCATGGCGATGAGCATATCATGACCATATCATCACGAGAACCCAGTAGGGGAGAGGCGTGGGAGCTCTTGATCTGAGATGGGTCATTAAGCCGGATAAATAGTACATACAATATAATGTTATGACCGTTTTAAATGAAAACAATTCTCATCATTCTGATTTCAAATGCGGCTTTCATGGTAAACATTAAAATTGAGAAATCGAAAGGCGCGAACAAACTACTTGACAAGCTGAGCTAAAAAACTAAAATGCCTTGCATTGTAATCGTTCAATGTTTTCCATTTGGAATGATATGAATTTTGGTATGCTCTAGTATGCATGGCAGGAAATTAAATTAAAAGAAAGGAAGAAAGTGAATTTGAAGAATTGATCGCTCTCAGGGGGATTTTATGACAATAACTCATTCTGAAGAAAAAAAAGTGTTTTCAAAAAATGGCGAGTATGCAGTAGGCTATTATTCAATAGATAGCATAATATCTTTATACAAGATAGAGGGTGGCAATTCTGTTCAGCTGACAGAATTAGACAGACATTCTTGCACAATTGTTGGGGTTGTTTTTATTGATGACAATTTTTTTGTAAGCTTAGATTCCGGCAGCGTTGTTAAGATATGGAATATATATAAAGATACTTTAAGAGTTTGCCAAACAATACGATCTGAAGAATTAAATGACAAGGATGTGGATGGGATATTTCTTCATGATTATGACAAGAGGCAGGTAAAACTTGAAACAAAACAGGGTTACGATGTTTATTCTATTTTAGCTGATAAATACAAGCATAAGACAAAAAACAGATTGTTTGTTTTTGAAAGCATAATTAAAGAAACACGTTCTAAACAACCTCTTAAAAAACACATAAATGAAAAGAAAAAACTGCAAGAGCCCATATCTGAAGTTGTAGCAAAAAAAGAGAAACCCATATTTAATCCGGCAAAAAAGCTTTTGGATGAAGCTACTATATCCCATGAGAATATTGACAAGTTTTACCATAATAAAAAATGGACAATAGGCAAAAAAGCTCAAAAAATAAAATCAGAACAAAAAATTAAGAAACATGTAGAGATACCATTATCTACGCTTACTCAAAGTAGAGATAATTCTTCTGTTGCTCATGATACATTTAATGATTCTGGAATTAGTTTTGACTCTCCAAAACACTATATTGGCTTTGACTTGGGGACGAGTAGATCAAAGATCTGTTATCTTAAAGAGGGTGAACCCCAAAGAAATGTTGAAATTATGACATTTGCTCAAAAAGGAGCGGATAATAATAATATCTCCTATGAATCGTGGGTGCTACCCACTATTGCTGCTGTAATCGGCAATCGAATAGAATATGGGTATGATGCACTTGATTATCCAAAAGAAAATTGCTATCATGATCTGAAAAGATCGCTATTAGATTCCAGTCTCATAAACAGAGATGAATTAACTATGTTGGCTGCAGGATATGTTGCCTATGTTTATAAAAAATGCAGAGAATCTATTTTAGAAAACATGAATCAGCCAGGGATGAGAGAAGAAGATTTGGAATGTCAAATGTCAATTTGCGTACCTGTAACCCAGATTGATGAGGATAAGAGTATTGAGTACTTGACGCGATTCAGACAATTGGCCGAACATGCTTGCAGAAATAATGCTTTTTATGATTACGACAAAATGTGCGTGGAAAAAAATAGGATTTTTAATGGTAAGTTGCTTGATGACTCACCTGAATTTATAGACTTGGTTCCGGAAGTGGTAGCTGAGATCCGCGGTTATCATAAGCAAAAAATTGCTGAAAGCATAAATAGAGACAAAAGAAGTTCATTTGATAGCTATGCGCTAATATCAAGAAAAACTGGAAATAACATTTATGCAATATATGATCTTGGAGCAGGAACTACTGATTTAAGTATTATGAGCTTGAATATCGACAGTGATGTCTCAACCCGAGATGGAATAGGAAGAGGTGGAAAAATATATCAATCCGACATAATATATAGTGGATTTTCTGATATAAAGAACCATCATAATGAAACTGAGATAGTTCTCTTCTATAATGAAGTTCTTGAAAAGTTAAGAGATGTATGGGTACGGTTTTTCAAGCAAGACTTTAAGGTAAAGGCGGGAAGCTTGGAGTATATTAACAATGCTGTGATATGCTTAACAGGTGGCGGTGCCGAATGTGCTACAGTAAGAAAGGTGTTTAGAAAAATTCCATTTTATGCAGCAGTCGGTGAATATGAAATTACCGACAAAATATTTGTGTTAGAAGGACCTAGTTTCTGGGATGCAGAAAACAAATTTCCGCCTTACCACAGATTTGGTGTTTCTTTTGGGCTGACAGACGACCCTCGTGATCTTAACTACTTATACGAATTGCCTTCTATAGCAGAAGCGTTTGATAATACTCAGAAACAAAAAGTGCTTTCCGAAGAAGAAATAAAAGAGCATAGAAAACATTTTGTAGGATAAATCATGAATTATAACATTGGTGACATTGTTCAACTAAAATCCAATCCGGATAAAAAAGGCAGGATTCTTGAAATAATTGAAGAATATGGCAATATATCCTGTCTTGTTGATTTTGGAGTAGATAAGTCCTTTATTAGTATAAATTCACTGAGACCATATGTAAAAGCCGAAGGTGTAATAGACAACTTTGTGGCTGGAAATATTTATGGCTTTGATGAATTTCAAAGAAAAATGACATCGCTTCGCTTAGAAAACAGTTCTACTTTAGACAATAACCTTTTTGCAATCAACACATCAAAAACGATCTTTTATGAATACCAGTTTAAGCCGCTTATTAAGTTTATTCGTTCTTTTAGGCGCAGTCTCCTTATATGTGATGAGGTTGGTTTGGGGAAAACTATCGAAGCAGGGCTTATCTTGAAAGAATTACAGGCAAGAAATGAATTGAGAAACACATTGGTGGTTGTGCCTTCAAATCTTAAAATTAAGTGGTATCAAGAGCTAAAACACCGCTTTTCAATGAATTTTCAGATCATTGATAATAGTAGGGAAATTATTAAGCTTCTTGAGAATAGTTATGCGTCAAGGGACGATAAGCATTTTCTGATTATATCCATTGATACTCTAAAAAATGACAGGGTAATTGAAGCTTTTGAAGAAAGAGACATTAGATGGAGCATGCTTATTGTGGATGAGGCCCATAGCTTGCGCAATAAGAACAAACGCCACGATGCTGTAAAGAGAATGAGCGAAATGTCGTTAGCAATGGTTTTCTTAACTGCAACACCGGTTCAATTAGATGATAGAGAGCTTTTTAATGTGCTTAATATATTAGATGAGCGCCAGTTTGATAACTACTTTGCATACTCTCGGCAGATTGCGGACAATAAGCCAATAGTTAGGGCTTTAAATGCTATTAGCCAAATACCACCTGATTTTGAAGAGTGTTTTAAAAATGTAATAGAGTTAGGTTTCAAGTTCCATGAACTTCCTGCTTATCAAAGCTTAAAGGAACTTGTTTCTCAAACATGTGTTGAAATTAAGTTAAACCCTGATAAATTAGTAAATATTAGTGATAAGATTATCACAATTCAAAGATATCTGAATGACTTACATCTGATTAGTCCAATCTTTAATCGAACATTAAAGAAAAATGTACATATTGATAGACCCAAAAGATGTGTTTATACGGTAAAGTGTGATTTCTCAGATGCAGAAATGGATATTTATAATGGATTCATTAAAAGTCTTTCTAAAGAAGATTATTCAGGTTTAGGTTTTGTCTTATGTAACACTAAGAGAATGCTTTCGTCATCCCTTCACGCCCACATAGATTCTCTGCAAACTAAACAGCTTGAAAGATTAGAGCAATTAAGTTCAGAGGATCTTTTCTTTCTTGACGATGAAGATTTAGATTTGGCTACCCAACCCATAAGCTCCGTTGAAGGGGTCAAGGACAGCAAACTGGAAAAGCTTCACGCTACGATTGATGAGCTTACTGCAACGTCAAAGAGGAAAATCATTATTTTTGCATTCTATAGGAAAACAATTCAGTACATTCACGAATCTTTGTCTGCCAAGGGCGTCAAATGTTTTTTGGTGCATGGAAATGTACCCGTAGAAGAGAGGCCGGTTATAATAGATCAGTTTAAAAAATATGATGCTGATTCCTCGGTTCTCATTTCATCGAGAGTGGGTAGCGAGGGGCTGGACTTGCAATTTTGTGATACAATAATCAATTATGATTTACCGTGGAATCCGATGGAGCTTGAGCAAAGGATAGGCAGAATTGATAGAATTGCTCAAAAAGCTAAAAAAATTCACATCTATAATTTTGGTATGGAAAGCACTATTGATGATAGAATCATCATGCGTCTTTATGATAGGATTGAAAACTTCCAGGACTTGATAGGTCCGCTCGAACCAATTATGGGTGACATAATAAAAGATGTTAGCAGTGCTCTTTTCACAAACAAAGCTGAAGAAGAAGAGTATGAAAACAAAATATTATCTAAGGCACTTGTAGAGCAATCCAAGAAGTACACAGCAAAAGACATAGAAGAGGCAAACGCTGATCTTTTGAGCTTGGATTATTTCTTTGAAAATGAAATAAGAGAGATAAAAAGTAAAAGAAGATATATCTCAGAGAGGCATTTATACACATTTATAAGAGGTTTCTTAAATGAAAACTATGAAAGTAGCAGGATAAGATATAGTTTTTCTGATAATCGAGGTACTATTGAGTTATGCAAGCAAAGCAGGATGAACTTTAGGGCAATAATGCCTGAAGAGAATGCTTTGAATCCCTTTAGTTACGGTCCGGTATCTTTTACACTGGATTCTGAAACAGCAATGAATGAAGAGGGTTTGACGTTCATCAACATTTTACATCCATTAGTACAGTGCATAGTAAGCCAATGTTTTGGAGAAAAAAGCGTGTCAAATACACATTCCTTTGATCTTTCGAGGGATATTCTTTTGGAAGAGGGGATTGACTTGCCCAATGGTGCCTATCTTTATTTTGTGTATTTGGGCAAAGTGTCTGCTGGAGATGAAAAAACAATCATTGTCCCGGTGATTATTAACAGTAAGCTTGAGGTCATTGGTGGGCTTGATGAATGTGAGAAAGTATTAGGCATTGCTCTTGAAAGTGGAAGACGAATGGCGCTTAACATAAACATAAGAGATCCCAAAATTATTAATCAAGCATACGATGTGTCAAAAGAACACTACACTAAATGGTTTTTTGATTATTTTAATCAATATAAAAGTAGGTTTTTGACTGTTTTGCAAAATAAAAAGGATAGCCTCATATACAGGTTCACTCGCAGAATTGACGCAGCAAAGAAAGCTATTGATACTTTAGAAGCACAAGAAAAAGATCAATCGAAGATGATATCATTGCATAGAAGTAGAATTGAAAAAAACGAAAAAGCTTTGTTTTTAGAATTGGAACGATTAGAACAAGATGGAACTCCTACTTATGACTATGGTGATGCTGCGGTATGCGGCGGAGTATTCAGAGTGATCTAATATCAAGACTCGAATTATCTTTCATTTAATAAGAGTTATCATTGTCATTGTGTACAATACATTAATGATTCAAGTTGGGTTTTAGGTGTAACCAGAAAAGAAGATGTTTAACTTGACATAAATATCAATAAAATAATACTTGCACCAGCATTCAAAAATGGAATTTACGACTTAGAGGAAAAATGTGAGTGCATAGGTATAGACACATAGAAGGAGATATTCTATGAAAACCATAGACTATATTTTAGCATCTTTTAGCGATGTCAGACTCAGAGCTTTTGACATCCCAAAATTACGCGGCTATTTTTCTAATAAATATCCGGAAGATTCTCTTTTACACAATCATTTAGGAGGCGGCAAGTTCTCATATAGAGCCCCTCAAATCCAATACAGAATTCATAAGGGCAGTCCCGCTCTGCTTGGGTTTGCCGATGGAATTGAGCTTATCAAAAAGATAGTTTTAGATAATCACAATATCACGATAGGCGATAAGAGCATGCAAGTCAATGAGATCCAAGTGGACTTTTTCAGAGAAGAATTTGGACAAAGCGAAGATTACTTCAATTATGAGTTTGCTTCGCCATGGATGGCTCTAAATCAAGAAAACTATAGAGCTTATGTGAAGATGAACACAATGGATCAGAAGAGACGTCTAAGGCAAATATTGAAAGGCAATTTGCTTACCCTTTCAAAAGCATTTGATTATACCATTCCTGATTTTGACTTAATTGAGACTGATGGCTGGTTTAAACAAGTATCCCGCAATTTTCACAACATCCCCATGCATTGTTTCACGGGGGAATTTAGCATGAATTTCAGAATCCCGGAGTTTTTGGCTTTGGGCAAGCAAGTTGCTCGAGGCTTTGGGGTTGTAAAAACATATAAGGAGGAAAGATGATAAACACATATCGTGAGATAGGGAAATCTCGTATGAGAAGTGATGGCTTTTCCGATCTTAATTTGGCTAAACAAAAGATGTATATTCTCCGCCAATTTTGTGCAGAAGATGAAGAGTTTAAGTATCTTGTCAAGGTGGCAGGTGGCGAAAGAGAAGAAAAAATCGGTAGGATGATCCAAATGAATCTGGATTCGGAAAACAAACAAATTGCTTTTACTAATACTTTTGAAATATCCGATGGAAAGAGTTCCGAATATATGATTTTCAAAAACTATGCACCAAATGATCCGAATATTTACGGCACTCAAAAAGCATTTAAATCAATTCTTTCGTTTGGTCTTTTAGAATACATTATTAGGGAAAGAAAGAATATAACATGGAGCAACCCGGATGGTGTTGATGGCTGCATCGAATATCTCCAAACGATTAGAGATAAGTTTTTTATAGACGATGATACATACGGTCTTAGACCAAACTATGAACTATTATCCGAGGAGCTTAGACAAGGATTTCCCGAACCTGCATTAGATGATGAATTAAGAAATCTTACAGATGCACGAAAAATTAAAGATCGGATGAGAAAATTAGCAACAGACTATTTTAAGAATTTATGCAATGTATATGAGATACAAGCCCCTGCTTATGCATTAACGATAGATGGCAAGTTTATACATGAAGTAGAGGAAGTGGCGCCATTTTATTTCGATGTCTTATATTATTATATTTTTGATAAGCTTTACGATGGCAAGATTCAAGGCAACTGTCATATATGTGGTCATGATAGACAGTTAGCAAAAGAAATGATGTTGAAACAAAAGTTTTATGGAACAACAAATAAATACTTTTTCGATAATGCAAAAAAAGGACAAAGCTACAGTTCCTTTTCAATGTGTGAAGAGTGTTTCAAAGAGATAACGGTAGGAACAGAGTATTCCCGTACAAAACTTGAGACTAAACTACTGAATCTTGACTGCCTTGTTTTGCCGGAGCTTCAATTGAGCTTTAGCGATGAAATTGATAACATCGACGCCGAAAAGATTAAGCGGATAACAAATTTATTAAGACGGCAAAGTGTAAAAGATCGTGAGAACGAACTAAATGTTATTCGTAATCTTGAGCGGAGAGTTAAACAGTTTTCACTATTATTTTACCATAGGCCCAGTGCTACCAGCCAAGAGTTTATCGTAAATAAATTGATTAATAGCATAAGCCTTCCATCGCTTAGGGAAAAAAATGAGGACCTTGCAAATATAACCATGCAAAATCGATTGCCTGAGTTATTTAACTTAAACTATTCTTTATCATTCGAAGAGTTGCGCTATCTTATATTGCCATCTGTTTCTTCGCATGATAATATAAAGTTTCATGAATATCAGAAAATTAATCGTGATATCATCAGCATGCTATCTGCCTACTTGTATTCTCAAGACATAGACTATGATCTTACGATTAAACAATTTGTTAACATTTATGCTCGTAAATTCTATAAGTTGGGAAAATCGTCTGATTATGATCTCAGGCTTTCCCCGTATGTTCTTAATCTATTTTTAATGCATTTCAATAATTTTAACATGTTAAAAGGTTTAAAATCAAGGGAGGAAAAACCTATGACCACAAAACTGGAACAGCAAGACATACTTGAGTATTTCCAAAACCATCCCAAGGTATATGAGAATAATTACCTTGCACAAGGTTTATTCATCTTAGGTTGGTTCTTGGCAGAGCTTGAATATGCTCAAAAGAAAAAAGGAATTAATCGAACAGCAATTCATAAGTTAAACCTTAGAGGCTTACCACTGCAAAAAGTCAAATCTTTTATGGCTACGATTGATGAATTGAGGTTGGTATGGAAAGTTTATGAAGACAAGCTGTTGGAAGCTTATTATCGAGAATGTATGAATTATATTGATTCAAGCATAATGAATCCAGAAGAAGTAGTATTTCATATCTTAGGAGGTCGAGCATATAGTAGTTATACCGGGATCCTAAGGGGTAAAGAACACGCAGAAGCTAAACAAAAAGAGGAAAATTGGGAGGAACAAAATGATTAATAATAATTCTGAAATCCTATTCTTATATGACGCACAAATGTGTAATCCCAACGGGGATATGGACAATGAAAACAAACCTCGTATGGACTATGATACGTACACAAACTTGGTGTCTGATGTAAGGATTAAACGCTATATTCGCGACTATTTGGAGATTGTTAAAGAAAAACCTATTTTCGTAACCGCAAATGCAAAAGATGCGAAAGACAGGAATGCGCAAATCAAAAAAGAAAAACTTGAACATACTGATCTTATTGATGTGCGGATGTTTGGAGCTGTCACAGCCGAAAAAGATAGAGTGGGTGGCCATTTTACCGGAGCAATTCAGTTCAATTGGGGTTATTCTTTACACCCTGTTGAGCTCGTCGATAGCAGCACGATAACATCGAGTTTTTCTTCCGGTGAAGGTATAGGTAAAGATTATCGTGTTCATTATTCACTACTTGCAATCTCCGGCAGTGTTAATGCACATGCAGCAGACAAAACAAGCCTAAGCAATGAAGATCTTGCTCTTTTTGATGAAGCTATTTTGCGATCAATACCCTTGGCAAGAACCAGATCAAAGATCGGACAGTATCCTCGCCTGTATTTACGTATTGAACTAAAAGATAAGAACTCATTTTTAAAGGATATGAGATCTATGCTCATAATGAAAAGTAATGATGAAACCATTGCTGCAAATCTACGCTTGGTCCGCAAGCCTGAAGACTATTACATTGATATCAGTCAGCTCGTGGAGTATCTAAATGATAATCAAGAAAAGATTTCAAAGATCCATTACTTCAAAGATAAAGAATTAAATATTCCGGAATTTGAAAAAATCTTTGTAAAAGCGGATTGGAAGCATGAGCTGTCCCTTCTATGATAGGGGGATACCATGAGTGTAAATCGTATATTTGACACGCTTTTGGAATTGAAGCTTACGGGAAAGTTTGCTCATTTTCGTAAGTTCTATACTAATGCGTCTTCACTAACTTATAGCATTCCTCCTCGAACAGTTGTGTGTGGCTTGATTGCTTCAATACTGATGTATCCGAGAGATTCTTATTATGATGCCCTAAGTTCGGAAAATCTTGGTGTGGCAATCAGGCTGCCGCATGGGACTTCATTGCGTAAACAATTTCATACATTGAATTACGTTGGAAACGACAAACTAATTAATGATGTTTCAATGCATAAACAATGTCGCTTGGAAATGCTGATGTCTGCCCCTGATCGTGATTTAGAGTGGACTATTTATTTAGGTTTCAATGAAACTGTGAGTAATGATCCAGATATTATCAGTTTAGATCATCTTAAATCCAGAATTCAAGATCAAAATCTTGGCTATGATGTATATCTCGGACAGAAACAATTTCGCGGGAACATCAAGCTTACATCAGAATATAGTGCCCAAGATTATCAACACATTAATGAGTCGGATTATGTGGATTCTGTGATCAATAAAGATCAGGTGAATAGGTTGGAAAATGAAGAGTTTTATCTTAGCATAGAACGAATGCCATTGGAACAAGCACTGTCTCGCGTGAGAAAAGTGGATATCCGACGTACCGTTCGTTCTGGAGATATTCTTATTGAAACCACCGGCAATCGCCTGCGGGGCGATTTTTCCGATTTGTTAGAATTAAATGACGATAATAAAACCAGGATATCCTTTTTATAATGATTATTTCTCATCCTGCAATCAAAGAATATCAGAGAAAGCCTTTGGCAGAACATCTTGCCAATGTGGCAAAAGGATCTCGTGATCGAATCCAAAGGCTTTCTCTTTCAACAAAGTTAATCTCAAAAGAAAACTTTGAAGAATTGGCTTTTAGGGCAGGATTGCTACACGACATAGGTAAAGCAAGCACTTATTTTCAAGATTATATTAGAGGAGGGAATAGAACTGTATTTTCAAATCATAGCCTTATATCTGCAATATTGCTTTATTATGTTCTTGCTGATGACCCCAGATATAGGGAGTTTGCACTAATTGCTTTTAAAGCTGTTCAAAGGCATCACGGAAACCTTAGCTCGTTCGGATCTGAGCGTCTGTTTGACTTAGTTTTAATTAGTAATACACTTAAGATATATGAGAGCGTTAGGCGGCAGATTGCAAAAGACCAAAGTCTTAGCGATCTGCTACAAAAACATTCAATCTTTTTACCGTCATTAAATAAGGAGAAAATTGAAAAGCTTGGTGACGAATTGGAAGAATTTGAAGAAATAGGAGATACTGATGATGCTATTGAACGTTTTTTAATTCAAAATTTGCTATTTTCTGTCCTTTTGGATGCAGATAAGCATGACGCTGCAAGAATAGATTATAAAATTGATCAGCATTTGCACAAAATAAGATCATACTCCCCAAGCAATTATGTTGAAACATTTGATAATAGACAAAGCGAGTTAAATATAATAAGAAGTCGCTTATTAAAGGCTGCTTCTGAAGTTGATCCGGATTCTGGGAGATGTTTTGCAATGAGTGCACCAACGGGAAGCGGTAAGACGCTTGCTTGCCTGGGTTTTGCCGATGCGCTTTTCTTAGCTAAATCAAAAAAAAGAAGACTTATTTACTGTTTGCCCTATACTTCGATTATTGATCAAAACTTTGACGAGATTGATAAAGTATTAAGTGCAAATGGAATGGATGCGAAAAATAGAGACCTGCTTTTAAAACACCATCATTTAGTTGATTTTTCAAATCGTTTTTCAGAAGAACCCCCTAATGAAGACTATAATTATCATGATTATCTAAACGATACTCTTATTGCAGATTCTTGGAATGCTGCATGTGTGGTATCAAGCTTTGTTCAGCTTTTCCATTCGTTAATTGGTTCTAAAAACTCCTTAGTTCGCAAGCTTCACAATATAGTAAATTCTATTATTTTGCTGGATGAGGTACAGAGTCTTCCTCCAAAATATTATCCACTTTTACGCAGGATGTTTTATGTTTTGGCAAACAGATTTGATACTTATATCCTAACTTGCACCGCCACTCAACCTTTTATTTATGAGCCTGATAGTTTTCACGAAATTAGTCCGCCAAGTCTATTTGATCACGATGTATTTAATCGTGTATCCTTAGAAATTGTAAGAGAGCCTCAGTCTTTGGAGGATTTTGCGGAAAACTTAAAGCTGGAAGATGCAAAAAGCGCCTTGTTCGTTATGAATACTAAAAAGTCAGCAAACACGCTCTATCGACTACTGTCAGAAAAATATGGAGATATCTATGATGTGTATTGTCTTACTACTTACCATGTTCCGGCTATCAGATTAAAAAAGATTAAAGAAATTAAAGAACTATTAGAAAAACATAAACCGCTGCTTTTGGTATCCACTCAGCTAATTGAAGCAGGAGTTGATCTTAGTTTTCAAAAAGCATATAGAGATAAATGCCCGCTTGATTCAATTATTCAAGTAGCAGGCAGGTGTAACCGACATAGTGAGTTCGGTGTTATGGGCGGCAATATGCAATTGCTAAACCTTAACGAAGATGGGAGAGATTATGCCTCAAGAATATATGATAAATATTTGTTGCAGAAGACAGATGAGGCAATACGGGGACTAAAAAAAATTGAAAATAAAGATTTTGAGAAACTTATAAAAAGCTATTATCACAGTCTTGAGTTTCAGGCTGAATCAAATGCAATTATGCGTTCAATACAAGAATTGAATTATGATCAAAATCGCATAGGACAGCTTGCGATAGATAAATTTAGGCTAATTGAAGATAGCTATGCAACAACTACTTTGTATATACCGCTATGTGAAAAAGCAGAAATTGCTCTGGAGAACTTAATACGCGCACAAAATGAACTGTCTAACAGTGAAAGCTTGGATGAGGATACAGAATCTGAGCTCCGATTTCAGATTAAAAAGAGCTATCACATGTTGTCTGCTTATCAACTTAACCTTCATCATGGCGATTTGAAACATTACGACATAAAGATGTCTTATTTTAATAAATTAAACGATTCAGTTTATTATATATCACCCGATGGGGTAGAGAATACGTATGACAACCATCAGGGCTTAATCTTGGAACCAGACTACCGAGGTGCTGTTATCAGTATATAAATATGGAGCTACATATAAATACTTACGGTTCTGCACTGAGAAAAAAAGACAATATGTTTGAAATATGGTCTGAGGGGAGAAAGGTGAAAATATCACCGCAAAAAATCTCTTCAATTGTTATATCTAATGCGGTTCAAATAAGTTCTGACGCAATTCAATTGGCATTAGAACACAACATTGACGTCGTAATGTTAGACCAATATGGTGACCCTTATGCACGGGTGTGGTTCCCGCGCATAGGTAGCACGGTTCTTATCCGCAGGCGGCAGTTAGAGATGATCGATGATGCGCTTGGCTTGGACTTCATCAAAAGATGGGTTTGTCTAAAGATTATGAATCAGTACAGATTTCTCAAAACATTAGCTTCCAAACGTGATTGGGTTTCAGAAGAAAAACGAGAAAAAATTGAGCTTTTGCGCAATTATGCAGTATCAATATTCAGAAGTGAAGGACACATTGATGAACTATCGGGAGTTTTCATGGGATTAGAAGGAAGTGCATCAAGAGTTTATTTCGGACTCTTAGCTGAGTTTATACCGGATACATATAAATTCAAAGGAAGAAGCTCACGCCCGGCAAAAGATGTGTTTAATGCATTCTTAAACTATGCTTACGGCATATTATATTCAAAAACAGAGAGAGCTTTGATCATCGCAGGCTTGGATCCTTATATTGGTATCTTACACAGCGATAACTATAACAAGAAAAGCTTTGTTTTTGACTTTATTGAGGCCTATAGAATTCTTGCGGACGAGCCGGTCTTCTATTTCTTTTCAAGACATAAATGCAAACCGGAATATTATGATGAGATTCATAAAGGCATAACCCTCAATGCGGAGGGTAAGAAGGTGTTTGCTCCATATATCCTTGAATACTTAGACCAGAAAATACGCTATCGAAATAAAAATAGAAAAAGAATAGACATGATCCAAACTGATGCACATGCATTTGCGAATTTTATCATTGGGAAAAAAGATAGCTATTTTGAGCAGTCAGTTGCTCGTAAGTTTGAAAACTTTATTAATATAGATAAAAAATTAGAGGAGGAATGATGCTGACTTGGGTAATGTATGACATTTGCGAGAATAAAGTACGCAATAAGATTGTGAAAATATGTGAACAAGCGGGAATATATCGTGTGCAGTATTCTGTCTGGCTAGGGGAGATGAACAGAACCAAAAGAAGAGAAGTTCAAACGCAGATCGAAGACCTTATAGATCATGATGTGGATAAAGTGTATATATTTCCTATGTGTAGAGAAGATTTTAAGTCTTGCGTCTTGCTTGGACAGGCTTTTGATAAAAAATTGATAACAAACGAACTTATTGCTTTGATGGCATGAATAAAGGCACCCAATATATCACTCCTTCCGATGTTATACAGTATCTTTATTGTCCAAGGTTTATTTACTTTATGCATGTTTTGAATATTGATCAGCATGAACATAGGCGTTACTTGGTAAACAAAGGTAGAGATATGCACGTATTAAAGCTGGTTCGAAATAAAGACTATTTAAGAAAAAAGATAGGTGTAATAGATAAGCTTTCAGATGTTTATCTCAGCTCTGATACTAATTGCTTAGTTGGTAAAATGGATGAAGTGTTGTTTCTTGAAGATGGAAGTGCTGCACCTTTAGATTACAAGTATGCCTTTTGGGATGATAGAGTGCATAAAACACATATTTATCAACAATGCCTTTATTGCATCCTTATTGAGGAGAACTTCGATGTTGCATCACACAAAGCATTCATTGTTTACATTCGTTCAAAAAATCACTTAGAAACTCTTTCTATTGGAGAAAAGCTAAAGAAAAATGCCATGAGAATGGTTGACGAGATATTTAATATTATTAATCTTGGTTTGTTTCCGGATGTGAAAATTAATTTAAGGAAATGTGAGGATTGCACTTATAGAAATATTTGCGTAACCTGATAGAAGTTTATTGACATTTTCAGATGTTTATTGATCTTTGCCTTTGTATAGTGTGTTAAAAGCTATTCTGGGAACAGAATGTGATAAGAAATACGTTTAATTTTGTGGTTTTTTGTAGATTTACTCTTGCTGATTTAAAAGGCTAATCTGCTTGTAAATTATATAGATAGAAAAGAGTGAGGATTCAAAAGCCACACTCCAACAAATAAAGGGTTGAAACC
>DUNQ01000135.1 GCA_012839325.1 Candidatus Cloacimonadota bacterium
AATCGGCATGCCTGCAAGTGTGGTAAATACAGCCATCACCGCCAAAACTTGGCCGCATAACTTCATCCTAAATAATGAGATAGTTTACATTGACGACCTGAGGAACTTGCCGGATACCTTAGAAAAATATATGCCCGGTGTTGATAGGAAACAAAAGCTCTCTCTGATCATGATCCCCGTGCAGAGCTCGGATAAGGTGGTAGCTACACTTTGTTTCCAAACCATGGACACAATCAGAGAATTTCCGCACGATGAAATCAACAATCTCAAGCTGGTTGCAAACATGTTGGGCGAAATGATAAACAAACAGAAGATCAATCGCCGGCTAAAGGAACAAGTTGAACTGCAAGAGATTATCAACGCTCTTGCGCTGAAATATATAAATCTTCCCGTGGCTGATCTTGACGATGCCGTTGATGTTTCTTTGATAAAACTGGCGCAATATGCCGAGGCAGATCAAGCAATGATTTGCACTTACGACTGGGATCGTAACCTTCTCACCGCCACCGCAGAGTGGTTTAAAGACGAGGGTTTTGCTAAAAAGAGGAAATCTTCATTTCGGTATATCAGTGAATTTCCACAGATTGCAGAGCTTCACAAGAAGGGTGAAATATTCATGTTTGTAAGCATAGGCAAAGAAGCAGTGGGCAGAAGATCACGCTCTTAACACCATATTTTGCAACTGATTGCATGCCAATGCTGCCCACTGCTTCTTTGCCTATGCTTTCAAACATGAATATTTCACCCTTCTTGTGAAGCTCTGCAATCTGTGGAAATTCACTGATATACCGAAATGAAGATTGCCTCTTTTTGGCATACTCCTCATCTTTAAACCACTCTGCGGTGACGGTGAGAAGGTTGCGATCCCAGTCGTAAGTGCATATCATTACTTGATCTGTCTCGGTATATTGCGCCAGTTTTATCAGAGAAACATCAATTGCATCGTCGAGATCCGCCACGGGAAGATTTATATATTTCAGTGCAAGAGTATTGATAATCTCTTGTAATTCAATCTCTTCTTTCAGCCGGCGATTGATCTTTTGCTTGTTTATCATCTCGCCTAACATGTTTGCAACCAGCTTGAGGTTGTTGATCTCATCGTGGGAGAATTCTCTGACTGTGCCCAGGGCTGAAAAGCATAGTATAGCTACCACTTTATCGGAGCTCTGCACGGGAAGCATCATCAGTGAAAGCTTTTCTTTCATATCTATATCAGGTATATATTCTTTTAACATGTCCGGCAAGTTACTCAGATCGTCAATATGCACTATCTGATTATTCAGGATAAGATTATGCGGCCATGATTTGGGGGTAATGGCTTTATTTACGGCATTTGCAACCATGCCGATATCGCCCTCTGCATGCCAAGAACTATGAAGACTTGTCCAGCTATAATCCAAATTGTAGTCTATTATAAAAGCTCTGTGCACTTCAAAAAACTCGCCTATCTTCGCCAAGCTCATATCTAAAACTTGGTCTATGGCATCGCCATCTGCTTTCACGAAAGCCGTGGATATCTCCGCGATAAGGCTCTGGAATTTCGTGTGCTTATCTACCAGCATCTGGCTTTCAAAAAGGTCGCTGACGTCGCGCTCAAGCGCCAAAACCCTGTCCTTGCCGAGCGGAGAGAGGCGCACGCCGTAATGATAATCAATGCCCTTGTAATTCACTTCATACTGAGTTTTATGGGTCTTGCCGTCTTTAAGAGCTTTTTGGATTGTTTTCAAGTAGATCTCATTGAAGGGCTCGCCCAAGATGTCGGTAATGTTTTTGCCCAAAACATCTTTGGGATCAAGGTGCATACGAAGGTTGCTGCCGGAGCGTATATCTAAGACGGTGCCGTCTTTTTGTATCACTGCGATGAGATCGGGAATGGCGTTTAGAAGTGATTTGATATATTCATTTTGATGATTTACTTTTTGCTTTGCTTCCATATGCTCAGTGATGTCTTTGGATTGGAGTAAATAACCATTCAATCCGGGGAAGCCTACGAAGTTGCTCCCCGTAATTTCCAGCCAGATATAGTTGTTTTCAGAGTTTATAAAGCGTGTTTTGATGTGTTGTAATTTGGCAGGATTGTCTTTTAAGTCTTGCAAAAATGATGTGAATACTTCATAATCATCAGGATGGATGTGCGCTGCGGGGTCAAAAATAGCGAGTTCATCCATGCTTAGACCCGTGATCTGAGAGCCTCTGGGGGAAGCTCTGAGAACCTGATAGTCCTCGTCAAAAAGCATAGTCCATTCGCTGGATTGCTCGATGATTGCTTGGTTCAGCTTTTCATGGCTTTTAAGGATATGGCTTGTCTCAATATATTTAGTTTTGTCTAAGAAAAAGATATTATATATGTCGTCATCCATCGAGATAATCTGAGTTAAAAGCCACTTGTCTGTATCTTGCACATGGATGTCGAAAGGGTAGTCCAATCTGTCTTCGGCTCCCGTATTAATCTGACTCATGAGTTCATCTGCAGCATCTGCAATTGCTCCTTTCAGCCGGGACTTCTTGCTCCCGATGAGCGTATCTTGATCAGTATCAAACATTTCGCAAAACTTCTTATTTGCAGTCTCTATTACCATATCTTGAACTTCGCTCTTGTCGCCGGGCAAAAGCCTGATCTGCGCATAGCCGAATAACGCTTTGTCTAATAGCTTCATAAGTTCGTATTCTCTCACAAATAAGCTCCTTTTATAGTTTTGATACTGTATGTAAAAAGCTGTTGTCCACACTGCCAAAAAGCAGCGGGAAAACATGAAAAACATGAGAATACCATTATAATGAGCGAGCTACTATTTGACAAGGGAAATTATTTGAAAAGCAAGAGAGGGAAAACAGTAAGCCCTACTCAAATAAAGATCTATAGAGTTTCATCCGCCTTTGATAGAGCTTGTAAAGTTCGTCATCGCTTAGCTTTGCCGCGATCATTGAAGGGCTTTCTTTGATGCGCTTTTGCAACACTTTCCACGAGGGGCTGAGCCAGAGCAGAGGCATATCTCTCAGAAACACACGGTTCTCTTCTCTTTCTACTATGCCGCCGCCGCAGGAGACCACACCCTTTATGCCCTGCGCGCTGCCTGCATCTTTCTTTTTATCAAAAGAAAACCCGGAAGCAAAATCATGCTCCCGGGTCATATACAGTGCTTTAGTTTCATGCGCTCTAAAGGCATCCCAGCCTTCATCTTGAACGCACTTTTCTATACTTTTGCCTATAAGCTTTTCCACCATATCATCGGTATCCAAAAAGCCGATATTCCAGCTTTTAGCCAGCGAGCATGCCATTGTGCTCTTGCCGGCGCGGGTGAATCCAATGATATAGAGAATCACTTACAGTCTTGATTCTACGTCTTTTTCCACTCGGGCTGCGATCTCTTCACACTTGGCGATGAGTTCTTTTGCTTCCGCCAAGGTGTTTTTCTCGAATTCCTTATCGGTGACGTCAGCCATATTGATCATGATGTTGAAGTTAGCCGCTTTTGCTGCCGCGAGTGCCGTGAGCGCCGCTACTCCTGCATCAGAGAGAGCGTTCAGGTTTCCTATTTTGGCAACCTTTTCGGCAAGCTCTAAAGCTCTTAGTGAAATCTTGAGCGTTTCCAGCGGGGCAATGATAGCCGCCTGGGTGCTCAATTCCATCTGCTGCGCGCGATAAGCCTTCTCTTCATCGGTCTTTCTGGGCAGTCTCATGGCGTCCATAAGCGCGTAGAAAGCATCCGTATCCACATCAATGCAGCGGATGGAATCTTCCTTGATGCACTGAGCCGCTGCGGCATATTCGCGAGCTTCTTTCTGCACATCTTCATAGCCTTTTTTGTCTATGGTGAGGTTTGAAACCATTGCGGAAAGTGAGCCGCTCATAGCCACGCAAAGCGCTGCAACGCTGCCGCCGCCGGGAGCCGGAGCGTCCGTGGAAAGCAGGTCGCAAAACTCGGTGATCTGAAGGTTTGCCAGTTTGTCTTTCTTGGCGATTGCATATTCGATCACCTTTTTATCGAGATCAAAGTCGCCCAGTTCAGCCAGTCCCATGGATTGGATTGCGGTTTCCATGATCATCTTTTCGGGAATGCCGATGGATTCGTTCATCTTTTCGAGATAGTATTTACCGGACTCAAGAATCGCCGCTTTGGGAAGCAAGCCAACCAGCTCACTGCCGGTCACTTGAACGCCCATGTCGTTGGCAAGTTCGCGCACTTTGTCCAACACGAGATGAGGAGGCGTAATCTTATAATTGGTAAGGTTTATGCTTATCTGAGCGCGGTTGTATTCGTCGATATACCAGCCTACAGCTTTGCATTCTTTGAAAAGTCCTTCCACTCTCATTCTATTGCCATCAGCGTCTCTTACGATCTTGCCGTTTTCGTCGCGCTTGAGTCTGCCTCTTTCGCGGATGGAAAGGGCGATGTCGTGCGCTTTTGCCTTGTCTCTGGTATTCAGATTAATATTGTATGCAATGAGGAATTCACGTGCGGAAATCGCTGTAGCGCCGCTTTTTGCGTTGAAAGCGTGAGGACCGAAGTCGGGCTTCCAATCAGGATCTTTCGCCTTTTCGGGAAGCGCTTCATATTCGCCTTGACGAACGTTTGCCAAGTTTTGCCATTCGGGCTTACTGGCTGCGTGTTCATAGAGATATACGGGAATCTCGAGCTCTTCGCCCACTCTTTTGCCAAGCTTTTTGGCATATTCCACGCATTCTTCCATGGTCATATTTGAAATTGGGATGAAGGGGCAAACGTCGGTTGCGCCCATTCTGGGATGCGCTCCGCTGTGCTTGCTCATGTCTATTAACTCAGATGCCGTCTTGATCGCTTGAAAAGCTGCTTCAACAACTGCATCAGGCTCGCCTGCCATGGTGAAAACCGTGCGGTTTGTATCCGCTCCGGGATCCACATCCAAAAGAGAAACGCCATTTACTTCCTTGATAGATGCTGCGATGGCATCGATTACCGCCATATCGCGTCCTTCGCTGAAGTTTGGTACACATTCCATCAGTTTCATAACTACCTCGCTTGTTTATGTATTTTTACTTTTATTATCTTCTTATCTGTTGCTTGTAAAACCTGTATTCTATAGGGTTCTACGTTTATAAATTGCCCCTGATGGGGTATCTTTTCTAAATTATCGAGGATGAGTCCGGCGATGGTCTCATAATCACCCTCCGGCAGGGCTATCTCATAGTCGTCTGCCAAACGGTCTATCTCCACATCCGCCATAGCAATCCAGGTATTAGGGCTGATCTGCTCTACATCGTGCTCTTCTTCCTCGTCATATTCGTCTTCAATATCACCCACAATCTCCTCAAGAATGTCTTCAATCGTCACTATCCCCGCGGTTCCGCCAAAGGAATCCA
>DUNQ01000019.1 GCA_012839325.1 Candidatus Cloacimonadota bacterium
CCGTGATTATGTCCGTTTAGTCTTATTTCGATCTTCATGGTATGTATCCTTAAACTTAGTATTTTATATAAATTAGGGGTGTGGCTGAGGCTCAGCAAAGTGAGCAAGCTCATCCATAAAGCAAGATATTAGCATGAGCGTTATTCGTCAAGCATAATAGGAGAGACAAGATGTCCCAAAAACGTAAATCGACAAATCGTTTAAAACGCGAGTTGTTCAATCATTTAGGCATAATTTTCGGCTCGCTTTTCTTTGCCGCGGGCTATTCGTGGTTTCTTTTGCCATATAACATGGCACCCGGTGGTGTAGGCGGTATTTCACAGATTCTCTACACTTTTTTGGGGATTCCGAACGGTGTGGGTATGTTCATTTTAAACGTTCCCCTGTTTATAATCAGTTTTATTTTCATCGGCAAGTCATTCGGCAGTAAGTCCATATATGGCATGGTGGTATCTGCGCTGATGACAGACCTTTTCAACGTGAAAACCCTTGCCAAGATCGGCATAATATCTGATCTGAGCAAGCATACTTTCCTTTTGGATGGACGCACGATCTATGCCATGCTGCCGCCGGAAGAGATCTTCCTCTCGGCAATCGCGGGAAGCGTGCTTCTGGGCTTGGGCTTGGGAATAATCTTCCGTTTCCGCGGCTCCACCGGCGGGACAGATATCCCCGTTGCACTCATCAAGCAAAAGGCAAATATCTCCATAGGAACGGCGTATTACTTTGTGGAATCAGGAATCATCCTCGCCGTTGCGCTCTTTCTTAAAGATCCTAAACTCCTCATTTGGGGATATATCAATATGTTTATCACCACGCGCATCACCGATATCGCCTCGGAAGGAATGCCTTATATCAAGGGGGTTTACATCATCACGAACCACGTGGATGAGGTGCGAGGCGCAATTTTCGATCATTTAGATAGGGGGCTCACCATCCTAAATGGCAAGAGCGGATTCAATCAGAGGGATATTGAAGTGATCTTTTGCGTGCTGAACCGCAGGCAGGTTCCGCTGCTTACGGACTTGGTGCGCGAGATCGATCCCACTGCATTCATGGTGCTAACTGATGTCTATGATGTGATGGGCTATGGATTTAAGAGCAGGAAGTTAGACCTGCGAGATAAGTAAAGTGAGCTCTTTTAAGAAAGCTTAAATATCGCAGGATATAAATTGAGCTCGGCGGTCTTTTATGAGGCTGCCGAGCTTTTTTGTATTTTATTATATATCAGCGCATTAAGCCCTGTTCATCAGGAAAGCTCGTTGATCTCCTGCAGCCCTCTCCCCTACTGGGTTCAGGTGATGATGTGGTCATGATACGCTCATAGCCATGAGCACATCATAGGCGGAAGATAGGCTGGATCCAATAAGTGAGCAATGGAGACAATGTTGGTGGTGAGGCTATGTCATGCCGTGCTAAATGCTATGAATTGCATGAGCTTAGCTTGGTATAGTTTGTCAGCAAATCTTTTTTTTCTATTCCTGTTTGACCTGTAAAGCCAGATTTAATGCCTTTTCCCACTTCTCTTCTGCTTCTTTGAGCCTCTGTTCTAATTGATCCTTGTCCAAGCTTTTATAATCATGTTCAAAGCGCCTGATGTGTTCTGCTAATTCTTTATAGCGCATATTGCTCGCCGAGCCTTTTAGGCTGTGTAAAATCGCCAAGGCAAGGTCTTTTTCGCCAGCATTTATTGTTTGTCGCAATTCTGATATCTTCTTTCCTATGCTATCCTCGCTTAGCTTAATCAGATCAATCAGCGCCTCTGAATCTTGATCCAG
>DUNQ01000020.1 GCA_012839325.1 Candidatus Cloacimonadota bacterium
AAAAAGTCATATTCATAAGTCATCGCCGTCCTCCTTAACAGTTGGCGTGAAAAAGGCGCCCATCACCACTGCATCCTCGGTGGGGGAGCTGTAATATCCTTTGCGGATGCCCAAGGATTGGTAGCCATATTTGTGATATAAAGAGATGGCTACATCGTTACTTTTGCGCACTTCGAGATAGAATCTGTCGCAGCCCTTTTTGCGCAGGGATCTCATGGATTGATCCAGGAGATATTCGCCGTGACCCTTGCCTCTATGGGCTTTGAGCACGGCAAAGTTTGTGATCACAGCTTCGTCTTCCACTCTGTTATAGAGTATGAAACCGATGAGTTCATCGCCGAGCGCCACTCCGTAATTGGGATGTTTGAACATTCCGTCGAATGCGGCGGCCGGCCAAGGTTCGTCGAAGCTATCTCGCTCGATCCTGATGATATCGGGGAAATCTCCCAAACTGAGCTCGCGCACAAGTCTATCCATTGCTGAAACTTACATCTTTTCAGGAGCCGAGATACCCATGAGTTCGAAGACTATTGCCAAAACGTTGCGTGCGGTGTCCAAAAGCATGAGACGCGCCTGAGAGAGCTCTTTGCTCTTTGGGCTAACGATCTTGTAGCGCGCGTAATATCTATGGATCATTGCGGCAAGCTCTTCTACATATACGCTGAGGCGATAGGGCTCGCGGTTGACAGCGATGAGTTCTAAGAGTTCCGGCAGATCGGAGATCTTTTGGATGATGTTCATCTCTTCAGTTTTATTCAGTCTCTTGATGAGTTCCTTCTTGAAAGTGCGCGGCCAGATCTTGGCTTTACGTGCATTCTTGATGATGGAACATATCCGCGCATGGGCGTATTGACAGTAGTAAACAGGGTTTTCGTTGTTCTGTTGCAGCGCGAGTTCGAGGTCGAAATTCAGGTGCGCATTAGCTTTGCGGGCGATGAAGAAATAGCGGGCGGCGTCTTTGCCTACCTCGTCGATGAGGTCGTCCATGGTGACGATCTTGCCGGCGCGCTTGCTCATCTTCACCCTTTCACCGCTTTCAAAGAGATTTACCTGCTGCAGGAAGATGATTTCCAATACGCTGTCGTCATGCCCGAGGGCTCTGAATGCGGCGCGGATTCTGGGAACATAGCCATGATGGTCGGGACCGAAGACGTCGATGAGCGTGTCAAACCCACGTTGTAGCTTTGTGAGATGATATGCCAGATCGGGCACGAAATAGGTAATCGAGCCGTCGGACTTCATCAGAACTCTGTCTTTATCGTCGCCGAACTTGCTGGAAGCAAACCAGATTGCCTCGTCTTTCTCGAAGGTGCAATCCGCTTCTGTGAGATAGGATAGCACTTCTTCCACCACTCCTTCTGCGCGTAGGGTCTTTTCCGATACCCAGCCTTCGAAGGTGACGCCGAAGCGTTCTAAAGAATTGCGCTGCATTTCCAGTATCTCGGTGAGCGCGAAGTCTTTAAGCCTTTCCATGCGGTCTTTCTCGGTCATCATAAAGACGCGCACGCCGTCGGTGGCGTTGATCTTTTGCGCCAGCTCTCTCACGTATTCGCCGTGATAGCCTTCATAGGGGAATTCGCCTATTACTTCACCGTGAAGCTCGCGCAGACGCAGTTCTAAGGACTCGGCGAGGATGTCCACCTGATTACCGGCGTCGTTGATATAAAACTCTCTTGCGGGTGCATAGCCTATCTTTTTCATCACGCGATAAAGGGTGTCGCCAAAGGCGGCAGCACGCGCGCTGACTATGTTCAGGGGACCTGTGGGGTTTGCAGATACAAACTCAAGGAGCACTTTGTGTTCTTTACCGAAGTCGCTTTCGCCGAAGTCCATGCCCTTCCTTCTGATCTCCCAGAATATGCGCTGGAAGAAGGCGGGAGAGAGGTGGAAATTGATGAATCCCGGCCCTGCTATCTCTATCTTTTTATAGTCTTTATTCTTCTTAAGTTCTTTGATAAGAGTCTCTGCGAGTTTTCTGGGTGCTTGCTTGTTTTCTTTGGCGAGCACCATGGCGCAGTTTGTGGAATAGTCGCCATGCTCGGCGATATTCGGTATTTCTACCACGAAATCTCTTTCATGGGAAAGCTTTAGCTTGTCTAATGTTTCAATCAGATTTGCATAGATAATCTCTTTGATCATTGTGTTTCCTCTTCAGCTTTGCGGCTTTTCACCTTTTCAAAAAGCTCGTCAATTTGATAGTATTCGCGCATATCCGGCAGGAATATGTGGACGACTACATCCGTGAGATCGATCAGAACCCACTCGCCGTTTTCCACGCCTTCTTTGCCGAGCACGGGGAAGCGACTCTTTTTTGCCATGTCTATCACATGATTTGCAATTGCCTTGTTATGGACGTCTGCGCTTCCTTCGCAAACTATGATCAGATCGGTATAATCCGTCTTTCCTTGCACTTCATAAACGCGTATGTCTTCTGCGTTCTTTTCTTTAAGCCACGAGATTATGGCTTCAAGTTTGACATTGTCTTGCAACATCTCCTCCATTTATTTCATAAACTCGTCAAAATCACGGCCGATAATGATCTCAAAATCGGCGCTGTGATATTCGTTCAATGCGCTTGTCCAGCGCTTTATTCCTGTCATCTTCATGAGTCTGCTCAGGTCATGATCATCGCCTTTGCGGACTACGATGATGGATTTATCGTAAATAGGTCTGGGCGTATCTCCCAAACTCACCACATCTATATTTAGATGGGATATAGAGCCGGCATACTCGCGCGCCAATTGCTCATATCCACAGCCATTCAGCACTACTACCTTGATGGCGGGAAGCTGGTCTTCGCCATAAGCGAAAGGGGTATCTGCGCCCTTATCTTGACCGGATAAGCCAAAATATAGGATCAGTCCGAAAAAGAGCACGATGATCCCTATCACCCAAGGTCTTGAATACCACTTTTTTGAAGTGGGCTTTTTTGTCAAATCCAAGGGCTCTTTCATGGGACTATAATTGCCTTAAAAGCTCTTTTTGAAGCTTTTTGTAAGTGGTTTCAAATGCTTCGGGGATCACTCTTTCACCGGCTACCACGCCCATGAAGTTGCTATCGCCTCGCCAGCGGGGAACCATGTGTAGATGAAGGTGCGCCTCTATGCCCGCTCCGGCGGCGCTGCCTAAGTTCATGCCGATATTGATGCCATCGCAGTTATAGGCCGCTTTGAGAACGCGCTCAAGGATACGCACGAGATTGCTCATCTCAGTGAAAGCTTCCGGTTTTAGGTCGTTTATATTCATTTGATGGGCATAGGGCACGATTAGCAGATGACCGTTGTTATAAGGGTAGCGGTTCATGATGATGTATGAATGCTCAGCCCGGTGCAGCACGAGGTTTTCCTCATCGTTTGCACTGTCTCTTGCGTGGCAAAAGACGCAGGCTGCCTTCTTTTCACCGAGGATATATTCCATCCTCCATGGTGAATAGAGATAGGTTCTCTTACTCATCGCTGTTGTTCCGGATCACCTTGATTCCGTAATCTATTATGCTGTGTTCTTGGAGCTCGCTTTCGATGATGATATTGTGTCCGAAGAGCACGCTGCCTACTCCGAGAGCGGAGTTTTGGATGAGGCAATTGGGTCCGATGATGCACTCACGTCCGATGCATGAATCTCCAAAGAGTTGCACTCCGGCGCCTATCTCGGCATCTTGCCCGATTACCACGTCGTCTCCGATGAGAACAGTGGCGGGATTGTGTATCATAACACCATTGTTCAGCCAGTGTTTACGTGTTCTGTCGTAATAGATATTCTCCAGCTCGGCAAGCTGTTCTTGGGAGTTCACGCCGCTTACTTCCATGATGTCTTCTAAGACCACGCTTTCCACCTTCTCGCCTGCATTGTAGAGGATCTCTAAGGTATCGGTGAGATAGTATTCCTTTTGCTGGTTATCGTTTGTGACCTTGGAGAGCGCGCTGAAGAGCTTCTTGCTGTCATAGCAATAGATGCCGGTGTTGAACTCTTGAATCTTGCGCTCTTCCTGAGTGGCGTCTTTATATTCCACTATGCCTTTGATATTGCCTTTGTCATCGCGCAACATGCGTCCATATCTGCCGGCGTCGTCTACGATTGCGGTGAGAACCGTTGCCGCTGCGCCCTTCTCTTTGTGAGCAGTCCAGAGCTTGTCCACGGTCTCGGCGCTGAGGAGCGGCACATCACCGCAGAGGATGAGCACATCGCCCTCGAAATCTTTGAAAGACTCAGTGGCGACCATCACGGCATGACCCGTGCCCAATTGTTCTTTTTGTTCTATAAACTCAAGGCTGGGATCGGGATTGAGGCTGATCTTGACGCTCTCTTTTTTCCAGCCCACTATCACGGCTATCTTGGATGCTTTGAGCTTTAGAGCGGTATCCACCACTCTTTGCACCATCGCCTTGCCTGCTAAGGGGAAGGTCACTTTGGCGCGTTCGGACTTCATTCTTGTTCCTTTTCCGGCTGCGAGTACTATTGCTGCAAGCGCTTTCATCTATTCTCCTGTATCAAGCCGGCTAAGAAGCTCGGCTATTGTTTTATTTTCTAATGGATGCAATGCTTCCGGCACCAGCTCACAGAGGAGCTTGAGCGCGAAAGCACGGTTGTGTAAATCTATGTGCGGCAGGTTCAGATCAGGACTTTGCACCACCATATCTCCTGCCAAAAGTATATCGATATCGATATTGCGCGGACCCCATTTGATAGTCCGCTCTCTTCCCATAATATCTTCAATTGCGAGTAATTTGCAAAGAAGAAGCTTGGGCGTCAGCTTGGTTTCCACTTCCAGAACGTGGTTGAGGAAGTCCGGCTGATCTTCAAGACCGTAGGCACTTGTCTGACTGATGGAGGAGCTTCGTAGTATCTTGAGCCCCTCTATTTGGGCGATATGCTCGCGTGCGAGAGTGATCATCCGCTCTCTATCACCGAGGTTCGAGCCCAAAAGCAGGTGGTATATCACTTACGTTTCCGCGAGATTTCTATCTCGGCATTTTCCAAGATGCCTTGGATGGGCACAGAGGGTTTTTGTATGCGTATCTTCACTTTTTCCACGAGATCGAAGTCTTCTAATATCTTGTCGGCGATGGTATTTGCACAGCTTTCCAAAAGCAGGAATTGCCGGCTTTCCATCACTGATTTGATGTCGTCATAGACCTTGGTATAGTCCACGGTATCTTCCAGGGTTCTTATCGTGCTATCTTTTTCTTCATCGGTATAAAGCTCGACTGATACGATGAACCTTTGTCCCAGCCTGCGCTCCTCGTCGTGCACTCCATGAAAGCCATAAAACACCATTTGATTAAGTCTTATTATCACAGTTTCCTCAATATTTTAACGTTTATATCCTTGCCCCATTTGCCATCGCAGAGCTTTATGATGAAAAAGCTAATTCCCAGCGAGGCGAAAGCGAAGGCAATACTAATTAACTCACTAAAAAAGATGTTGGCAATGATAAAGCCTAAGAAAAGAAAGAATACAGGCAAGGCAAAGACGAAGAGTGAGGCAAGGACGCGGCTTCCAGCCGATACTTCCAGTTCCACCTCATCCCCTTTTGTTAGGGCGAGCTCGCTCTTGATATGCAGGACAGAGGATTTCTTGCCGGGAAAGCAAAGCCCGTGCATGCTGCAAGAACCACAGCCTTCTCCGCGGAGAATCTCCACTTCTACATTATCGCCGCTGACCGCGACAATCACGCCTTTTTCTATTATTTCTTTTTCCATACTAATTATTACTCAGTTTCTTTATAATCCCTGTAGTAGAAAGTCCCTCTACAAAGTCAAGACTGCGCACCTCTCCGCCGCGATCAAGCACGATGTCCGAGCCTACGATGTCTTTGGGCGCCCAATCCCCGCCTTTCACCAAGATATGCGGCAAGACCTCTTTTATGAGCTCATAGGGCGTATCTTCTTCAAAGATGCAGATATAGTCCACCGCAGAGAGCCCCGCAAGCACGAGAGCGCGATTGCTCTGAGAATTCACCGGACGCGAAGCTCCTTTGAGCCGTCTAACCGATGCATCGCTATTGAGGCCAAGGATGAGGACATCCCCCAAAGCCTTTGCCTGAGAGAGATAAGCCACATGCCCCGCATGCAGGATGTCGAAGCAGCCATTGGTGAAAACAATGCGTTTCCCACGCTCTGAGAGTTCAGCGGCAAGAGCGCCAATCTTATCAAAAGGAATAATCTTATCTCTTAGAATCTGCATTCTTTAGTATCTCCTCGGGAGTGGCAAAAGCCGTTCCGAGCTTGCCGCAGACCACGCCCGCTGCGTGATTTGCAAAGGTTGCTGCGCTGAGTATATCCGCACCGGCAAGATAGGCGAGCCCCAGAGCAGTGATCACCGTATCTCCTGCACCGGAGACGTCATAGACCTCCCGCGCATAGCTGGGCAGATGGCGCATGGGCTGATCTTTGGAAAAGATATGCATGCCCTTAGAGCCACGCGTGACCACCAGATAGCGGCAATTAAGCCTTTCTAAGACCTCATTTGCGCCCTGATGGAAGTCTTCCTCGCTCTCGAACTTACGCCCCAGATTAGTTTGCAATTCACTATAATTTGGCTTGAATATATCCACGCCGCGATAGCTGAAGAAGTTCTTTTGCTTGGGATCTACGGCGACTATAACATCATGCGCTTTACAGAGTTCCAGCATCTTGGCGATGATCTTATCCGAGAACAAGCCCTTGTTATAATCTTCCACGATGAGCAGCCCCACCTGCGGGACGCGCTTTTCCAGCTGTGCAATGATGAGCTTTTCTACATCACTATCGGGATGGTGCAGATCTTCGATATCAATGCGCACTATCTGCTGATTTGCCGCGCCTATACGCGTCTTGGTGGTAGTCTTTCGCGTCTTATCCACTATGAGTCCATCGGTCTTAATATCCTGATCTTCAAAGAGTTTTAAAAGAGAGCGCGCACTTTCATCCTCGCCTATGATGCCGATGGGATAAGCTTTTGCACCGAGAGCGGTGATATTTAGCGCAACATTTGCCGCTCCGCCGGGGCGATATTCCTCTTTCTCGATCTCTATCACGGGCACGGGTGCTTCAGGCGAGATGCGCTGCACCTTGCCCCAGAGATAGCTATCCAGCATCATATCGCCGAAGATGATGGCTTTTTGCTTTGCTACACCTTTTATAATCTCGCCGAAAGTCATACAAAATCTCCATTGTTTTTCACCGGATAGTCGCCATTAAAACACGCCAGACAGTAGTCGTCTTTCTCATACACACAATCCAGCAAATCATCGATCTGTAGATACTTGAGGCTATCTACACCGGTTCTTTCACAGATCTCATCCACGCTATATTTATTCATGAAAAGCTCATCACGCGAGGGGGTATCAATCCCATAATAACAGCCGTAGCGCACCTCGGGACTGCCTATGCGCAGATGCACTTCACGCACGCCTGAGGGCTTGATGAGATCCACGATCTTGCGTATAGTCGTGCCGCGAATGATGCTATCATCGATGAGCACAATGCTTTTGCCTTCAAAGAAATGCGGCAAGAGATTATATTTCCGGCGCACGTTTTCATCGCGTATCGCCTGTTTAGTTTCTGTGAAACTTCTGCCCACATAGTGATTGCGGATCAGCCCCAAAGAGAGCGGAATCCCGCTGTGATTGCTATATCCCAGCCCGATGAAGTTCGCCGAGTCCGGGATTGGCACCACATAATCCGCCTTGAGCTTGCCATCAGCTTTCGCCAGCGCCGCGCCTATCTTTTCGCGAACTTTATAGACGTCCTCACCGAAGTGATGGCTATCCGGGCGCGAGTAATAAACGTGTTCAAAGATGCAGTGTTTTGGGCGAATGCTTTCACGATAGAGCAGCGGATCGTTTTGAATGATGCGTATGCCTTCCGCGCTTACTTTCACGATTCCCGCCGCGGGGATTTCCTTGCGATTGATCACGCCCAAGGTATCCAAAGCACAGCTTTCCGAGGCGACGACGACGGTGCCATCCTCCATCTTTCCCCAAACCATGGGGCGGATGCTATGCGGATCGCGGAACATATAGAGCGAATCGCGAGTGCAAAGCACGGTGGAATATGCACCTTTGACATCGTGCATGAGATGGCGGATTGCCTCGATGATGCCTTCGCCCTGACGCATCACTTTCCAGGCGATATATTTCACCAAGATTTCGCCATCGTTATCGCTTTTGAAATAGACATTTTGCTCTTCCAGATAGCGGCGCATGGCGTCATAATTCACAATATCGCCATTGGAAGCCAGCGCATAGGTAGGTCCCGCAAGGGTTTCCACGATATGCGGCTGAGTGTTGAACTCCGTGGCGGAGCCTTTGGTGGGATAGCGCACATGCCCGATTGCTACCTCGCCGGGAAGGCTTTCAAGCTCGGTTTCGTCGAATACATCGCGCACCAAGCCCATTTTCTTGCGCAAGCGGATGACCTTGCCATCGGAGACTGCCATTCCACAGCTTTCTTGCCCACGATGTTGGATGGTAAACATTGCTAAAGCGGTAAGTTTCGCGGCATTGGGACTGCCAAATACGCCGACTATTCCACACATTTTATTTATTTCCTTTCTTAAAAGTGATTTTATTTTCGTTTTTATTTTTGAGCCGCGCGATGTTTTCTCTGTGCATTACAAAGATCATAATCACGGCGATCCAGATCAAGATAAGCAGCGCATAATCGGGAGTGTCAAGCTTAAGTTCGATGATTGTATTGCTGATGCCCAGCGCTGTTGCTGCCGCGAGTGAACCCAGCGATACATAGCGCGAAATGGCTACGACAATGATGAAGCACGCCAGCGCACCCAGCACGGTGAAGGGAGTGAGCGCCAAGAATACGCCTGCTGCGACCGCCACGCCCTTGCCACCCTTGAAGCCCAGCCACACGGGGAACACGTGCCCGATGATGGCAAAGAAAGCTGACAGCGCGATCTCAGGACTTCCCGAAGGCAAGAGATGCTTTGCAATCAGCACAGCCGCCACGCCTTTGAGAATATCCAAAAGCAGGACGATTACTCCCACAACGGTTCCAAACTGTCGCATGGCATTCGTAGCGCCGATATTCCCGCTGCCTGACGCACGTATATCCTCTTTAAAAAAGAGCTTAGCCACTATGTAGCCAAAGGGTATGCTACCCAAAAAGTAGGCTATTATTTCAGGATAAATCATATTCATCCTCCTCTTTACTTCGCCCCTTGAAGACCAACTTGATAGATGCTCCGGAAAACTTAAAAACCTTACGTATCTGATTGTAGAGAAACTTTCTATAGTTCTCGGTAATCAGCGCGGGATTGTTGCAGAAAAACACGAACACAGGTGGTCTGGTATCTGCCTGTGTGATATAATAGATTTTGATATGCTTGCCCGTGGGATGGGTGGGCGGCCTGCGCGCAACCACGGTTTCCATGAAGCGATTGAGCTCCGAGGTAGTGATGCGTTTCTTGCTTTCCTCTTCAATGCTCACCACGCTTTCCATGAGGCGATGTATGCGCTGCGAGGTTTTTGCAGAGATGAATATCACCGGCGCATGGCTCAGGAAAGGCATTTGCAGGTGTAATTCCCTGATGAATCTGCCCGTGCTTCCGCTGTCTTTTTCGACAAGGTCCCACTTATTATAAACGATGAGCACGTCTTTGTGTTTGCGATGGGCATAGGAAGCTATCTTTAGATCCTGCATGGAGATATCCTCATCGGCAGTGAGCACCAAAACCACGATGTCGCACCTATCCACAGCCTCGATGGTTCTCATGCTGCTGAAATATTCAACGCCATATTTAACGCGAGTTCGGCGCCTGAGTCCTGCAGTATCGATGAGAATGTAGTCCTTTCCGTGATAGCGAACGCGTGAGTCAATGCTATCCCTCGTGGTGCCCGGAGTCTCGGTGACAATCTGTTTTGCCTCGCCTAAGAGCAAATTCACGATTGAGGATTTGCCCACATTCGGCTTGCCTACCACGGCGATCTTTGTGGGAGGGTCTTCCTCTTTTGCCATCTTTTCTTCATGCTCAATCGTCATGGTATCCGGCATCATATCGATGAGTTCGTCCAGGAAATCACCGGTATTGCGTCCATGCGAAGCCGAGATGGGGAAGGCATCGCCAAAGCCCAATTGCAGGAAGTCATAAATCTCCCATTCAAACTTTTCGTTATCCGCTTTGTTTGCCACAAGTATGACCTTATCTCTATGTGGGAAAAGGATTTTGGCAATGGCTTTGTCGAGGTCAGTGGTGCCCGTATGCGCATCCACCATGAAGATGATCACATCGCTTTCTTCTATCGCCAAAAGGGCTTGGTGCATTATCATCTTATCCATGGCTTCATCGCTGTCATAGACTATGCCGCCGGTATCTACTATGTTGAAAATACGACCGTTCCACATCACTTCTTCATATTTACGATCGCGCGTGATGCCTTCCTCAAAATCGACGATGGCTTTGCGCTCACGGCACAATCGGTTGAACAATGTGGATTTCCCGACATTGGGTCTGCCGAGGATGGATACGATGTGTTTTCTCATGCTATACTGCCTTATTTTACAATTTGCTCCAGCATTTTAGAATGGCTGTTTTTGTCAAGGAATGGTGCGCACGAGGTGCGCCGATTTAGCGATTTAGCGATTTGACGATTTAGCGAGCTTCGCTGCTGTCGCGGGCGGGGTGGAAACATCTTATTGCCACGAGCGACAACATTCCCTATAAATAGAACACGGATTTAACGGATCGAACGGATTGTGCTCACTGCGTTCGCCGATTAAGCGATTTAACGATTTAACGAGTAGTAACCTTCCTCTTCTGAGCAGCTAATGCCATAGTAGCGCTGGCTTTAGCCGGCCGTTTCCGCTGACTTCAGTCGGCTTTTTTAACTCATGCGCAAAGCGCATACCTCTATTGGGTAGGCAACATCTTGTTGCCTAAGAAAGCGTAGCTTTCTACTGATACTGTATGCATTTACATACATGCGGCAACAAGATGTTGCCACCCCAATTTCCATGCGCGTCAGCGCATTCTCTCCAAATTGCCCTTAGTTTGACCACAAAATGCGGACAATTGCCCTTAGTTTGCCTCCGGAAATGCCAAAAACTACCCTTAGTTTGACTCAGAAAACGCCAATATTTGCCCTTAGTTTGGCTACGAAAACACTGAAAACTGCCCTTAGTTTGTCTCCGGATATGCTGAAATTTGCCTTGACACATTTTCAATTCTATATATTATATCCCCATCAGAGAATGAGATAGGAGCTCAAGATGATTAAAAGAACGATTGAACTTGATTTACAGCGCTGGAAGGACGAGAAAAATCGCAAACCTTTGGTGCTCAGAGGTGCCAGGCAAGTGGGGAAGACCACTGTCGTGAAGGAATTTGCCAAGTCTTTTCCAATTTTCTTGTATGTGAATCTTGATCTGGAGGCCGATAGAGAGCTTTTTTCCCGTGAGCTCAAGGTGCGTGAGCTTTTTCAATTGATCTGTTTACGCTTTTCACAGCCCATAAAGCCCGAAGAGACCCTGCTTTTTATCGATGAAATTCAGTTCAGTTCGTTGGCAATCAAGATGTTGCGTTATTTTTATGAAGAAATGCCGGAACTATGCGTGATAGCCGCAGGATCACTCTTGGATGTGGTCGTGGGTGATAAACACCAGAGTTTTCCGGTGGGCAGAATTGAGAATCTTTGGGTGCAACCGCTCAGCTTTGAAGAATATCTTGGGGCTCTGGACAGGGATGATCTTTTACAGGCTTACCACCAAGTACCTGCTTCAAAGCCTTTCATCGAAGAGCTCAGACGTCAGTTCAAAATCTATTCACTATTGGGTGGAATGCCCGAAGCAGTTGCCAAATATCTCGAACACAAGGATGTGATGATTGTAAACCGCGTCTATGAATCCCTCGTGAGCACCTTTCTTGAAGATGTGGATAAATATGCGGACGATGTTTCGATGGCAAGAGCTTTGGTTCATATCCTCAGAACAGCACCCGCCGAAGCAGGGAAGCGCATCACTTTGGAAGGCTTTGGCGCATCGGATTATAAAGCGCTCACCATCCGTCAGGCTTTCGAGAGACTGCAGAAAGCGCAACTCCTAACGCTCAGCTTTCCCGTCACCTCTGCAATGCTTCCCATGGTTCCCCAATATCGACGCAAGCCCAGGCTGCAGCTGCTTGACACGGGATTACTCAATTACCAGCTCGGTATTCAGGAAGAATATTTCCTTACAGATTCCTTAGAGTCCATCCATAAAGGCTTGATTACTCAACACATTGTGGGTCAGGAATTGCAAAGCCTTTGGGCTTCATCACCTCCAAAGCTCAATTTTTGGGTGAGAGATAAATACCAATCTTCAGCTGAGGTGGATTTTGTGATCCCACACCGCGGGAAACTGCTCCCCATCGAGGTGAAATCAGGAAGCACCGGTTCTCTGCGCTCACTCATGCAATTTATGATGATTTCAAAACACGATATGGCGATCCGAATCCATGATGGCAGCCTGGGTTTTGACGAACTCCGGCTTCCGGACGGACGGACTTTTAGGCTCCTGAACCTGCCCTTGTGTCTCAGCGCAAAGGTTCGTCAATACGTAGATCATTATTTTGATCTAAAAAAGGCTTGAGCTCCGCAGGGGATTGGGGCGGGCAATGCTTTGGTAGCGCTGGCTTTAGCCGGCCGTTTCCGCTGACTTCAGTCGGCTTTATTTAACCCATGCGCAAAGCGCATTCCTTTATTGGGTAGGCAACATCTTGTTGCCTAAGAAAGCTTAGCTTTCTGTAGATACTGTATGCACTTACATGCATGCGGCAACAAGATGTTGCCGCCCCAATTTCCAAACGCAAAGCGCATACCTTTCTTGGTCGGGTAACGCCCTCGTTGCCCACGGTGGATTGCAAACGTCCTCGTTTGCATTAAACAAACGACACGAGACGTGTCGAATCCAACAAACTGTGCGAAGCACATCCAATATACAAAAAGCTCCGCTTTTTTCGGTTAACGAGGGCGTCAACCTACCAAATAACAGGTGTACTATCTGACTAACACACCTGATCCACAGGTGAAACACTCATATCCCATTGCTCCCCTATTAGATACAGCTTAGCTTCCGCCTATGATATGCTCATGGCGATGACCACATCATGACCACATCATCACCAGAACCCTATAGGGAAGCCACCGAAAAAGAGCGAAAAACGGCTCAGAAAAACAGACGGATCAGACAAAAATCTCCCCGGAAAAGATGAAACAATTGACCGAAGCACACAAATATGCAAAGTAAACATTGACAAAATCGACTAATTCGTTAGAGATGTAGTAATCCTGATTGAGCCGAGCGAGACTGATATTTCCCAAAGATCGCCGCTCAAATATAAATCAAAGATTCCAAAGCCAAAGGAGAATGAATGTTCAGAACGTCGCTTTTGTTATTATCCTTGCTTCTGCTCTCCGCCTGCGGATTTATGCACAACGCTCATCCCTATAACGCGATTGCGCCCGAAGCCGCAGAAGCTCAGGTATATTATGGACTTACAACTACCGGAGGCATACTCAGGGCAGGAACATATTCTCCGGATAGCTTGGATATTCAGATACAAAGCCGAGAATTGAAAACGGCACTATTTAGGTCTATCCCACAATCCATGCGAGCGGGCTTGGGCAAAGGATTTTCGGCGGGTTATGACTTTAGCATGGTTTCAAGCAAAGACTTGCATCCCATCGGTTTTGATCAGATGATCACGCCAACTGTATTTGGCGCTGCTCTCAAACTCCACTTTGCGAAATCATTTGATTTGGGGAAAGATTATCATGTCTCACTGTCTCCGGCGGTCTATACCTCGCAGGGCGCGGACGCTCTTACTACAAAACGGCATCGCATGAAATTCAAACACCGAGGCATGGAGCTGCCACTCACCTTTAGTAAGGAGTTTCATGAACCGATCAATTTCGTGTTGAGCGGAACTCTTCGCGGTGCAAAAGACGCTTTTAGCGGAGATATATCATATCCTTCCCCATTCGCTTTTCATTATTATGATTTCTGGGATCAGCCTGAAAACAAAGTAGATCGCTATGCGGCGATGGTGCATGCAGATATCCGACTTACATCCAGGTTAGGGCTCGTGGTGCAATATGGCAGGGAATATGTGAAGGGGAAAGATCACAGTCTTCAGCATCCCATCCTCTATCTCGGCATTAGGCTCAGGGAGAAAATCCTTTAAAGCTCGGAGCAGGTTGAGTCGGAAAGAAAAGGTTTTATGATATAAAATGATGTTTTGGCTGTTTGTTTTGCCAAGTTAGGGGTTTTTGTAATGGTTGGAAAATCGTATCAACTCTGAAGAGATTTACTTCAGAGTAGCTTCAGAGTTGTTTTCCAATAGACACTAATACACTAATAATAAATTACTTAACGCATTGAGGATTTCATCGAACAAGGTGAAGTTGTCGTGATTTATCCTAAAATGGCAGACTCATACAAAGAGAAAAGTCGAGAATCGCCTTCCTCACTCGTGATTTGTTTTACGGAATGCTGTGCTATCGGCAGTCCATAAAAAACAGGGTTAAAAAAGAAATCAATGAGTTTTAGGATAGACTATGAATGGAATTTCACTGATTGTTCTATAAGGTTTAATATGTGTGATAACTGAAATTCATCCTTCATGATGATCTGATAATCTCCATTACCCCATTTCCCTTTACCGGAGACATCCTCAGCAATGTTCAGCTTGTCTATCAGCTTTCCTTTGGGAACATTCAGAGTCAGTTTCTCATTGACAGAAGAAGCTAATATGATTCTTTTGAGAATGACGTGTAATGGTCGAAATTAATGATTCTGCTGAACACTTAGAAATGCAAAGACCAGAGCTTGGAAGTGTTGGGCAGATCATATAGTTCTAATTTATAGGAAACCATGATGATGAGATTAGAAGACATAAAAGCAGGAACCGGATTGGGCTGTAACCAGCATCAATCTGGATATTGTTAGTTTACTCAAGCAAGCAATAAGAGGGTGAATATGAAAAAAGAACTCCACAAGAATGATAATCTCTTAGTATATTCTGCCGAAGATGGCAAAATATATATAGAAGCAGCGTTCCAAAATGAAAACATCTGGCTCACAGCCAAACAGATGTCGCAACTTTTTGGTATTGATGTCACCGGTATCAGACGACATCTAAAAAATATATTTGAGAGTGGAGAACTGGAGCGTGATTCAGTTAGTGCATTTTTTGCATCAACTGCAAGTGATAATAAAACATATAACATAGAACACTTCAACCTGGATGCTATCATTTCCGTTGGGTATAGAGTTAATAGCATTATAGGCACTCGTTTCCGCATCTGGGCTACCGAACGCTTGAAAGAATATCTAATAAAAGGATTCACTTTGGATGATAAGCGGCTAAAACAAGATGGCGGTGGAAGCTATTTTGATGAGCTTCTGGCAAGAATCAGGGATATCCGTTCCTCAGAAAAGGTGTTCTGGCGCAAAGTTTTGGATATTTATGCCACCAGCATAGACTATGACCCCAAGTCAGACCTATCTCGAGAATTCTTCAAGATTATCCAAAACAAGATGCACTGGGCGAGTCATGGCCACACTGCTGCTGAAATCATCTATCAGCGCGCCGATGCTGATAGAGCGAATATGGGGCTTACCAACTGGCCGGGAGCACGACCCCGTAAGGCAGATACTATGATAGCTAAAAATTACCTTAACCAGGAAGAGCTGGATATACTCAACCGCATCGTGAGTATGTATCTGGACTTTGCCGAATTGCAAGCTCTGAACAGAATTCCTATGTATATGGAAGATTGGATAGGCAAGCTGGATGAATTTCTCAAGCTAAGCGGTAGAGAAACCCTGAAACATGCGGGTTCGATATCTCATAATGATGCTATCCAAAAAGCTAAACTTGAGTATGATAAATGGCGTAAAGAACAGCTTTCCCAACCATCTGTAGCCGAAAAACATTTTGTGGAAGCCCTGCAGGAAGTAAAACAGATATCTAAACAAACTAAGGATAAGAGTAAGAAATGATTACAAGCTTGGTTAATAAAGTTGATCACTCGGAGGTAAGATGAACGAATATCTGAGAGAACTACAAGACAATGGCCGAGAGCACGACATGGAGTATCTATTTACCGGATTTAATGTTATTAGCAGTCATAAAAAAGAAAATAAAGAGCTTTAGAATAGACTATGAATGGAATTTCACTGATTGTTCTATGAGATTTAATATGTGTGATAACTGAAATTCATCTTTCATGATGATCTGATAATCTCCATTACCCCACGTTCCTTTACCGGAGACATCCTCAGCTATGTTCAGCTTGTCTATCAGCTTTCCTTTGGGGACATTCAGTGTTAGTTTCAGTTGGGTTTTTTGTATTTCAATATCCACAACGTTAGTGGCACTCTTAAATGCTAAATAGAGTTTCCTGGGCACCAAGGTGAGGTTCCATCTTGCCAAGATATTATACCTAACGGTTTCATAGAGGGCGCGGATATCATCATTGGCCCTTTGAATGTGGTCAGCTTCTGTATAAACTTCCAGTTCTTTAGCAACCTTTCCGATGGCGTCTGTCGGTGCTATCTTCTTGATACTGGCGCCGGAACTGCCGTATTCGATACGACGATATGATATATGTTCATCATGATAGGTTTTAACCTCCCACAGCGAAATTGGCAGATCATTGAAGATTAGTGAATCAAGCTGATATTTATTAAAGGCTGTTGAAACAAAATATATCTTGGACTGAGCCCAATCTATGTCATTGATCTCATAGCTTTTATTCTTCACATTGCTGAACTTGAGAACGAAATCTGCTTTCCTGTCTAACATCCTTCCCAGATATGCATAACCTTGGTCGATAACACTCCTATTTTCGCTCCGCTTGTATTCTATGATCACAAAAGAATTTGTTTCGGGGTCGAAGGCGAGCGTATCAATCCGGTAGTTTCCTACAGTAAATTCTGAGCAGACAAACTCCAATCCGAAGATCAGAGGCAGGTTTTTCTCCGTAATGCTCTGAAGCTTCTTTTCCTTTGCTATTTTGACCTCTTTTATTTCAGATAGAGCCTCGCTTTTGTTACATTTGAACAGTCTCACTCGATCCTCCTTGTGTTATTTATTCGCGTTTATAACTTTATGCAATCAATAATCAATCTCTATTTCTGTCAATTCAAACCTTACTTTTCTTGATTTGTTTACGTGCTTGGCGGTGCTTTCTGGACTATATATTCATGATTAAAGCAGGTGCATGGAACTGCCGCTCATTTTGTTTGCCTGATCCTGAACTAAGAATAATATAATGGATTAGTTTTTTCGGACAGCCCAATAAGGTGGATACTTGACAGTTATGAGAAATAAAATAAGTATACCCTTAGGAGGTTTAAATGAGAAG
>DUNQ01000021.1 GCA_012839325.1 Candidatus Cloacimonadota bacterium
ATTTGAGTTCCACCTTTTATTGATGAAACTCATACTTGCTATTTTTGTACCAGTTTCAAGTGCCATCGTGTACCATTTTTAAATGCCATCTACAAAACGTCCTCGTTTACGCTTTTAAAACACTCGACACGAGGACGTGTCGAATCCAACAAGCTGTTTCCACCCCAAAAAAAGAATGCACAAAACGCATAAGTTAAATAAAGCCGACTAAAGTCAGCGAGACGGCCGGCTAAAGCCAGCGCTACTAAAGCTTTAGCTTGGGCAATGAAGGTTCCCATACCGCCCGCAACAACAAAAAAAGCTCGTCGCAATGAGGACATTCCGACCCCGTCCGCTTTTTTACTCAATTCGTGAAAATTTGTGTCAATTTGTGGACTCAAAAAACTCAAAAAAGAGCTACAAGTTTACATAACATTTTCTGACCCAAAAAAATCTTCACTTTTTTTTCATCCTCGGAAAGCTCTCTTTTGCAAAGAATTAAGTGCCATAAAAAAAACTGACTTTTTGCGACTTGAAAAATAGTTCGCGATTTTGGCCACAATTTTCACTTTTGGGCTCCTATATAAAAGTAGAAGGCAATGCGCAAAGCCAAAAACAAAAAAAACTAAAATTAGGAGACAGAAAAATGAAAGCAACATTTAAGTATGGAATTCAGACCTACAGTGGAACCATTGACGGACTGACTTACGCAAGTTACAAAGACGGACAGGTTTGCATCGCACGCCGCTATGTAAAACCTCGTGCAACAGAACAAAACGAAGAAATGGCATCGGTTAGCACAAATCTTTCCAAGATCTACAACGAATGTAGTGAGGAATTCAAAGCCGACCTCAAGACATATAGCCATCTATATGCGACCAGGCACGTGGCAAAGGACAAATTGCCGCCGAGCAGCTACGCCATCTATGTAAAGATGATGTACGCCTTTCTCAAACACAATTCGGATCATGTGGGATTGGACTCAATCGTTCTTGACGATCTGATCGATCTCTATCCCGAAGTAACGTCGATTAAAAACGCCGTAAACAAGAGGTATCTCCCGAAAGTTAACGGATACGAAGCTCTCAACGCATCAATGTAAGGTCATAGGAGGAAAAAATGACTAAAGAAAAATTCATCAAAGACGTCGCAACCAAGATCAACAAAATGATCAACATCCCCTTCATCAATGAAGAGACAGAGCAAGTCTTGTTTGAACTCATCGTGGGAATCCTGATCGGATTGCTCTTCGACAAGTTCTTAGGCGAGATTCTTTAAAGCCGGATAACGACGCGTTAATCCAGCATCGAACACCAAACCCAAAAGCCCCCGTCTGAAATATGGCGGGGGCGATTTTGCCTCTAAGCTTTCTTTGAAAGATTATTGCAGTTTTTTGAGGTAAATGATGTATTATTTTAAGAAGGATAATGAAGCTCGCAGCGATAGTTCTGCCGAGATAGGAGATAAGAGAATGAGGAGAATGATATTTTTATTGATCGCGATTGCCCTGCTGGGTGCCTGTTCATCCACGCGCTATGCGGCATATCGTGTGATCACGGAGCCGGAAAATGCGCACGTCACCTATATCGCCGATGGTGAACATATGGGACTTTCGCCCACCAAGACATGGTGGAGCTGGAACGATAGCGGGGATCCCATCCGCCACTATATCCGCGTGGATAAGACCGGCTATGAGAGCGTTGAGAGTTCCTTCGTGATATATCCGAAATATAAGACTGTGGACGAGGCAAAAGAGGATGTTAAAGACATTTTTGTTCTTCTTCAGCCCACGGGATATGGCGAAGAGGTGAATCGCACGGTGATGATTACCTCGGATCCTTCCGGGACTGCGGTATATGGAAATCAGGACTATTTGGGCAAGACTCCCTTGGAGATTCCTGTGTTCTTTCCGGATAGATCGGCTCAGCTGGAATTGCGTTTTGAGAGATCGGGCTATGGAACGGAGCGGCGAGTTTTGACCGTTTCCGATAACGCTATACACGTTGTATTACATAGACTTAAATAGGTTTTGGAGGGCAGTTCTGTGATAGGCGGAGTTTGGGGAAAATCGCATTGTGCAAACAAATATCTTGACACAAAACGCCCTGTGATTTTTCATGATCGAAATTCTACGGGGTGTAGCGCAGCCCGGTTAGCGCACTGGTTTTGGGAACCAGGTGTCGGAGGTTCGAATCCTCTCACCCCGACCAGAGTTTACCACGAAAGTGGGCGTTTAGCTCAGCTGGAAGAGCGCTTGCCTTACAAGCAAGATGTCGGCGGTTCAAGTCCGTCAACGCCCACCATTTTTTTTATAAGCACAAAAAATGGGGATAGATGAGAATAGCGATAACCGGCGCCAATGGATTTATTGGCAAGACCCTTCTGAGGAAATTGAAAGAGCGGGGTTTTGAACCCCGGGCATTGGTGCGTAAATCATTCAATTGCGATGGCATAGATTGCCGTATAGTCGATTATGACGATCCCCTCAGTATAGCCGATGCAATCAAAGATTGTGATATCCTCATCCATAATGCCGGCAAAACGAAGACGATCTCGTTTAGGGAGATGTTGAGCGTAAATGTGGGGATCACGCGGCGCATCGTGGAAGCGGTGAATATGCAGGAAAATTCCATGCGCCTCATCTATATCAGTACTCAGGCGGTGAGCGGTCCTGCTTCGGCGGAGTCTCCCGCATGCGAATCCGACGAGATGAAGCCGCTGAGCAATTATGGCAAAAGTAAGGCCTATGCCGAAAAGCTCATCCGAAATCAGTGTAAAAAATCTTTTAATATAATTCGTCCCTGTCCCGTATATGGTGCCGGGGATGTAGATTTTCTTAGTCTTTTCCGTCTTGCCAAGCTGGGTTTCAGCTTTCAGGTGGGAAGCAAAGATAAGCCCATCAATATGATACATAGCGAGCAATTGGTGGATTTTGTGATGCATGTGATCGCAAATCCGAATGTGAACGGTGAAAGCTTTTTTGCCACGGATTGCAGGGTATATACCCAGGCGGAAGTGGCGCGCATGATAGCGCTCGCGATTGGTAAGAAAGAGCCGAAAAGCCTTAAAGTGCCGCCCGTTTTGGTGCATGGCGTATTCGGAATCAGCGATATTATCGGGCGGATAAGACACATGCCCTCTGCTGTCAATCTGGAGAAATATGCCGAGATCATGGCGGAAGGCTGGGTTGCGGATTGCACGAAGGCAAGGCAGCTTTTGGGCTGGGAACCTGCAGACGAAATTGAGCAAAAGCTAAAGGAGACATATCAATGGTATATAGAAAACGGCTGGCTTTGATCCTGCTTGCGTTCTGCCTCTTTGCGATGCTCTCTGCCGAAACCGGTTTGGCAAGGCCCTCGTTGCCGTTGCTTGACTTTGGTGGATCCGCGCTCTCGTTGCAAGCCTTTGATTTTGGGGTGGGAACGTCCTCGTTGCCACATGCTGAAATTGGGATGGGAACGTCCTCGTTGCCACATGCGCCCCAGCGCATACTCTTAGCAAGTTCCTCCTCCTCAGCTGATCTCAACGAGGAATCCGGTGATGTAACACCCTCTCTGCAAAGCGAGCCCGAGCCCGACTCTGCCGAATCCGGTTTGGCAACGCCCCCGTTGCCAATTGAGGCAGCCCCCGAACCCGCCGACAGTCTCCAAACCCCCGCAGTCCCCGATTCCATCTACAGCGGCGAGATCCACGAAGCCGAGAGCTTCTCCGCAAAAGAATGGTTCCAAGATATAGACAAAGACTACATCTACGACTACATGAGAACAGAGAAAGAGCAGAGATTAGGCAAGGATTTCCGCTTGCGCCGAATAGCTCTAACCTCATTATACAGCGGACACGGCAACTATTTCGGCTTTGACAAAGACTTGCCCGAACTCAGGAAAGGCAAGATGGTCCTTCCGGCGGGGATGACCTCTCGACATGTGCATCTGGGCTATCTCTCGCGCTTCCACACTATTGACGATGAAGAGCCGGGACTCAGCTTCATCACGCGGGTCTATAAAAATCCCGTAAGCCTTTCCCATCTGCAAGGCAGCATTGGCGAGGGGGATAACAAGCTCATGAGTTTCGGTATCAATAAGGGCGATCTCTTTGGCGTTCGTGCGCTTAGCCTCATGGCAAATTACCATCTGCAAAATGGCGAGTGGTTAGAGCGCGATATCAGTAGCGATGCGCTGAGGCTGCTCTTGAACTATGAATTTGAGTTTGGTGAGCTGCGCTATGAAAAAGTGAGCCACAAGAAGCAGTTGAATAAGCTGGAACTCAAGACCTCATATTGGCGTCTGACCGATGTTCCGCAGCTGGAAAATCGCTTTAGCTACGATCATTTAGAGCTGCTTTTGCCTTATTCACGGATGGAAGTATTTTGGGCAAAAGATGCCATTTCCTCAAAGAGTTCTTCGCTCAAAAGAAAGAGCGATCTCTTTGCTATTGCTCTGAATGGGGAAGGTAAATATCGCTATGGCAAGTTTTCCGGGCGTTATGAATATCGCGATCTCAAGCGGAATTATATCGCGCCCTATGATGAATCTAATCCCGATTTTGTGAACTTCTTTGAGCTTCACGTAGATTGGGATAAATATCTGTATCTTGATGTCACTCAAAGGATTTATACGGGCGAAGATTATATGCACAACTTGCTCTTCAATATAAATAAGAAGCTCCGGCGCTTTACTTTGGGCTTTGAAAACGACATGCTCAATCATGATAGCTGTCCTTCTAAATCGGTGAGCCATCCCGTCAATGATGAAGTCCTCAGAGCAATCGAGTTCATCCGTGATTACACTCGTCGCTTCTATCTCGATTACGATGATGATATGCTTTCTACGAGTGTTGGAATAGGCAGGGTCGAGGGCAAAGAATATGCATATTATGGAGAATCCCATAGCAACGAAGTTGATATAAGCACCATGCTGATGGATGCGGAGCTTAGTTTTGCCCACAGGTTTGGGAATTGGGAGCCCATGGCAAGCCTGCGTTGGGAATATTATTTTAAATTTCACTATACCAATAATCGCCCCAGCAATTATTATCCTGAATACCGCTTCGGGCTGAGTGCCGGACTCAAGTGGCATTTAGGACACGAAAATGCCTTGGCTCTCGGAACAAATCTGGCGACTTTTACGGGCTATCATTTGCGAAATGCGGATAGCTATTATATAGAACCTTCCAGCATTATGGATATTTGGCTGAATCTTGATATCAGCCGTAATTTTGAGCTTCAGTTGGAAGCAAAGAACTTGTTAGATACGAACTATCATGGCGTTATGCCCTTGCCCATGTCCATTCATGCGGGGCTGCGCTGGTATTTCTTGAACTAAAAAAATGGAGATCATATCTCAAAGGATAAATATATGTATATCGGAATGAAAATTGCACAGTTGATTTGTCGTATTGGGAGGAATTAATGAAGAAAATAATAATCATTTTGTCCATGATGTGCGTTGCCTTCTTGAGTGCAGCGGCATTTGAACACTATCAAGATAGCGGCTTTGGAGTGGAACTCTCGCTTAGAGCAGTGCGGGAGACGCCTTTCAGCGCAGAGATCAGAGAGCCGGGAGATGAAGAGTTTCCCGAGACTCCGGTGATAATGCGCACCTTGGCTTTTCCATATCAAGAAGCCGAGCTTGAAATAAATTATATGACCTGGCGTGTGTTTGATCACAATGGTGAGTATCAGACTACACGCTCCGAGGTGCATGAATCTGCCCTCGACTTGGTGGAACCTTTCACCTTCCGCGAGATGCGTGGGGTGAGCCTCAGGATAAACACTCAAATTGAAACAGCTGATGAGATTTTAACGCTCTCGGACCTCGATGTTCAGATTCGTGGAAGCGGTGCTATCCAGCTGCCCGAGACCATCTCGGAGGCTTTCGCTCCTGCATATAGAGAGCTTGCCGATAACTGGTATACCTCATATCTGAAAGATCTGCCCTTTGCGAGGCCTAAGATGCTCATCATCTCACACTCGCAATTGGCGAACTTCCAGGGTGAATTCATCCGCTGGAAACGCTCTTTGGGCTTTGAAGTACACGTAATCGATAAACAGGATGCGGGTAGTAGTGCAAACGAGATCCGTCAGACTATTAAAGACTTTTATTTGGATCACAGACCGGACTATCTGGTGCTCATGGGCGATACCGTGGGTAATTTCTCTATTCCCACCTTCCGCTATCCTTCGCCGGAATATAACGAGCTGGATGCGGATGATCAGACCTATGCCTTAATCGAAGGTAATGACTATTTCCCGGAGATGTTAGTGGGAAGATTCTCCTTTGCAGAGATCATGCAGATGGCGAATATGCTGAGCAAAAGCGTGGGCTATGAACGCAGTCCTTATATGGCGAATACGGACTGGATGAAGCGTTCGCTCATGGTTGCGGGTAACTATGCGGAAGGTTCGCTGCGTCCTACTACTCCCGTGTGGATGAGTAGATGGCTGCGCGATAAGCTGCTTGATTTCGGCTATGCGGAAGTGGATACGGTTTACTATCCCGGTCAGTTCCCGGGAACCTCCCAGATCACGCAATCCATCAACAGCGGTGTGCAGTTCATCAGCTATCGCGGTTGGGGAGATGCGAACGGTTGGCACTATCCCTATTTCCATAATGAAAATATTAACGAGACCAATAATGGCGCGATGTTGCCCATAGTGTTCTCCATCGTGTGTAATACCGGCGACTTCGATAATGCGAACGTGAATCCCTGCTTCGGTGAAAACTGGATGCGTCGCGGAACGGCTGCGAATCCCGGCGGATGCGTGGCGTTCGTGGGACCCTCGGATCTTCATACCAAGACGAGGCTGAATAACTCTATCTCCAGCGGTGCTTTCCGAAGTATATTCGATCTCGGAGTGCGCAATTTCGGAACCTCCGTGCTGATGGGTAAAGTGGAGCTATATAAGAACTTCCCCTTGGAAATCGGGATGGATCAGTATGTGCCTTTCTATTTCCACGTCTATAATCTGTTGTCAGATCCCTCTCTGAATATGTGGGTGCTGGTGCCGGATAGAATAGAAGAAAACGTGGTGGCTCAGGGCTTGGATTTCTCGCAATCGCAATCGCATATCCGCATCCGTGCGCCTCATCTGAATAATGCGGTGGTGACGGGTACTAAGGATAACGTCAATTTCGAGTATGTGCGCGTGCAAAATGGCGAGGCGATTCTGCCGGTGGATACCTCGGTAGAGGGGCCGCTCTTTCTCACAGTCTCAAAAGAAAACTATGTGCCGCTCTCAAAGATTCTCGCGCCCACAGGGGATGCGCAGATCGGAGTCTCGGCAAATACTGCCTTTGAAACTCAGCTTGAGGCAGGCGAAAGCGCGGAGATCTCTATCACGCTGAAAAACTTCTCCGATTCAGGCTTTAGCGGTGTATCGGCAGAGCTTTTGCAGCATGAGAGGATATCGTCTGAAGCGCTCAATCCGGGCAGCTTTGATCTGGCTGCGGGAGAGGAGCATACCTTGAACTTTGCGCTCACGGGAGATGCAAACCTGCGTCCCGGCGAGATCGTCAATCTCAAGCTCATCACCCAAAATCCTTCCTTTGATTATCGCTTTGGCGTCAAGGTGGGCGGTGCTACTTTCATGATCATGGATTATGAGGGAGATATCGCGCTAAACGGCACTTCGCAGATCACGCTCACGGGTATAAACTTTGGCTCGTCGGAGCTGCAAGGCGTGAAGGTCACCGCTTTTAGTAAGAGCAATGCTGCCACTGCGGACGACGCTGTTATACAGCTGGGTGATATCGCTGCGGGCGAAAGCTTTAGCTTCAATGCCTCCATCACTACCATGCCCGATGTTTATAACGGAAGAAGCTTGCCTATGCGCTTCGTTTTCTCTAATGATGACGGCTATGAATACACGGCGAATTATGCGATCACGGCGGGAACTCCCGGCATGAACGATCCCACGGGGCCCTGCGAATATGGCTATTTCATCTATGATAATACGGACGTGGATTATGACATGGCGCCCGTCTATTCTTGGGTGGAGACCGATCCGCTCTTGGGCGGGGAAGGCGAGGTCTGGGAAGTAATGGACGATGACGTCTTGCGCGTGCAGTTGCCCTTCACTTTCAGATTCTATGGCGAGGATTACGATGCAATCACGCTCAGCTCAAACGGTTGGGCATCATTCGTGCATACCAATGACAGCTATTTCAATAATCACTATATCCCTGCCGCATTGGGACCTCAGGCGCTTATCGCCGCTTATTGGGATGATCTCAAAGGCATGAAAATAGGCTATAATGATAGCGGTGAAGCCCTCTTTGATGATATGAGGTTAATCTATTGGCACGACGAGGCGAATAACCGCTTTATCGTGCAATGGAACGATGCTTACAGTCAATATACCATCGATGCGGGTGAGGATGCTTCCTTGGAGAAGTTCCAGTTCATGCTCTATCCAAAGGATGGCGAAGATGGCGATATAATCGTGCAGTATCATACTATCGACAATCCTGCTCTCACAGGTAACTATTGCACCGTGGGGCTCATGGATACTACGCATCTCATGGGAATTACTTATACATATTCAAATATATATCCGCCTACGGCAGCGCCGCTTGAGCCGGGTTTGGCAATACGCTTTACCACCACGGCGCCGGATACTTATGTCAGCACGCAGGATCTCGTGTCAGATGCGCTGTTCGCAAAGCTGTATAACTATCCCAATCCTTTCAATCCGGAAACTACTATCTCCTTTGAAAGTAAGGCACATACCGAGGCTGATCTCAGCATATATAATATGAAAGGTCAGCTGGTGAGAAGCCTGCATAAAGGAGCCGTCTCAAAGGGGCAGAATAGCTTCGTTTGGGATGGGAAGGACAATCTCGGCAAGCCCGTGGCGTCCGGACTCTATCTCTATCAAGTAAAGAGCGATGGCGAGAGCTATTCACGCAAAATGTTGCTCATGAAATAGAGATGTATAATCTATAATTGAAAGAAAGCCCGTGGTCGATAGTGGCTGCGGGCTTCTTTCCTTGATATAGGGCGATATGGAAAATCTGGTTTGTGTGCTTGCTACTATGGCTTCGGGATGCGTCCCGAGCGGGGAGATCCTTTTAATGGATGTCTCAGGCGTGTTTTTAGTCGGATCGGCGCGGGGCTCTGCTCTTCATATATAAGGTTTATTTAGATGAAAAAGAAATATAGCTATGCGCTGTTGATCCTGCTCTTTGCGCTCTTTTTCTCCTCCTGTGGGGAAAATCAGAGTCTCACGCCGCCGGATGTAGAGACAAATATACTCAAATTCGGCACGGATTATACCCTCGATATCGTCACTTGGAATCTGCAACTCTTTCCGCTTAATGATAATACCATAGATCTCTTGGTGGATATCATCCCGCAGATGGAGGTGGAAATCTTTGCCCTGCAGGAGATCATGGAGCCTTATAAATTGCATGAATTGGCGAGCAGGCTGCCGGATTATGAGGCATTGGTCTATAACGCCGGCACAAGCTGGTGTCTGGGCTATCTCTATGATGCCTCAAAGGTGGAGCTCAAAAACGAATATACCATATATGCGGGCATGGGCAGGCCTTTTCCGCGTCCGCCTTACGTGCTCAGAATGGGCTATGAGGATGAGGAGTATTATATCATCAATAACCACTTTAAGGCATTGGGGGATAACTATATCGATGAGGATGATCCCTGGGATGAGGAGATGCGCAGGCGCGAGGCGTCCACTCTGCTCGAAACCTATATCAGCACCAATCTCTCGGATAAGAGGGTGGTCATGCTCGGCGATCTCAACGATCAAATTCAGGAGCCGCGCGAGACGAATGTCTTCCTGCCTTTCTTGGATAAGCCGGAGGAATATCTCTTTACCACCATGCCTATCGCGCAAAATCCTACCTATTATACCGTGTCGTATCCAACCTATCTCAGCATCATAGATCACATTCTCATCACAAATGAGCTTTTTGATGATTTCGAGGATGCGGGGGAGGTCTGTCGCGTCATTCTCGTGGAGAATATTTTGGGCGGATATAACAACTATTTAAACCTCATCAGCGATCACAGACCGGTAGGAATTCGCCTAAATACACCCCAATAATCGGCTAATTTAAAAAAGTTTAAATTTATTTTGATATTTATATCGTTTTATCTTTGTGATATATAGCTACATCTTTTGTTCCTCATCAAAGAAAAGAGCGAAAGATTTATATTGACAAAAAAAGCCCTATAGGAAAGATGGCGGAACGTGCTCAGCGATAATGCTGGGTGCGCAACAAAGTTCTTTTAAAAAGTATATAGAGTGTCATAGAGAAAAAGTGAATACGAAGCTCTTGTCAGTTCTACATAATTTAATTATGATGGAGAGTTTGATCCTGGCTCAGGACGAACGCTGGCGGCGTGGTTTAGGCATGCAAGTCGAACAGTATATACACCTTCGGGTGTA
>DUNQ01000022.1 GCA_012839325.1 Candidatus Cloacimonadota bacterium
ATCTGGGTGGGATGCCTTGGAAGTGCGCCGCCATCGGGGAAAACTATGCCCCAAGGGAGCGTGGTCACATTGCCCCAAAGCTCGCCATTGATGAAGTTGCCCAGTCGCCCGAGTCCCAGCCCTATAGCCACGATGGGCACAGCTGCATCCGCCATCCTATAAAAGGGAAGCTTATGCCTGCGTGTAAACAACCAGCCTGCTAAAAAGACGCCTATCGCGCCGCCATGAAAGCTCATTCCGCCTTCCCACACAGCGAAGATGGAGAGCGGGCAAGTCATGTAGAAGCGCAGGTTGTAAAAGAGGATATAGCCCAGCCTGCCGCCCAAGATCACACCTATCATGATGTAAAAGAGGAGCGACTCATACTTATCGCGATCTATCTCTATATCCTTCTTCTTCAGAAAGGGTTTATAAAGGAAGTAGGCGATGATGAAACTGATCACATAGAGCAAGCCATACCAACGCACGCTGAACTCCATGCCAAACAGCACAAAGCTCACTATCTCGGGATTGATGTTATGAACCATTTCTTTATCTCTTAGTAAATTCGTCTAAGCGGCGCACGATGAGCTCTACTGCTTCGTCGCTATCGCCGTCAAACTTCTCTACTATCTTTTCGTGCTTTGGAGTGAAGATATTGACTACCTGAGTGGGCGAACCATTGAGGCCGGTGAGATTCTCATCCAAGCCCAGATCGTCGGCACTGAGCACATTCATCTCTATATTCCTTGCCTGACGCTTGCCCCTTAAGGAAGGGAGGCGCGGGTTATTAATCTCTCTCACCACCGTGATGAGCCCTGGAAGCTCCATCTCAAGGGTATCCACTCCTTCTTCCATGAGGCGCTGGAGGCGGACTTTGCCTTCTGAAAAGCTCTCTATCTTGCGCACAAAACAGGTTTGAGGGATATCCAAGTGAGCGGCGATGCCGGGGCCTACCTGTGCGGTATCTCCATCAATGGCCTGCTGTCCCGTGAGGATGAGGTTATACTCTCCCAGATGCTTGATAGCAGCGGCAAGAGTGTAGCTGGTTGCCCAGGTATCAGCACCGGCAAACTTCCTGTCTGAAAGCAGGTAGATCTCGTCCACTCCCAGCGAAACTGTCTCTCTGAGCGCAGCTTCCACTTGGGGAGGTCCCATGCTGATGGCGATTACCGTTCCGCCATGCTCTTCTTTCAGGCGCACAGCCTCTTCTATGGCATAGGTATCAAAGGGATTGAGTATGCTTTCCACTCCCTCGCGCACGAGTGTATTCGTCACCGGATCTATCTTGATATCGGTGGTATCCGGCACTTGTTTTATGCAAACTATAAAGCGCACAATCTCTCTCCTTTTAGTTAAAGAATTCCTTGATGCTTTCTACAACGTAGCTCTTCATTTCATCGGTGAGTTCGGGATATATGGGGATGGAGAGCACTTCTTTTGCAGCTCTTTCGCTGATGGGGAGGTCGCCCTCTTTGTATCCCAAGGAGGTGAAGCATTCTTGCAGGTGCAAAGGCAGAGGATAATAAACTGCACAGCCGATGTTCCTCTTTTGCAGATGCGCCATGAGTTCATCGCGACGCTCTGTTCTGAGGGTATATTGATTGTATATAGTAACCGCTCTCTCGTCTATGACAGGGGTCTTAAGTCCTGCGATTCCGGCAAGATGCTCGTTATAGAAGGCTGCATTCTTGCGGCGAGATTCACTCCAATCGGCAAGATCATCCAGCTTTCTGAGCAAGACTGCCGCTTGTATGGTATCCAGCCTGCTATTGAGCCCTACCCACTTATGGTAGTATTTGGGGCATTCACCATGCACGCGCAACTGGCGAAGTCCGGCAGCAAGCTCGTCATCATTGGTGAGACACATGCCTGCATCGCCCATCGCGCCGAGGTTTTTGCTGGGGAAGAACGACAGGGTTCCTATATCTCCAAAGGAGCAGCTCATCTTGCCATCGAAGGTAGAGCCAATGCCCTGTGCGTTATCTTCTATTACCTTGAGGTTATGCTTCTTAGCTATCTCCATGATGCGCGCCATATCGCAACATTGACCAAAGAGATGAACCGCCATGATGGCCTTTGTATTCGGCGTGATAGCAGCTTCTATCTTATCAGGATCGAGGTTGAAGGTATCCTCATCTATATCTACAAACACGGGAACTGCGCCATTGCGCCAGATGGATGATGCCGTGGCAAAGAAGGTGAAAGGCGTGGTGATAACCTCATCGCCCTCGCCTATATTCAGCGCTTTGATGGCAAGAACCAGTGCATCTGTTCCCGAAGCGCAGCCTATGGCATGCTTGATGCCGAGATAGTCTTGCACCTTTTCTTCAAACTCTTTCACTTGCGCACCCATGATGTAGTGGTGCGTTTCAAATACTTTCTCTATTTCACTTCTGATATCATCCAACATGGTCTGATATTGTGCGTGTAAATCCAACATTGGAACTCTCATTAAAATGTCTCCTTTATTTCGTAAGATTGTGTATTCCAAGGACTATCGAGACAGCGGATGCCATTACGGCAATGGTGTCTCTTACTTCAGGCCAGAATGAATAGCCTGTTTTCTCAGGGATGAATATGCTATCTCCGGCTTGAATCTCTGTCTTTTTATTTAGCTTCACCCAGTTGCCGGTACTGGCTTGGATGAGGTTGCCACCTATCACTTTACGGTTCTTTGCAAAGCCGCCGGCAGCAGCAATATAATATTTCCAATCCTCGCCTTCTTTATAGTCCACGAAGCCGGGTTTATTGACTTGTCCGCTCACATAGACCTTATCAGTCTTGAGCGGCAGATAGATGTGATCTCCGTCGCTGAGCGTCATATCCCCCTCTTCACCTTCAGTTTCGATGATCTTGGCGAAGTCTATGGAATAGCGTCCGCGGATCTGCCTGAGCTTGACTCTCAAATAAGAGTATTCCAGGGGTGTGAGGTGTATGGGATTGAGCTGTATGATCCTTTCAAATTCGTAATCCGGCTCTGAAAAGAAGTGTTTATTCATCACCACGGCATTGTGTAGATCAGCGTCATCGAGCACGCCGCCGCTCTTTTGGATAACATCCCAGATAGTGTCGCCATCGGAGAAGAGGTATTCACCTTGGTGAACAAAGCGTCCCGAGAGCGTCACACCTTTGCGTGATTGATATGCAGTATCGTAGGGCACCATTATCCTGTCTCCGGCAGAGATTATATTGCTCCCGTTACCGGTGAGGTCAATGCTTTGGAATTCATAGCGCTTAGTATCTGCTTGATAGATGCTATGTTGAATGGCATTGAGCTCGGCGCCGGGAAGGCTGCCGCCCGCAAGCGCAATGAGATCGGCAATGCTATCCCCTTCCTGATATTCGATATAGCCGGGATGACCCACGCTTCCCCACACGCTTACGAAGTCTTTGCAAACATCCACAAAGATGTTGTCCCCGTCTCTCAGAACGGGATTTTGAGAGGCATCTCCTAAGCGCAGATATTTGAGGAGATCATAGTATTCTTCGGCGCCGTCGCGTGTGATCCTCACCATGCGTAAAGACTGATAGTCCTTATACTTATCCTTGGTGATATCCACAGGGCGCAAGAGAGGAATTGCCTTATCTGTGACAGGCAAAGGAATAGGTTTTTCCAGCAGGATCAGTTCATCCAGATCTGCCCGCTCCAGCGCAGTGATGAGATTATCCCCCATCATCATGCGATAGCTGCCGGGATTGCGAACAAAGCCGCTGATATTCACGTTTATCATCGGCATGCCGGTCATTTCGATGCCGGCTCTTTCCAATGCCGCCAGCGGCAAGGTCATAAGAAGGATCAGGAGGATGATTATGCTTTTAATTTTCATAGTTTTCTATCATTCTATTGATAATGTCTTCGAGTTTTAGCTTGGGTTCATATCCTATATATTTATTGATTTTGCTGATATCCGGCTTACGATTCATCATATCCTCAAAGCCTTCTTCAAAAGCAGCTTCATAGCTCATATATTCGATCTTAGAATTGCTCTGGCACATCTCTTTCACCTTCTTGGCAAGATCTTCTATGCTGATGGATTCAGTGCTGCCTATATTAAAGATTTCACCTTCACACTCAGGGGTGTTCATTAGCTTGATGAAGCCATCCACCACGTCGCTGACATCGGCAAAACAGCGGGTCTGTTTACCCGTGCCATAGACCACCAAGGGCTGATCTAAGAGAGCTGCTTTGATGAACTTCGGCAGAACCATGCCATATTGACCGGTTTGACGCGGGCCCACCGTGTTGAACAAACGCACTATCACCACCGGCAATCTCTTTTCGCGATGGAAAGCCAGCGCAAAGAATTCGTCAATCGCCTTGGAACAGCTGTATCCCCAACGACTGATATGCGTGCTACCCAGGAGGCGATCATCCTCTTCCGAGAAGGGAACTTTATCGCTCTTACCATAGATCTCGCTGGTGGAGGCGATCAGCGCTTTGGCCTTATATTTGTTGCAAAGTTCAAGCACATTATCCGTGCCGTTGATATTCGTTTTGAGCATCAAAAGCGGATTTTCTATGATATACTTCACGCCTACGGCAGCGGCGAGATGATAGACCTGATCACACTTTGAGATGAGTTTGTCCATCAATTCTTTATCCAAGATAGTTCCGGTGTGAAACTCAAACTTGGGATGATCTTTAAAACTCTGTATGTTTTCCAAACTTCCGGTTGAGAGATCGTCTATGACAGTGACGTAATTTCCTTCATTTAAGAGACGTTCCGCCAAATGTGATCCGATAAATCCGGCACCACCGGTGATTAATATCTTCATTATCTACTCCATAAGAGATTATTTGCATGGAAATTAAGACAATTATTCCACGAGAGTTAAACTATTATTATGCAGTGAATTTGTCAATAAGAATTGCGCAAATCGGGCTTCCCGGCTCCTTTAATTTGTAGAAAAATAAAGAAAAAACAGATATTCGCCTTAAAATTATTGACATTTTTGCACCTCACATAACAATGCCACCATATCATAAAGTGATCAAAAAACAGAAATAAATAGATTAATGGAGAAACAATGAACACACAGCCTTACGCCGAACCTTGGCGCATCAAAATGGTAGAACCCCTTGAAATCCTCACGCGTGAAGAGCGGATAGAGAAGATCCGTGAAACCGAATTCAACCTCTTTAACCTCAATGCCGAAGATGTGTATATCGATCTTCTAACCGATAGCGGAACCGGCGCCATGAGCGATAGGCAGTGGTCTGCGCTCATGATGGGAAACGAGAGCTATGGCGGCTCACCCAGCTTCAGACGCCTCAAAGAAACCATCACTGAGCTTCTGGGATTTCCCCACGTGGTGCCAACCCACCAAGGCCGTGCAGCCGAGAACGTTCTCTTTTCTGCAATGCTGAAACCCGGCAACGTAGTCCCCGGAAACGCACATTTTGACACCACCAAAGGACACATCGAATTCCGCAATGCCATAGCCCTGGATTGCACGGTTGACGAAGCTTCCGACATCAACGACCACGGCCCCTTCAAGGGTAATGTGGACATCTCCAAACTCCGCGCCGGAATCAATAAATATGGCGTGGAAAACATCCCCTTCATGGTGCTCACCGTCACCTGCAACAGCGGCGGCGGACAGCCCGTATCCATGCAGAATATCAGCGAAGTAGCCCAGGTTTGCAGAGAGCACAAAATCCCGCTTTTCTTCGACTCAGCACGCTTTGCCGAGAACGCATATTTCATCAAAATGCGAGAAGACGGTTATCAAGATAAGAGCATACGCGAGATCGTGAAAGAGATGTATAGCTATGCAGATGCGATGACCATGAGCGCAAAAAAGGACGGCATCGTGAACATGGGCGGATTCATCGCCATGCACGATGAAGAGCTTTATAGACAGTGCTGCACATTCAACATCATGTTTGAAGGATATATCAGCTATGGCGGCATGAGCGGACGTGATATGGAAGCGCTCGCCACGGGACTCATGGAAGGCACGGAGTTTGAATATCTCCAAGCCAGGATCTCGCAGGTGGCATATCTCGGCGCCGAAATCTGTAAGCTCGGCATTCCCATCATCCGCCCCACGGGTGGACACGCGGTATATGTGGATGCAAAAGCATTCTTCCCACAAATTCCGCAAACCGAGTATCCGGCACAGGTTTTGGGTGTCGCGCTCTATGAAGAAGCAGGAGTGCGCGGAGTGGAAATCGGTACGGTGCTTGCAGATAGAGACCCCGTCACGCGCGAAGAACGCCTGCCAAAGATGGAACTTCTGAGGCTGGCAATCCCGCGCCGTGTCTATACAAATAATCACATGGATGTGGTGGCATGGGGCTTAAAACAGATCTGGGAAAAGCGCGAAAGCTATCGCGGACTCAAGATCAAATATGAAGCGCCAATCATGCGCCACTTTACAGCGACATTTGAGCAGATCTAAGTCTTGATCTGAAATATAGCATAAGCCTCTGTCATTTTTTGGCGGAGGCTTTTTTGTGATTTGAGGGGAAATGGGGAAATCCTTATGGGTATTTGCCAAGGTATAGCTAAAGCCATGGCTTCCCTATAGCTTACAGCTTAGCTTCCGCTTATGATATGGTCATGGCTATGACGACATCATGACCACATCATCACGAGAACCCAGTAGGGGAGCGGTGGGGAAGGCTGCAGGAAAAGCGGAGATTTAATAAGCGGGATTCAGTAAAATATATCTTTATTTTATCATATAATTAAAATCATCCTATATATATTGATGTTATTGAGTTATGAAAATAAAATGTGAACTAATTACTGTTGACAAAATTTAAGAGTATGTCAAAGTTGTATCCGACAATGAAATCATGTTGATTTACTTCTTCTCAATATTGTTTAGATGATAGATCAAGGTGTTCATTATGACTAGTTATAAATGTTCCCACGGAGCCAACCAAGGCAGGAGGTGATTTATGAACATAAAACAAATTAAGCTTTTGGCTAACAACAAAAAGCATTTGGAGCAACTTGAACATGAAGTTCTCGAAATACTAAACAGTGGAGGGGGCTCTACTCAGATTACAGAATCGTGGACTGAAACCTACACATTAAACAAAAACAACATATTTAACTATGTTTTTTTGCAAATATTGTTGGCAAATATAAATGCAACTGAACTAAGCAGTGAAAACGAATATGCTGAACACTATAAGCTTTTAAGAAAAACAATGCAGGAAATGTTTCCAAATGTAAACTATAAAATTAAAATTGAATTTTATGATTTTATTTTCTTTTATTATGCTGAGATTAACGAATGGGATATAGAAAAGTTGATTCTTGAATCAGATGATAGCATACTATTCGACAATATGAGAACATTTTGTAATCTATTGCCACAAATCAAGTTAGACCCAACAAAGACACTTTCGATATTAACTTTTTTTGATGAAAAAGGGAAAAATGACCTTGCAACTGGCCGGATATATATAGCATTAGAAAAAATGATAAAAAATGATGATAAATATGGTTTGAACTTATTAGATGAAATACAAAAAACCGATGATTATCGCTTTGTTTATTTGATATCTAAAAACCTGTCGTCATTATCTTATGATCATTTAGTGAAGTATCTTAAAAAACTTTACAAAAGCAAGAATGTCGATGAAGCTGTTGCGGCATTAGGTGCTATCAACTTCCCTGATTCAGATACTGCTAATGAGATTTCAGCTTTCATTAAAGATGAAATAGTGAAGGAGAATGACTTTCCAGCCAATATAGTTATTGCTTTTTTAAGCATATTGAAAAACTCTAACATGCTAACTGAAGATAACTTGAACTATTTAATCAGTTATCTTGAAGAAGCTTTACAGCGAGGAAGTATAGAAACAAAATATACCTTTCTTAATCGAATTACTCACATAGAAATACAAGATCATGACTTAGCAAAATCCTTAAAAGAAAAGTTTCTTTTTGAATCAATAGATATAGGAAAAGATCATGTTAACTTGCCGCGCGCAATATCGTTTTTACTACGAGAGTTATCAACTGCTGAACAAATACTTAAATTTATTGAGAAATGGGCATTGAAGCATGAGTTTTCACTTGAGCCCTTTTTTGATTGGATAGTTTCAGACATATATTTAAAAGACACACAAGGCTTCCAAGAGGCATTGCTCCCGATGTTGATATCAGGGAATCCAAGTATAAGGCATTATGCAAATCACATAATAGAGATAGAGGAAATTGATCTTTTAAAAGATATAGAAATTTGGAGCACAATAGTTTCAAAATTAACAGCTCAAAGCGCACTATATTTAATGGAATCAATTCTTGTGCTATTTTCTTCAATAGAATTAAGGATACAGTTACTTATGCCACTCAGTAACAGTAAAGATTCCACAATAACAAACCATCTATTGCAAAGGTTTGTTTGGCTAACTTTTGATTATTATGACGTTGTAAAAGACATTGTTGAGGAATATACAAAAAAAGAAGGCGACTTTTATAAGCAATACTCGAAGTACTATGATGAAATTATCAAAATAGGCCAAATTAAAAGACAACTTAAAGAAATTAATCCTTTTCATACCATGTACTCCAACTATTCGCGATTTCAATATTTGTTTTTTAAAAAACAAAATGAAATAATCAAAAAAACGCAAGAAGAGCATGGAGGTATTCTAAGCACAGTAACTAGTATTCAAATTGGCAGAGGGCGAAGCTGGAGAGTGAGCACTGATGAACCGTTTGGTGATTTTCAAGAAATAAAAACTCTATTTACTTTCCCTGTAACATACCATATGGCGCCTGAAAAAAATGAATTCGATTTACATATGAGAAGGATGAGGAGATGGTAATATGTTAAACATGATTTTAAATAGATATTTATCGAACTTAAAAGAAAGAGACGAGCTCGACTATATTTTTGCTCCACTATTGGAATCTATGGGTTATCAAATATTGAAAAAACCATCTCAAGGGCAGCCCGAATATGGAAAAGATTATATAACCATATACTACGACTGTAATAAAAACGAGAAATATTTGGTTCATTTTCAGCTGAAAGCAGGAAATGACAAAGATCTAAACAGTAGAACATTTACCAAAGAAAACGGTGTAAGAGAATCTTTACTCTCTGCCAAAGATGCAAAATATGAAGACTTTTCGATACCAGACATAAAGGATCTTGCTATTAAAATAGTGTTAGCTCATACGGGTATTATAAATCCGAATTTTGTAATCCAGTTTAATGGGTTTATTGAGGATAACTTCAATGGACAAGATGAACCAAAATTTGAGCGTTGGGATATTCACAAATTAACAGAACTTTTTTCCCAACATCTTTTTAATGAATATCTTTTTACTGAAAAGCGATTTAACTTAGATCTCCTGAAAAAAACTTTGACTTTATTGGGATCAGGAGATTCTGACTTTCCTCACTTCAAAGAACTTATAAGCTCCATTTTATCTTCCTGTGAAGCAGAAAAAAAAGGTAAAGTTATCCAAATGCTATCAACTCTTAACCTCATAGCTCAGCTTGTTTTCCAGTATTCACAAGAAATTAATAATCTACATACCGCAAAAGAGCATGTTACTTACCTTATGCTACAGACTTGGGGTTGGATCCTTGAAAACCACTTAGAACAAACTGAATATGTGATAAAGGAATATTTTGGTTTGTTTTTCCTTCACTATAATCTTATAGATCACTATTTATTAAAATTTAAAGACTTATATTTTGTGGAAAATGGTTATTATTCAGATATAGGGCATGAGTTTGAGAGTATCGCATACCCACTAAGATGTTCAGAGATCATTAATAATCTTATATATTATTACTATGTAACCCCTATTTTATTTAACAAAATTCAGAAAAATGAGTTAACTGAATTAGAAAAAATTATTGAGTTTGCAGTCTTTAACAATGTAGGGAGCACTATTCCTCTTTTTGATAATTACTCAGTAACTTTACTGAATATTGTCAATTTCTTTGATAATATAGGGAGGCCCGATTTAATAAAAAGATATATGCATGAAGTGTTCAACAACTTATCTATAATCAAGAGTGTAAGCAAAAGGCTGCCTGAATTAAAAAATAATATGGACTACTTAATAGAATTTATTGCAAGCAAAGAGAGACCTGCTTATTATCAAGATAATTCATCATATTTGCTAAGCATCATGCTTGAGATAAGCGCAAGACGAGGCTATGATCATTTTTTTGAAGAGTATTATGATTATTTAAGAAACAATAATGGGAAAGTTGTTAATTTTCTTGTGTATCACCCACCATCTAATTTAGTCGAAAATGAACATATTTTATTTCAAAAAGAACTCGTTGAAGAAGGTAGCACATCGGTATTCTCAAGTGATTTAATAACTTCGTCGCAAAAAAGTACTGAGTCAATAGATGTTTTTTTAGGTTTCTGTCAAAAAGACGGAATGGAAGAATTTGAACTTAGGACAGAAAAAACACCTTTTAAGTTTTTGTTATTTTTAGCACATTCATATTATTTGACACCTTACTTTCCTTCTACCTGGAGGGGTGGAGGAAAGTCATGAATATTAGTAAAAAATTAGCTCCACACTATTACTTTAAGCAGTCTCCAAATCAAATTGATGAACAAAAAACAGTTGATTCTTTTTGCGATAGACAAGTCACTCTCTTATTAGCACATTTGAAGCATTTGTTTCTATCAGATAACACTAATGTCATTCTCGATTTTGGATGCGGAAGTTGGGGTAATTTGTTTTTTAATTTATCTGCCCAACCAGATTTAATAAAGCAATATAAGGTTGTTTATCTCGGATACGATAAAGCAGCTTTAGAGATTGCTAATGATCATTATAAAAAATACATATCGTTGTTTTCAAACAGTTTCAAACAAATTAATTGTGTTTTCTTCAATGATCTTAACAAATTAAGAAACCAAATATATAATCAAAATACAAAGTGTGATATCGTTATTTTAAAAAACATTATGCATGAATTAGAATTGTCATACTTTGAAAAATATTTCTCTTTCATCGATGATGTTTTAAGAAATACTGGTTATTTGATAATAATTGACCAAATCAGACTTAAGCACCATGAACCTAAGGCCATTGCATGGCATTATGAAGATGTTGAATCTTTCATTTGCCGTTTTTTATATTATACATCATTGCCAAAATTCCGCTCTGTTGATAGAATATTAGATGAATATGAGATTGATCATCAACGCACACCGTTTTACTCTTTAGTTTTTCAAAAAACAAAAAAACAACGTTCTAATGACGCTAAAGCTATAATTAAAGAGTTTGCAATAAATTCTCAAAGAAAAAGAATCGATTTTCTATCTACTCATTTAACTCAAACCAATCTTGCCAAAGAATTAGAAGGTACAATTTATTCAAATGAGTTAACACAGATTAGACTTCAAATGAGCAAGGCTGAATTGATAATGTAACTGTGTTTACGATATTTGAATATTCTTTTCATTTTGACCCACTAGTGTACAACCACAGAGCCACTTGTCCGCGAGTTATGAGCCACCCTTCCGTTTAGAGAACCACTTGTCATAATTCTCAAGCCTTAAATGTTGTATCAGGCTTATGCCTAAAATAACATAAAGGAGTTCAACAATGATTAATTATGTTGAAATTTTGCGCTTGCATCAGGAATAGCTGCATGTCGTCATCGTTTATCTGTAAAATATGTTAGAGTGCCTGAATTGCTCGATGAATTAAAGATGGCGCGACTTGATAATTGATTTCGTAAAGTCTTAGAGCAATATATAAAACCGAAGCTGCTGATCCTTGATGAATGGCTGCTTACGAAATTGGATAAAATGAGGCAAGAGATGTGATGGAAATAGTAGAAGCACGTTCAGATGTGTCTTCTACAATCTTTTGCTCGCATTACATGAAAGAAGTATGGCGACAGAAAATCAATTCAGAAGCATTATCTGAGGCCATACTTCTTTCATGTAATGCATACCATATTTCTATAGATGGTAATGTGTCAATGAGAGAACGTAAAAACTCGAATAATAACATCTGATCAGTCGATCTCTGCACCGGCGCACCGGTGCAGAAATATCACATATATAATAAAAAAACAAGTGGCTCTCTTATCGGAGAAGTGGCTCAATTTCAATCCTCTGCCGGCTCAACTCTAACGGAAGCTATGCTCATTTCAATCGGAATACACATATTCTACACATACTGCAAACCTACAATTAATATTTGATTTATTTTGCTCCTCATAGACGTGTTTATGTTGAGGATAGAAATTGCTTCTTGACAGTTTGTTTGTAAAATATAGAATAGTGCTGTGGTCTATAAATATATGCTACACTCTGTTATAAATTGGAAAGAGTAGCGTATCCCTAAGCTTCACATTCATCAAACGGAATGGTGATAAGTTGCACTTTGTGGGTAATTAAGATCATATATTCCAAGCAAATCTATTTTTAAGAGGAAAAAATGAACTATAGAACGATTGATTTGTTTGCCGGAATTGGCGGAATTAGGCTTGGCTTTGAAGCTCAAGGCTGCATAAATGTGTTTTCTTCTGAATGGGATAAATCTGCACAAAAAATGTATGAAGCTAATTTTGGAGAAATGCCATTTGGAGATATAAATGATATTCATCCCTCAGACATTCCTGACCATGATATTTTGCTGGCAGGTTTTCCATGCCAACCATTCAGCATTGCTGGCAAAGGTTTAGGCTTTGCCGATACACGAGGAACACTGTTTTTTAATATTCATTCTATTTTAGAGACGAAACGACCTAAAGCTTTCTTTCTGGAAAATGTAAAAAGGCTTGTTACACATGACAAGGGCAACACTTTCAAAGTCATCATAGAAAGCCTCCAAAACCTAGGTTATACTGTTTATCACCAAGTATTAAACACTTTGGATTTTGGCTTGCCTCAAAAGAGAGAGAGGATCTATATTGTTGGCTTTTTAGATACTATTGATTTTAAATTCCCAAAACCATTAGGTTATTATAGACCTCTGTCAGAAGTATTAGACAATGATTCAGAAGTTGATCCAAAATATTTTCTTTCTGATCATATGGTAAAAAAACGTCGTGAAGCCCTTAAAACCACGCCACCAAACCCATCAATATGGCATGAAAATATTGGTGGAAATGTTTCTGCTTTACCATACTCATGTGCCTTAAGAGCTGGAGGAAGCTATAACTACCTTGTAGTAAATGGTATCAGAAGACTTACATCTCGAGAGATGCTTAGACTGCAAGGATTTCCAGAAGATTTCATTATTAATATCCCTTACTCAAAACTAAGGTTTGTTGCTGGAAACTCTGTGTCCGTACCCGTTATTGAAATGATCGCAGAAAAGATGGTCAAGTCTATGAAACAAAAACTGCCGATTTGTATTGACAATGTACCTTTAAAACAATCAACAATATGGGAGATTAATGATGAATATCAAGCTCGCTAAAGAAGCTATAGATAGTTTAATCGCCAAGGCAAGAATACATTTTTATAAGCCAATTCAAATCGCCGAGATACTGTATTATGATAGAACTCAAGGTCCGATTGATTTATTAGACAAAGAAACATATAGAAACCCCTCGAAAAAATGGCGCGATAGAATTTGTTTGGAGTTTTTAGGTAGGACTAGCACATCTTCTGCTAAATATCAAGATGATTTATTTAACGACAATGCTATTCCACCAGACATTTTAAGTATTTTAGGCAAAGAAAATAGAGAAAAAAAAGGTGCTGTTGAAGCATATATTTATAAACAGTTTATTAATCGTTATTCACAAATGATAAAAGGCATAGATTATTGCAGAGACAACAAGCCAGATACTTTTGACGTCATCCAATTTATTGATCTTTTTTGGCATACACCAGGCTTGAGAAGGAGCATCGATAAAGTATATGAAATCGTTGTTTATGCTTTGTTTTCATCCATACTTAATGCGTTAAATATCAAAATTGATGTCAGTGTTGATGAAAGCAAATTAGATATATTGAATGAGTTTGAAGACTTTACCCAAAAGGTAATTAATCTATCTTCAACGAATAAAAGCTTTAGCTTAGAAGCTAAAATTAATAGACTTGGTGTTACTAACGCTGCGGATAGAGGTCTTGATATGTGGGCAAACTTCGGACTCGCTATTCAAGTTAAACACTTAACTTTAAACGAAGAAATGGCAGAAGATGTGGTATCTCAAGTTTCTGCTGATAGGATAGTTATTGTCTGTAAGTCAATTGAAAAAAAGAGTATTACTTCCTTATTAAATCAAATAGGTTGGAAGTCAAGAATACAAAGTATAATAACGGAAGATGAATTAGTTGATTGGTATGAAAAAGCTCTGAGAGGTGATTATAGTGACCTTATCGGGGATAGACTTATAAAGGAAATTCAGTCAGAAGTTATGGTCGAGTTTCCAGCCTCAGATTCAACAGTAATAAACGCTTTTTTGAAATCAAGAGCCTATGATAAAATTAAAGACAATATGTGGAAGTAGTTATTGCTGTAATCTTAAAAATCCTTGTTATAAAAACAATTGTTTTCAGATAGAGGATGTTCCCTTGAATTCCCTCTTTTGCAACTAAGCGTAATCACATATAAAATATTGAGAAAACAAATATCTAAACCCAAATATGCATACAATGTCATTGCTGTGCGTGGTTTCAAAATTAAACTTGACACAAAGCCCCGATATGAACTCTTGGCTTAAACAAAAATAAAAAGTTGGAGATAACTATGAATATCCTCGATGAACTATTGTATAACGAAAGTCATGAGTGGATCAGAGTGGAAGATAACATCGCCACTGTTGGTATCACAGACTTTGCTCAGAGCGAGCTTGGCGACATCGTTTTTGTGGAACTTCCCGAAATCGGAATGAGCGTGAATGCAGGCGAACCTTGCGGCTCTATCGAAGCTGTGAAAGCGGTTGAAGATCTCATTTCTCCCCTCAGCGGAGAGATCATTGAATATAACGGCGAACTTGAAGACAGCCCTGATCTCATCAATAAATCTGCCTATGACGAAGGCTGGATCATGAAGATCGAAATCTCGGACATGGATGAGCTCGAAAACCTTATGAGCGCAGCCGATTACAAGAGAATGATCTCCGAATAAGGCTATCCCGCCTTGATAAATAAAAACAACAGTTTTTTAATCATATTGTCGGCGCCCTCGGGAGGCGGCAAAAGCACCATATTAAGAGAGGTGCTAAAGCTGAGAGATAACATTGATTACAGTATCAGCTACACCACCCGTGCTCCCCGGGGTGCCGAAGAAAACGGCGTGCATTATCACTTCGTGAGCGAAGCTGAATTTCTAGCCAAATTGGAAGCTCAGGACTTTCTTGAATATGCCAAGGTTTTTGAAAAATATTGGTATGGCACGTCCCTGAGTTACACCCGCTCGCGCCTTGCAAAGTCTCGCCATGTTATCATGGACATAGACGTTCAAGGTGCAGCTCAGATCGCCGCCGCGGGGAAGGTTCCCTGCGTTCGCATCTTCATCATTCCGCCTAATATGGAAGAGCTAAAAAGACGGCTCGTTCTAAGAGGTGAGGATAGTGATGAAGATATCGCAAGAAGATTGGCGACTGCAAAAAAAGAACTTGATTACATTCCGGAATATGATTATTTGGTAATAAATGACGAGCTTGAAGATGCCGTCTCGGATGTTCTTGCAATCATCCGCGCCGAGGAACTCAAAACCTCCGGAAACCAAGAAGCACAGCAGGATTTTCTGCAATAAGGAGTATTTATGAAAGACGATAAAATTGATGCCTTTCTCCAGAAAACTAATATGAACTACCTCTTTTGCTTGTTAGCCAAATTGGAAGGGCAACGCATCAGTAATTTCCCGACAACGGTGAAACAGACCTTCTCGAAAAAGCTCAGCGTAATCGCGATGGAACACGTTGCTGATAACGACGTTCCGGATTATCTTGATGAGCTTGCCGAAGCCGAAAGAATCATGGCGCAAAGGCTTGCCGAAGAAGAAGATGATGACGATGGAATTCAGTTCACGCAAGAGACTTATGACGACTCTGCACGCTATACTCAAGGATATGAAGAGCAGATCGAAGTTCCAAATCCCTTTGCACAAAGCGAAGAGCGCGATCCCTTTGGCGATATCGAAGATGATGATGACGATTTTGACGACGATGACGATTTTGACGACGACGATGATGAATAATGTCTAAACGGGCACTTTTGCAATATCTGGAACTCATCCAAGAAAGCGGGATAGACCACGTCTTTACCCCCGCGCCCGTCTCGGCTGAAGATAAGATAAAACAGCTCGCAGCGCTGAGAGAAGAGAACCTAAATTGCACAAAATGCCCCCTTGCCGAGGGAAGAATCGAGCTCGTCTTTGGTTCGGGAAATCCGGATGCCAAGGCCATGCTCATCGGTGAAGCTCCCGGCGATAATGAAAATAAGACCGGCTTGCCCTTCGTAGGTGCAGCCGGACAGCTCCTCGATAAGATGTTGGCTGCAATCAATTTAACTCGCGATGAAATATATATCGCCAATATCGTGAAATGCAGGCCTCCGGAAAATAGAAATCCCGCGCCGGAAGAGAAAATTGCCTGCCTGCCCATACTGCTTGAACAGATCAAGATAATTCGCCCTAAGATCTTTCTCATCATGGGATTGGTCGCCGCACAAACTCTTTTTGCCAAAAACGAAAACTTGGGCTGGTTCAGGACAAACCGTCCCGATCTCATGGGCACACCCACCTATGTCACCTACCATCCTGCCGCGCTTATCAGAAATCAAAATTGGAAGCGTCCCGCTTGGGAAGATCTGCAGGAATTTCAGAAAACTTACGAGAGTCTCTGAAGAAAAAAACCGCAATATTTGTCCGCTTGTTCGGACGCCAATTATCCCATAAATAATCAAAATTAAAGGTGAATAATCACATGAAAAAGAATATAAATCATCCCCAAATCCTTGCAATACACGATCTTTCAGGATTTGGCCACACCTCGCTGATGGCGGTGATTCCGCTGGTTTATGCGCATGGTATAGAGCTGTGCGTCTTGCCCACCTCGCTGCTTTCTACAAATACTTGCTACGACGATTTTAGGCTTTTGGATACAGGCAATTTTATGAAGGAATGCTTGGTTCATTACAAGGAACTCAGGCTTACTTTCCCTGCCATTTATAGCGGGTTTTTGGGCGGTCCGGAGCAGGTTTCCACGCTCCTGGACAATCTGGAAGGCTTTTTGGCGGAAGATGGGATCATTCTCATCGATCCCGTGATGGCAGATGAGGGCGAACTGTATTCCTGCTATGACATTAGCATGGTGCATGCGATGCGCAGATTGGTCTCTATCGCGCATATCATTACGCCAAACTTCACCGAAGCCTGCTTTTTGGCGGATATGCCTGTGGTGGAAGGTGTGGACGAGAGCTTTGCAAGCGAGCTTTGTGATAAGCTGCACGATCTGGGCGCAAAAGAGGTGATAGTCACCAGTGCGCCGCGCAAAAACGACGACAATCTCATCATTTATTCAGAAAAAAAGGGTAGCACTCCCGTCTTGATTCCAAATCCGCACTTGCCGACATTTTTCACCGGCGCCGGAGATATGTTCAGCACGCTAACCCTCATCTATGCAATGAATAACATGCCTCGCTTGGAAGGAATCAAAAAGGCGGCAAACTTTATCTATGAAACCATTAAATATTCAACCGAAAAAGGACGCGACGGCAGTAACGGCGTGATCTTACAAGACTTTCTCAAAAAATATGATGTATAAAAATAAGAAAATGTGTGTGACCGATTTGGATGGAACTTTGCTTCCGAATCGGGGAAAACTTAGTGAAAAAACGATAAATACTTTAAATAAACTAAAAGAAAAGGGCATCTTGCGCGTTTTGGCAACGGGGAGATCGCTATATAGCCTCAGGCAGGTCTTGGATGAAGATGCGCCTTTTGACTATGTGATATTTTCCACGGGCGCGGGCATCATGAATTGGCATACCCAAGAGCTCATCCACAGCCGAAATCTGGATAATGAGCAGATTGTTATGGCGCATAAAGTGTTGGAAGAATATGAGATAGACTATATGCTTCACAATTCTGTGCCGGATACTCATCTCATGCACTATCGCGCGAAAGCCGGAGTGAAAGACTTTTGGGATAGGGTGGAATTGTATCAGCGCTATGCCTGTGAACTTGATCCTAAACAATTACAGAATATAGAGTTTGCTACTCAGTATCTCGCAATAGTGGAAGCGGATAATCATGAAAGGCTTTTTGAGAGCTTGAAAGAGAAATTATTGCCGCTCAAGACTATTCGGACAACCTCGCCGCTTGACTTTAAGTCCTTTTGGATTGAGGTTTTTGCACCTAAAGTAAGCAAAGGAGATGCTATTATACATCTTGCCAAAAGCCTGGGCAATGGAGTGGAAGATTGCATGGTAATCGGTAATGATTACAACGACTTAGACATGCTAGAAGTATGTCCGCATTCTTTTGTGGTGGCAAATTCTCCTGAAGAGCTGAAAGATCGCTTTACCGAAGTCTCCTCTTGCAAAGATGAAGGCTTTAGCGAAGCAGTTCAAGTCTGGCTAGCTTCGTAAGCTAAGTCCTCCCAATACTTTGTGGCGCGCCTGAGATGAGGGATCACGATGGAGCCGCCCACGACGAGCGCGATATTCATCGCTTCCATTAGCTCTTCGCTGCTGACTTCGGCTTTGAAACACTGCTCTAAATGGTAGTAAATGCAATCGTCGCAACGCAATACCATGGAGGCGATCAGGCCTAAAAGTTCCTTGGTTTTAGAGTCCAGTGCGCCCTCTTCATAAGCCGCGTGATCTAAGGCAAAAAAGCGCTTCACATTCAAGTTTGCACGATCTAAGGTTAGGTCTGTGAGCTTTTTGCGCATCTCGTTGAAATCTTTTGGCTTCATGTCATACTCCTTTTTTTACCGTGTGGATCAGCGCTCTGAGCTCATCGCGGGTGGGAACGCGGGGGCTTGCGGCTATGTTTCTTGCGCCTAAAATCTCGTCCATCCAGCGCTCTTCTTCATCATCGGAAATCTCTACTTTTATCTGAATCGGAAAGCTTTCCAACCAATTGTAAAACTCTTCTTTGCTCATATTTATTGCCTTAAAAAGCTCATCGATCAGCTGTGGGATATTTGGCTGATTGAATTCCATCATCTCTTTCATAAACATGGCGTTAGCGAGGCCGTGAGGGGTGTCGAACGCGCTGGTAAAAGGATAGCCTATGGCATGTTGGAGCGTGGTGCCGGTGTGGGCGATGGTGATGCCGCCGTAAAGGGATGCCAAGGCCAGCGCTTCGCGGGCGGGGAGGTGGTTCGGCTCTTTGAGGCAAAGTGAAAGATTGTCCACGATCAGGCGCACGCCGCGATGGATCATGGGATAAAGATGCTTGTTGCGTGAGAGGCTGTAGAGTCCTTCCAAGAGGTGGGAAAGGGCATCTAAAGCTGTGTGCAGGCTTACTTTAGGGCTGAGGCTCGTCATATAGCGGGGATCAACTATTGCAAGGCGCGGGAAGTTCAGATCGCTGCCGAATCCTGCTTTCTTATTTGTTTTGGTGTGGGTAAGAACGCTGTATTGCGTCACTTCGGAGCCGGTGCCGTGCGTAGTGGGAATGGCTACTATTGGGTAGCTCTTTTTGTGGAGATCAAGCTGGTAGAGCTCGTCTTCGGAAAGATCATTTGCAGCGGCGATTGCGATGGCTTTTGCGGCGTCTAAAGGACTGCCTCCGCCAATCGCGATGATGAAGTCGCAGCCGTGTTCAAGCAGGAATTCTTTGCCGGCTATGATCTGGGAGGTGAGCGGGTTTTCCAGTATCTGCGCAAAGATTTTGTGTTCGATATTCAGCTCATTTAAGATTGGGATGAGATCGCCCAGTACTCCGCTTTTCACTGCTGAGCTGCGTCCGGAGACGATCAGGGCTCTTTTGCCGAATGCCAAGTGTGGCGCCGCTTCTCTGAGTGCGTTCTCGCCGAAGATGATCCTTGTGGGTAGATAAAACATTGTTATTCCTTTTTTGGTTTTTTATTCAATTAGGGTCAAGGCTGGAAAAGGGTAGAACTTTGTCAAGAAATGCTTGAGCTCTTGGGCGGGGAATGCATTGTATTGGTAGTAGTTATACAATCTCTGCGATGTCTATGATCATTCGTTTTATCGCTGCGGATACATCTCTGATTATTGTGCTCAAAATATAATTTCACACATAAAGCTTGACAAAAGCGGCTGCATCAGTAATACTCGGAACTTGGATTTATAAAGGAGTCTTATATGAAAAAAATCATTATAATCACGGCTTTGCTCATGCTCGCACTGTCTTTTGTTTCGGCAAATATCCAAGAAAAAGACAGTGAGCCAACAGCGCCCGAGGTAGAAAAACCCGCTCAGCCGAGCGTGGAAGATTATCAAAAGCTTTCTGTAGAGGTCAAAGAGAGAATTACCGATATTCGTGACGTTTATAGAAAGGCGAAACTCAATGCGCAAACACAACTTACCATTACTATCCATATCACCGAAGAGGGTGTGGTGGAAGAAGCTGTCATCACTCCCGTAGGCAAGGTCGATCCCGACTTTCTTGATGACGTAATAGCGCTCTGCAAGAGCTGGAACTTCAATGTAGATAAGAAGATGGCATATCAATTCAAGGTGAAATTGCATCCCTGATTGAACATCTATTTCCCTTTTAGCCTTTCTGCTTTGTCGGAGAGGCTTTTTTTGTGGGCAAAATTTAGGTTTCGTGTAGATGATTTTGTCAAAAAACAGGAGCTCTTTTTGCTACAAGTTTACATAACATTTTAGATTTTCTCTTTTTTGAAAATATTTCAGGCTATGTTTTACAATGACTTACAAGACTGGCTAAAAAATAGTTGCGTATTTTGGTCAGAGATTTCACTTTTGGGCTCCTATATAAAGGTAGAGGCAAATGAAAACAAAAATCGGCAAAAGGCGATTGTTTCTTTGGGCTTTAAAAAATAGTCGGTGAAAAGAGCTTTGTGGAAGCCACGGGGCGAAGCTGTATCACTCTCACTTATGATAGGATATTTTGGCTTTATCACACTAAAAGCTTGACAGATTTCGCCGCAAAAAGGATAAGAAAAAGGAAGTGTATTATGCTCAAAAATATGAGGTTAATCAATGAATAAAGTTATAAATCCAAAACACAAACAAGATCCCGTTTTCTTTCGGGATGAGGTGAAAACGGAAGACAACGACATTAAAAGTCAGGTTCTGAATCACCTCGAATATTCGCTGATCAAAGATAGCAGCACCGTGGAAGCATGGGACTTGTATTATGCGCTGGGGCTGTCTCTCAGAGATAGGCTGATTGGGCGCTGGCTGAGAACGCAATATGAATATCGCAAGCGCGATGTTAAAAAGGTCTATTATCTCTCGATGGAGTATCTCATCGGACGGCTATTGGGTAGTACGCTGATCAATTTGGATCTCTATAACGAGAGCTATGCCCTGCTGAAAGAGCTGGGTTATCCCCTGGAAGAGATCTCCGAGCTGGAGCCCGATATGGGCTTGGGTAATGGCGGCTTGGGGCGGCTCGCAGCCTGCTTTATGGATTCTCTTGCTACTTCTGCATATCCCGGCTATGGCTATGGCATACGCTATGAATTCGGCATATTTAAGCAGGAGATAGAAGAGGGCTATCAAACCGAGGTGCCCGATCTCTGGCGCAAAAACGGCTGTCCTTGGGAGATCAAGCGTCCTGAGATCAGCTATAGAGTGCGCTACGGTGGAAAACTCAACACTATCAAAGATGAAGATGGCAAGACTCGCAAGATTTGGACGGATACCAGCGATGTAATGGCGGTGGCGTGGGACGTTCCCGTTCCCGGCTACAAAGTAGGCAATGTAAACAACTTGCGCCTCTGGGAAGCTACTGCAACCGATGAGTTTGACTTCAACTATTTCAATAGCGGAGACTATGTGAAAGCGGTGGAGCAAAAGAACACCAGCGAAAACATCAGCAAGGTGCTCTATCCAAACGATAACTTCCACCTCGGCAAGGTTCTGCGTCTCAAGCAAGAATACTTCTTCATCTGTGCTACTTTGCAGGATATATTCTACAATTGGAAGCAAGATCACAAAGGCTTTGATACCATGCCGGATAAGATAGCCATTCAGCTGAACGACACCCATCCCGCGCTCGCCATTCCTGAGATGATGCGCATCCTGATGGACGAAGAAGATATGGAGTTTGCGCCGGCGTGGGAGATCACCAAAAAGGTCTTTTCATACACCAATCACACCGTTTTGCCGGAAGCATTGGAGCGTTGGAGCCTCAAGCTGTTTGAAGAGCTTTTACCGCGACACTTGGACATCATCTACCGCATCAACGACCTCATCATGAAAGAAGTTAGCGCGCGCTATCCGGGCGATATCCGCATGATGCGCAACCTGTCCATCATCGAAGAAGGCGCCGAGAAAAGCTTGCGCATGGCTCAGCTCTGCTTGCATGGTTCGCATGCCGTGAACGGAGTGGCGCGCCTGCATACCGAGATCCTGCGGAGTCGCGTCTTTGCAGATATAGAAGAGATGTATCCCGGTAAGATACAAAACAAAACCAATGGCATCACTCCGCGGTTGTGGCTGCTGACTTGCAATCCGCTGCTTGCCAGCCTCGTGAGTGAACACATAGGCGATGGCTGGACGCGTGATCTGAATCAGTTAAGAGAGCTGGAGAATCATCTTGATGATAATGAGTTCTGCGAGAGCTTTGCCGAGATCAAGCACATGAACAAGAAGAGCCTAAGCCGATACATCTACAAGGAATTAGGTATCAACGTCTCCCCTGATAGCATCTTTGATATTCACATCAAGCGTTTGCATGAATATAAGCGCCAGCTCCTCACCGTGATGGGCGTCATCGCGCAATACTTCAGGATCAAAGACAATCCTGAGGGCGACTACGTTCCGCGCACGGTGATCTTTGCAGGCAAGGCCGCGCCGGGATACTTCCTCGCTAAGCGCATCATCAAGCTCATTAACAATCTTGCTGATATCATCAATAACGATGAGGATATCCGCGATAGACTCAAGCTGGTATTCTTGCCTAACTACAGCGTTTCTTTGGCCGAAAAGATCATCCCCGCAGCAGACATATCAAAGCAGATCTCCACGGCGGGATACGAAGCCAGCGGAACGGGGAACATGAAGTTTGCGCTCAATGGCGCGCTCACAATAGGCACCATGGACGGAGCAAATGTGGAGATGGCAGAAGAGATAGGCGAGGAAAACATGTTCATCTTCGGCTTGCGTTCCGATGAAGTCGCGAGGCTCAAACAGAGCGGATATGATCCTTCACAATATTACCATCAGAGCGCCATGCTGCGCCGCGTGGTGGATTCCTTCTTGGACGATAGCTGGTGCAAGGACGAGCCCGGCATCTTCGCGCCCATCTATGACAGCCTCACCACGGGCGGGGATACATATCTCCATCTTGCAGACTTCGAGTCTTTTATCAAAGCTCAAGATGATGCCGACAAGCTGTATATAGACAAGCCGAACTGGGTGCGCAAAGCCATCCTGAATGTTGCCCGAGTAGGTAAGTTCTCCAGCGATAGAGCGATTGACGAATACGCGCGCGAGATATGGGACATCCAGCCGCTCAAGCTCACTTTTGGAGACTAAATCCCTTGAAACTGCGAGCAACTCTCCTGTTCATCATCATTTGCAGTGTGCTCGCCGCTTCGGTAAAGATCAACGAAATCTGTTATAATCCACAGGGAGCGGACTTTGGCAAGGAGTGGATAGAGCTATATAATCCCACAAATAGAGATATAGAACTCACGGGCTGGCTTATCTTTAGCGGCGGCTCGCAGTATAGTTTGGACTATGTTTTTCCTTATTATGTGCTGAGGGCAGGTCGCTTCGTGGTGGTGGGCGGTGATGAGGTTCCTCAGGCGCATTTTAACTACAACTTTCGCTTTCAAAATGGAGGCGATGCAACCGATGGCGTGCGTCTCATCTCGCAGGACGGAAATTACACGGATACAGTGGTTTATGACTTCCCGAATAGCAATAACCTGATAGATGATAGCGGACAGCCCGCCACGACTTTTGCGCCAAACACACCTGATGGTTGCTCATTGGCGCGCATTATGGACGGGCATGACACCAATGTTTGCTCACAGGATTTCATCGTGGAAAGCTCGCCCACTCCGGGCATGCCGAATCATGTTTATGCCGATTATTCCTTGAGCGAAGCGGTGATGAACCCAATGGGCGCAGGCTGGCAACTCAGCGTTCGCATCTCGAATAACAGCATGCTCTCCCCTTCGCGCAATGCACTGTTCAAGGTCTTTCATGAAGACGAAGCGATAGTAAGCGAAGAGATCGAGCCCATCGCCCCGCGCAGCTTCATCATCAAAGAATATTATCTTGAGATTGACTGGCAGGTTTTGTGGCTAAATATCGAACTTGAAGGTGATATAAATCCTGATAACAACACGGTTTATCTCAGCGCGGAAGGAGAGCCCGGCGGAGGACTTGTGATCAATGAAATCATGCCCATGCCCCTTCCCCGCAGACAAGAATGGGTAGAAATCTACAGTCGTCCCGGCAGAAATCAATCCCAAACATATACTCTCAAAGACGCCTCGCAGAACTCTGTGAGCTTCACCCTGCCGCCCGTCGCGGGATATTTCGTGATCTGCAAAGACAAAGACATGCTCTTGGAAGACTATCCTTTTTGCCCGCCCGGCAATGTGATCAAAGTCCCTCGCATCCCTTCCCTAAATGATGACGGCGATGAGCTTTTTCTATATAATGAAGACGGCACGGAACTGATTGACTTTATGGCTTACACCAGAGATATGATCGCGCGAGACAAGGCGCTTTTACGCTTTGAGAACGACGGCGAAGTGATATGGAAAAAGGGCGATGCCAATCCCGGCAAACCCAATGATTATCAAGATGATATAGACCCAAACTTTGATCCCGAACAGACAGAGCGCATGAAGATCGTCGGTTCGCCCGCATCGGAATATGAACAGATCGGCATCAGCTACGCCTTTGAAGAAGCCGAAGAGCTGAAGATATCCTGCTCCGTATTTGATCTAAAAGGACACAAAGTCCGCACCTTAGCAAATGGTGAAACACATCCCAACCGCGGGATAATCTATTGGGACGGCAAAAACAGCAATGGAAAAAGAGCCGCAAGAGGGCTCTACATCATACTCTGGGAATCTAAATCAGGCAAAGAAAAACTATATAGGCGCCAACTCTCAGCTGTTATCCGGTGAATGTTCCAAAGCGGGATCCAACCAGCTGAAGCGCGTATCCTTCCCCTTTTTAACCCTATAAACATAATCCATAAACTCAGGCGAAATGTCCTCATATTTGGCATGTTCCACGATTATCATACCGCCCTCAGAGAGCATATCTCTTTCAAATATCATCTTTAAAATAGGATTCACCAGACCCTTGTTGTAAGGCGGATCTAAGTAGATGATATCATATTTTTCCTCACAACTTTGAATATAACTCTCCACCTTTTTGCGATATACATGACAATCTTTACCACAATCTAAAGTCTTAACATTATCGAGGATAGTGCCCACCGCCACATTCGCAAACTCCACGAAATCCACCCACTTCGCACCGCGTGAAAGCGCCTCCAAACCAATGCTCCCGGTTCCTGCAAAGAGATCGAGAATCTTCTTGCCTCTTACATCCTGCTCGGTTGCAAAGACCATCTCACGATTGTAATCCGAGGTAGGGCGTGTCCCATATCCGGGAACGCTTTTCAGCCTTCTCCTTCTAAATCTTCCGGCGATAATGCGCATCTATTTCCTGCTCCAGCGTTTACCAAAGCCGGGAACTTTGATCTCCAATTGCTCGATTTTGGCTATAAAACGGGGACAATGAATGAGCTGAATGCTTTCCAATTGCTTGCACTCCCGCTCACATTTGATGCAGATTTTATTGTATTTGGGCTCGGATTTGAGCATTACTGTTTTTTCGGATTTTGCATATCCACAAAGATCCCGAGGAAGTCCGAAAGCGGGATATCTTTGAGCAGGGTATTTTTATCGAAGCGACTGAGCACGCCGATGAGGAGGTCTTGCACGCTTCTATCCTCCATTTCATCGCTATCCGTATCGAGATTCATCTGCGTCTGTTCCTCGATCTCATTGAGCATCATGAAGAGGGCATCCAGCTCCTTATCGTCTGCCAAAACCTCTTCTTCCTCAAATGCGATCTGACTCTCTTCAATGCCTTCATTGAGCCTACCGATTGCGCGAGACATATTGTCGAAACCCTGATGACTGAGAATCTTGAGATAAGCCAGCTCTTCGGGAGTAAAGAGCTTTTCTATGCGATTGTCATAGTCGTTTGAAGAGTCGTTCAAAATGCGCATGTGCAAGGCTTCGATTTTCTCCCTGATGGCAGGCGAAGAATCGTTTTGAGCGATGAGCTCATAGGTTGCAAGTGCGTCATAGAACTGATTTTGCTCCTCAAAAAGTTGTGCCAAGGTAACCGTTGGCGTCCAGCTATATTGCGGTATTTTCATCTCTTTAAAACTCCCAATTATCGTTTACTTAAAGCAAGGAAAAGACAGGGGCAATTTATGTCAATAGTTTTACTGCGTTCTTACTTTAAACGCTGTCTTTTTTATGCTTTTACAATTTACCTTTTTAGTGATTTCGTGATTTTTGTCAACCAAAAAGACTGTTTTTTTGGTCAAATCTCGCCCTTTTCCTACCGCTTCCCTATTGGGTTCAGGTGATGATGTGGTCATGATATGGTCATAGGCATGAGCATATCATAGGCGAAACACGGGCTGAACCCTATGGGGAAGGCATGGAGACTTACTTGATAAAGGTCTCGTCTTTCAGGTCTTTAAAGGCTTGCCTGATCTCGTCGGCGGTGTTCATCACGATGGGACCGCGCCAGGATATGGGCTCGTTCAGAGGTTTTGCACACATGAAGAGCATTTTGAAGCCCTCACCCATGGCAGAGACCTCTATCTCGTTGCCATCTTCAAAGAGCACGACTTGTCTGTTTTTCACTGATTGACCGTCAATCTCGGCATTGCCGTCATAGGCATAGAAAAAGGCTGTATTTCCTTTGGGCGCAGGGAGCTTGACCTTGGTATTCGCGGGAATGGATACATCCCAATATTGAGGATCGATGATGATATCCTGCACGGGAGCGCTGACGCCGTTTAAGCTCCCGCAGATGAGCTTCACCTTTGTGCCGCCATCGAGCTCGACGATTGGCATCATCTCCTGGGTGAGATTGCGATAGCGCGGAGGGGTCATCTTGTGCTCTGCCGGCAGGTTTGCCCAGAGCTGGAAGCCATACATCTTGCCCTCGGAATCGGGCTTGGGCATCTCCATGTGGACTATTCCGCTTCCTGCGGTCATCCATTGCACTTCGCCTTTGCCGATCACGCCTTTATTGCCGAGGCTATCTCCATGCTCGGCAGAGCCTTCCAGCATGTATGTAATGGTTTCTATGCCGCGATGTGGATGCCAAGGAAAGCCGGCTATGAAGTCCTTGGGATCGTCGTTTCTAAAGTCGTCGAAAAGCAGGAAGGGATCGAACAAAGGAATGTCATAATATCCGAAAGCGCGATTGAGCTTCACGCCTGCTCCTTCCATCGTCGGGACTGCATCTTTTATTAGTTTTATCTTACGCATGATTACCTCTTATGTGTTTTATATCAATATAATGCGTATCGCGCTTAAACCAAGAGGCTTGCGGAGAAAAGGCTTAGTTCTGCGTATCGGGACGAAGATTTGCACAAATGATAAGCAAGTAGTTTGCCCTCCGCGAACAAATATCTTGACAAAAAAGCGACATTGATTTTCAAGGATAGAACAAGTGGAGGATTAGTCCTAACTGGTAAGGCAGCGGTCTTGAAAACCGCCGGGTTCTGCCCTTGGGGGTTCGAATCCCTCATCCTCCGCCAGTTTTATAGAAGTGAAATACACTAACTGAATAATTCGGTTAGGAGAGGTGACCGAGCTGGCTGAAGGTGCACGCCTGCTAAGCGTGTGTAGGCTTATACCCTACCGAGGGTTCGAATCCCTCCCTCTCCGCCATGAAATAGTGTTGGGCAGTGGCCAAGCGGCTTAAGGCAGCGGGTTTTGGTCCCGCCATCCGGGGGTTCGAATCCTCCCTGCCCAGCCATCTTTTTACTCTGTTGGGATGTCGTCTAATGGTAGGACAGCGGACTCTGGCTCCGTATGTGAGGGTTCAACTCCTTCCATCCCAGCCAATATGAAATCTATCCGGCTCCGATATGCTGCGAGCCGGATATTTTTTTGCCCAAAAAAAGCATGTAATCCCCCTCATTCCCCATATAAACAGGCAAAGCAAACAAATAGGTTGACATTACTCCATGCTTCCAGCTTATGTCGCATTATACTATCTATGGAAATATAAGAAAAAATAAGAGGTATAGATGTCAACAAAGGACAATATCAAAAAACTCCTTGCAAAAGAGCAGGATATCTTGAAGATGGGTGGAGAGAAGGCTCTCGCTCGTCAGAAGGCATCCGGAAAGCTCACCGCTCGCGAGCGGCTCGACCTCCTCTTTGATGAAGGCAGCTTCAGAGAGTTGGATATGTTTGTAAGCCATCGTTGCGACAATTTTGGCATGCCCGATATCGAAATCCCCTCCGATGGGGTGATCACCGGACATGGACTCATCAACGGTAGGCCTGCCTTTGCTTTCTCCCAAGACTTCACATCCCGTGGAGGCTCTTTGGGTGAGATGCATGCAGCTAAAATAGTAAAAGTCCAAGACATGGCGCTAAAAAGCGGAGTGCCCCTGATCGGGATCAATGATTCCGGCGGAGCGCGCATCCAGGAAGGCGTTGATGCCCTCAAAGGATATGGAGATATCTTCTTCCGCAATTCTCGTGCCAGCGGCGTAATACCCCAGATCACGGCGATCATGGGACCCTGCGCCGGCGGTGCCGTTTATTCTCCCGCTATGAACGACTTTGTCTTCATGGTAAAAAATACAAGTTTCATGTTTATCACCGGACCGGATGTGATCAAAGCGGTAACCGGTGAAGAGACTACGCAAGAAGAGCTTGGCGGAGCGATGACGCATAATACCAAGAGTGGAAATGCGCACTTTGCCTGTGAAAGCGATGCGGATGCTATCGAGCAGATCAAGACATTGCTCTCGTTCTTGCCCTCAAATAATATGGAAGACGCTCCCGTATATGACAATCAGGATGATCCCTATCGCGTGTGTCCCGAGCTGGACAGCATCATCCCGGATAGTCCTCGCGAAAGCTACGATATGAAGGATGTGATCAAAAGCGTGGTGGACGACGGTTATTTCTTTGAGCCGCATTATTTCTACGCTCAGAATATGATTGTCGGCTTTGCGCGCCTGAACGGACGCAGTGTGGGAGTCGTGGCAAATCAGCCTACGGTTCTCGCCGGATGTTTGGATATCAACGCAAGTGATAAGGCTACGAGATTCATTCGCTTCTGTGATGCGTTCAATATTCCGCTGCTCACCTTCGTGGACGTTCCCGGCTATCTGCCCGGAACCGATCAGGAACACAGCGGCATCATTCGCCATGGTGCGAAGCTGCTCTGGAGCTATTCCGAAGCCACCGTTCCGAAGCTCACCGTTGTGACGCGTAAGGACTACGGCGGAAGCTATATCGCCATGAGTTCACGCCATCTGGGCTCAGACATGGTCTTTGCTTGGCCGAGTGCCGAGATCGCTGTGATGGGCGCACAGGGCGCTGCAAATATCATCTTTAGAAGAGATCTCGCCGCAGCTGAAGACCCTGAAGCAAAGCGTGCTGAATTGATTGAAGACTATGAACAGCGCTTCAATAACCCCTATGTGGCTGCAAGTCGTGGATACATCGATGCCATCATCGTTCCTTCCGAGACTCGCCGTCGCCTCATCGACGCACTGGATATTCTCAGCACGAAGAGCGAAAGCTTGCCTCCTAAGAAACATGGCAACA
>DUNQ01000023.1 GCA_012839325.1 Candidatus Cloacimonadota bacterium
CTTGTTCGCAACCTCGTCAACGACGTCAGAGCCGCCGGCAACCACAGCGTTGTCTGGAACGGTAAAGATAACAATGGCAGAGACGTATCCAGTGGTGTTTACTACTACAAGATGAACGCCGGTAAATACAGCTCTACCAAGAAAATGGTACTTATGAAATAATCTGTAGCTTTAAAGCTATAAGATAAATAATGGGCTGCGTCCTTACATGGGATGCAGCCCTTTTTTCATGCCTTGAATTTCTATGGCTTAAATCTCGGTGGTGAAGTGCTTTGTAAGTAGAATATAGTTGTGGCAAGTTTGCGGTAAATATAGGACAATTTCCACAGATCAAACAGAAAAATACCGATTATATATTAAATCTAAAAAAGAATGTTTGACAGCAAAGCGACATTTATTTAGAATGCCTTTTAGAGGTATAAATGAATTTTAATAGTATCATAATCAAGCATATAGTGCTAATCACGGCTTTTTTTTGCCTGACTATAGGCGTGTCCTGGGCAAGTTATGATATCTTGAATCCTGCAGAATTGGAAGCGATAGATAGTATGCTCACCTCCGAAAGTTTTGGGCTGGAACATCTTTCTTTCTATAGGGATTGGGATCCTTCCACAAAGGCGAAAAGCCCTTGGGTGATGAGGCTATTAAATGAGGGCGTGCATGCGCTTGATCAAGTGGTGGAGCTCAGAGAGATCATGGCAGAGGGCGATAAAAGAGCAATCATCGCGCATTTGATGCATATCGCTTGGGATGTGGATACTCCTCTTGCAGATCCCGAAATCACCCGTTTTAAGAATCCTAAAGCTTTGTTTAAATTCACTGAAAAGCGTATGGATGATATTGCCTTATTGTGGGATTCATCCTTTGAAAAGTTCAGTATAGAGCAGAGGGATAAGCTGCTGTCCATGCTGATCTTGACTCTCATAGAAAGTAGTGATCGCAAGCATTATAAGTCCCTTTTTGAGTGCTATGATCTACAGGAGCCGGAGTCTTTTGATATCGAAGAGATGATAGAGCTCATCGAAATGGTGGATTTTGAGAAGATGGCGCGTGCGGTAGCTCAGGCAAATGATCTGCATGAGATATTTAAGCATAATAGGTTTGAAAATAAGAAGATAAAGTATTATAAGAGCCGGCACGGGCTGATGATCTATGGCAGCATAGCCAATGATGCATATTATGGCTTGCCTCGTAAATATAAGGATATCCCCGTGTGTGTGCTGATAGATCCTGCCGGCAATGATGTCTATGAGCTCAGTCTCTTTGCGCGTAAAGCGGCGCCGCTGGTCTTTTTCCTTGATTTTGAGGGCGATGATTTCTATCATAGTGGTGATCCCTTTTTCAGCGGATTGGGCGGGATATTCATGGGTAGCGATCTTGCCGGTGATGATGTCTATGCCTTGCACGATCTCAGTTTTGCAGCCGTCTTGGGCGCATCTGTCTTTGAAGATATTAAGGGGGATGACAGCTATCAGGGTGGGATATTCTCTCAGGGAGCCGCGCTCTTGGGGATCTCTGCGCTCATCGATGAGGAGGGGAACGATTCCTATCGTGCACATGCCTCGGCTCAGGCTTTCGGCGGATGTCTCGGAGCGGGTCTTTTGGCAGATTATGAGGGCTCGGATAGCTACTATTTGGGCGGAAGATATTTCCATGCACCGCTAATGCCGCTGGATTATAGAACCATGGGGCAGGGCATGGGATTTGGCATGCGTCCACACCTCGCCGGCGGACTGGGCTTGCTCTATGATAAAGACGGCAGTGATAAATATATGGGCGGAGTTTATGCCCAGGGCGTGGGATATTGGTATAGCGCCGGTATTCTCATTGATGAAGGCGGAAACGACGTGTATAACGCAGTTTACTATCCCCAAGGTTCGGGGATACACATGGCATGCGGAGTTCTCTACGATCATAGCGGGAACGATGCATATTATAGCCGTAATGGTCCCGGACAAGGCGCAGGGCACGATTGGAGCTTTGGCATCTTGGTGGACGGCGGCGGAGATGATGCATATTCCATTCACGGCGGAAATGGCTTGGGGCTCTCCAATTCACTGGGAGTATTTGTGGATAGAGAAGGCAACGACCGCTATGAGCGCCACGAAGTTCAAAACTATGGCAGTGCAAATTTTAGCCGTAGCACGGGCGGCATAGGCATATTCTTAGATGGAGGCGGTGAAGACCTCTATCCCCAAGGAGAGATGGCAAATAACAGTAGCTGGCTCAAAGGCACTTATGGTTTTGGCATGGACGCAGAGCTATATGAAAAGCCTGAAGAAGAGGAGGAAGCGGCAACGGTCTATGATCAGGATGATCCTCCTGAGGAAGACGCTCCCATCAAAGAGATATTTGCCGCAGCGGCAGAGTGGGAAGTGGGCTCGGCAATTCAGCGCGTGAGAGAAGCGCGACGCATCATGAAAGAAAGAGCCGATGAAGCGATTGAATATATCTTAGAAAACAAGCTGGCGAATAACTCAGGCTTGGAGTATCGCGCTTTGCAGAGCTTGGCTGAATTTAGCGAAGACTTTAGGGATAGATTGCTCGAGCGTGCCACAGATGTGGATTCGCTGGTGGCAAAGACGGCTATCTCGCTTTTGGCGGGAGAGGAAGACCGCAGGCTCATCCCTATACTCAGTAATTACATCGAAAAAGGGCAATATCTGCCCACATGCATTTCATCATTGGGAATGTTTGACTTCCCTGAAAGCATAGAACTTTTAACATCATATCCAAACCCCGAAAACGAGCGATTGAGATTCCTCAAAGTTCGCTCTATAAGCATGCATAAAAGCGACGCTGCAAAAGAAGCTCTAAGGAGCTTTGAGGATGACGATTCATTTCTCATACAGGCGCTTTTGCGAAAGATAAATAAGGACGATATATGATTCCACAAAAAGAAATATTTGAACAATACCTCAAAGAAATAAGACCGGAGAACGCGGATGTTCTCATGGGTCAATTTGAACACTATCACAAACTATTGGTGAGTCACAATAAAAATGTTAATCTAATTTCGAGAAAAATGTCGCCGGATGACTATTGGGTCAATCATTTTCTTGACAGCTTGCTGGCTGTGGAATGTTTGGAGTTAGAAGGAAAGACGGTGCTGGATTTTGGCACGGGCGGAGGATTGCCCGGTATCCCCATCAAGCTCTTGGTTCCCGAGGGTGAGATGGTCTTACTGGATAGCATAAATAAGAAGATCAAGGCATTGGGCGAGATAGTGGCTGCGCTGAAACTGCCCAAAACGGGCGTAGAATGCTCTCGCTTGGAAGATTATGCCTATGTGGCACGCAGACCCAGCTTCGACTTCATCCTGTGCCGTGCAGTGGCTCTTGAGGAGCGCTATCACTCACCGCTGAGGCGACTGTTGAAGCCCTCAGGCAAGTTTATTATGTATAAATCTCGTAATCTTGACGATCTCAGCGGGATACGCCATGAAGAGATATGCATGAAAAAAGACGAGATCTTAGGCGAGCGCAGGCTGATATCTGTGGCTCAGAGAGACTTGATGATACGATAGTTTTTTAAGGAAAATATAAGCAATATGGCAAAGATTATTACGGTTGTAAATCAAAAAGGCGGAGTGGGGAAGACCACGACGAGCGTGAATCTCGCAGCGGGATTGGCTGTCTTAGAAAAGAAGACTCTCCTGATTGACTTCGATCCGCAAGGAAATGCGTCCAGCGGAGTGGGAATCGATAAGGATGAGGTTAAGTATCAATCCTATGATGCTCTGATTGGAAGAGTGCCGATCACGGATTGCATCTTGCCCACGGATACCAAAAACCTCTTTTGCGTTCCGGGAAACATCGACCTCACCGGTGCGGAGATAGAATTGGTGCATGAATTTGCGCGCGAGCACAAGCTCAAAGAAGCGCTTCAGCCCATACTAAATGATTGGGATTATATCCTTATAGATTGCCCGCCATCATTGGGACTGCTTACGGTGAATGCCATGACGGCTTCCACGGATGTGATAGTTCCCATTCAGTGTGAATACTATGCACTTGAAGGGGTTAGCCAATTGCTTACAACGATACGACTCATACAAAAGAACCTCAATCCGGGGCTGGGGATCATGGGCATCTTGCTCACTATGTATGACAAACGCGTGAATCTCTCCATGCAAGTGGCGAAAGAGGTTCATCGCTATTTCAAAGAAAAAGTATTTCGCAGCGTGATACCACGAAACATTAAACTCACTGAAGCGCCGAGCTTTGGCAAGCCCATCTTTCTCTATGATGTCCGCTCGCCGGGCGCAATGAGTTATCTGAACTTGGCAAATGAAGTGGTGGAACGCTCCGTATAAAGAGGAAATGTTATGAATGAAAAACTTGGTCGCGGACTCTCTGCTCTCATCCCGGATGCCGTTGGTGAAAGCACGCCAAATCAAGGTGGGATAGGTGTTCTGCCCGTCGCGCGGATAAGAGCAAATCGCTATCAGCCGCGTAAGAGCTTCGATGTGGAAAAGCTGCGCGAGCTCTCACAATCCATCCTCGAAAATGGCATTATTCAACCTCTCATCGTCACCAAAAGCGAAGGGAGCGATTATGAGCTCATAGCCGGAGAAAGACGCCTGGAAGCCGCGAAACTTGCGGGCTTGGAAAGTGTTCCGGTGGTGATTCGCTCGGTTTCCGAGAAAGAACAGCTGCAGATGGCAATCATAGAAAACGTGCAAAGAGAAGATCTTGATCCAATCGAGGAAGCGCTTGCCTATCAAACTATGGCAGAAGATTTTGAGCTTACTCATGCACAGATCGCGCAAATAATTGGAAAAGATAGAGCTACCATCAGCAACAGCCTCAGATTGCTTAAACTACCGGCGGAAGTGATAGAAATGATAGCCGCAAGCCAGCTGAGTGCGGGGCATGGACGCGCCATCCTCATGGCAAAAGAGGAATTACAGCTGCCTTTTGCACAACACATCCTAAAATATCAACTTAATGTGCGTCAAGCCGAGGGCAAAGCCAAAGACTTTAGTTTGCAAGAAAATAGGGCGGCAGAAAAGCGCTATTCGGATAACAGCCGCTTCCTGGAGCAGGAATTTAGAAAGGTCTTTAACCTGCGCGTAAAGGTTCAGGAAAGCCGCGGCAAAGGCAAGATCACATTGGAATATAACAACCCATACGAATTTGAACAAATAATAGAAACATTAGAAAAAATGAGGTAAAAATGAAGAACATTCTTGTTACAGGCGGCGCGGGCTTTATCGGCGCAAACTACATCCATTTTATGTTTAACGATCCCAATTTTGAAGGAAAGATTCTCAATCTCGATGCGCTGACCTATGCGGGGAATTTGCAATCCCTTAGCGAAATCGAAGAACGCTTTGGCGGCAAACGCTATTTCTTTGAACACGCAAATACTTGCGATAAAGATAGAGTGCATAAGATCATTACGGATTTTAAGCCGGATACTATCGTGAACTTTGCCGCAGAATCACACGTGGATAGATCTATCGATGGTCCCTTGGAATTCATCGAAACGAACGTGACGGGAACAGCCGTGATGCTTATCGCAGCGATGGATTATTATAGAAGCCTTTCCGATGAAGAAAAAGAAGGCTTCCGCTTCCATCACGTATCCACGGACGAAGTGTATGGCTCCTTGGGAGATACAGGACTCTTCTTAGAGACCACACCCTACGATCCATCCTCACCATATTCGGCATCCAAAGCGGCAAGTGATCACCTGCTGAGAGCTTGGCACAGAACCTTTGGATTGCCCATCACAATTTCCAATTGCTCCAATAACTACGGCGGCTATCAGTTCCCAGAAAAGCTGATCCCGCTCATGGTGCTGAATTGCTTAGAACACAAGCCTTTGCCCGTGTATGGCGAGGGGCTGAACGTGCGCGATTGGCTCTACGTTACCGATCACTGTGAAGCCATCAATACCATCATCAAAAAAGGCAGAATAGGCGAGACCTATAACGTTGGCGGACATAATGAAATCAAGAATATCGATATCGTCAATACCATCTGCGAGATCTTAGACGAGATGGAGCCTTCCAAAGAGGTGAAAAGCTATAAAGAGCTGATCACCTTTGTTCAGGATAGACCCGGACACGATATGCGCTATGCCATCGATGCAAGTAAGATCGAGAAAGAGCTGGGCTGGGTTCCCAAAGAGACCTTCCCCTCCGGCATCCGCAAGACCATCGCTTGGTATTTGGAAAACAGACAGTGGTGGAAAAACATCCAAGATAATAGCTATCAACAGGAGCGTTTGGGCTTGATTAAGTAAGCCTTAATTGCTTTTGTGAACGATATATGCCGGCTTCCTTGGTGGAGCCGAAATCCGTGTTCTACTATTCAAATCAGCATAGAAAATATTATATACATTCCAAAAACCGGCTCCACCAAGGAAGCCGGCATATATCGTTCACAAAAGCAATTAAGGCTTACTTAATCAAGCCCAAACGCTC